>JAZUOF010000026.1:0-4670 GCA_045604565.1 Faecousia sp.
AGATATATCACCCGTTCCACAAGGAACGGATATCATTGAAAAAAGTGACCTTTGTCAGTAGACAAAGGTGACTTTTTTCGTGGTGGCCCGGAAGGGGATCGAACCCATGTTACCGCCGTGAAAGGGCGGTGTCTTAACCGCTTGACCAACGGGCCTGGTAGCGGCGACCTGATTCGAACAGGTGACATACCGGGTATGAACCGGCTACTCTACCAACTGAGTTACGCCGCCATATTTTGTTAAGACACGGGTGCTGAAACAGCTTTATCATTATATCTGTGGGGGTAATGTTTGTCAAGAGAAAAGTTTGTATTTTAAAAGATTTTTTTGGGAAAGATGACACAGAGGTGATGATTTTGAAGCTTCTCAAAAACACGCTCCTGTTTTCCTTCGGTGGGTTAGGCTATGTGCTTTTGGAGCTTTTATACCGGGGCAGAAGTCACAGCAGTATGTTTTTTGCCGGGGGAAGCTGCTTTTTGCTGTTGGGAAAGCTTTCCCGGACTGCTTTTCCGCCGCCGGCAAAGGCCCTGGCAGGCTCAGGCATTATTACCGCCGTAGAGCTGCTCACCGGTCTGATTGTCAACCGGAATCACCGGGTTTGGGATTACCGGAATATGCCTTTTCACTTTCAGGGACAGATTTGTCTTGCCTTTTCCCTGCTGTGGATGCCTGTGGGTTTGGGCGCGATGCGTCTTTACCGGCTGGCGGAAAAGGTATTTTTTCGGAGCAGTTGATTTTCTCCGGGACATTGGCTATAATCATCGGGTATTATGATTATTGCATGAGGAATGATAAATTTGTCAGAGAAAAAGATTCCCGATTTACGGGAGAACAAAATGCGAACCATGCCTGTGGGCAGACTGCTGTTTACTATGTCTGCGCCCCTGGTCCTCTCTATGCTGGTACAGGCCTTTTACAATGTGGTGGACAGCTACTTCGTTTCCCTGGTATCCACCGATGCGGTCACAGCGCTTTCTTTTGCCTTCCCCATTCAGAACCTGCAGATTGGCTGCGCGACGGGTATCGCCGTGGGTATGAACAGCCTGCTCAGCCGGTCATTGGGCGAGGGTAACCGGGAACGGGCAAATCAGGCGGCCGGTAACGGCATTGTCATCACCGCTTTGCTCATCGGACTTTTTATGCTCTTCGGCTTTTTAGGGGTAACGCCCTACTACTCCGTATTCGGCGCCAATGCGCACACCACCCAATACGGTATCAGCTACACCACCATCTGCTGCGTATTTACTCTGGGCATATTTGTGGAAATTTTGGGCGAACGGCTCCTGCAGGCCTCCGGCCGCACCATTTATACCCTCTATACTCAGGGCGCCGGCGCTTTGCTGAACATTATCCTCGACCCCATCCTGATCCTGGGCTCCGACGGATTGTCCCGGCAGTTCGGCATCCAGCTGCCCTTCTATGTGCCCGGTATGGAAGTGGCTGGCGCGGCCATTGCCACGGTAGTCAGTCAGTGGATTGCGGCCATTTTGGCAGTGATTTTCAATCTGACCCGCAATCACGATGTATGCTTTGCCTTGCGTTATCTCAAGCCCAGGCGTGATGTCATCGGCAAGATTCTCACCGTCGGTGTACCCTCCATTATTATGATGGCCATCGGCTCTGTGATGAACTTCTGTATGAATCAGATCTTTATGGGCTTCAAGGATACCTTGGGGCAGACTCCTGCCACGGTGTTCGGCATCTATTTTCGCCTGCAAAGCTTCTTCTTTATGCCGCTGTTCGGCATTAACAATGCCGCCATCTCCATTATTGCCTACAATTACGGCGCGCTGCAACCCCGCCGCATTACCCGCACACTAAAGCTCTCCCTGGTTTCCGCATTGGTGATTATGCTGCTGGGTCTTACGGTGTTTCAGCTGTTCCCCGATATGTTGATGGGTATTTTCAGTTCTTCCGGAGATACAGCGTCTGAGGATTTGGTGAAGTTCGGCATCGGCGCTTTGCGTACAGTCAGTTACCACTTTCCCATTGCGGCGGTGGGTATTGCTCTGGGCGCCAGCTTCCAGGCGTTGGGTAACGGTATCTACTCCACCATCACCTCCCTATGCCGTCAGCTCGTAGTGCTGGTGCCTGCGGCGTACCTTCTGAGTCTGACCGGAAGTGTGGATGCGGTATGGTGGTCCTTCCCCCTGGCAGAGGTCGTCAGCTCCGCGTTAACCACGCTGTTCTTCCTCCGGATTTACCGCAGAAAGGTAAAACCTCTTATGACCCGATAATCCAAAAGCAGGAACGAAAGGAAACTTTTGTTCCTGCTCTTTTTGTATCCAAAACGCAGGCTGCTCCTTTACAAAGTATCTTTTGTTGCGCCGCGCTTTTTATAAAAGTTCCTCTTTTGTTTTTTTACAGAATGTGGTATTATATTTTTATAAATTGTGAGGTGGTTTTTTATGGCCAAGTGCATCGTGTTCTGCGCCGGCGGTTTCAACGGATTGCTTGCGCCGCCTGAGCCGCAGGACTTTGTAATTGCCGCCGACGGCGGTCTGCTGCATGCCCGTGGGATAAATATTACACCCGACCTGATTTTAGGGGATTTTGACTCCCTGGGTTATGTGCCGGACGGCGCAGAATGCTACCCGGCAGAAAAAGACGATACCGATGCTATGCTGGCCGCCCGCCGGGGACTGGAAAGAGATTTTACCCACTTCGTCTTTTACGGCGCGCTGGAGGGAGCGCGGCTGGATCACACCGTTGCCAATCTGCAGACCTTGCAGTTCCTTGCCGACCGAGGCGCCCGAGGCTTCCTGGTGGGGAAGGATCAGATTGTCACTGTGCTTCAAAACGGCGCTCTGGAATTTCCGCCAGGTGCAGACGGAACCATTTCTGTGTTTTGCATGGGAGATTCCGCTGCCGGCGTGGACATCACAGGCCTTCATTACCCCCTGCATAACGGCACATTAACTTCCGGATTTCCCTTGGGCGTCAGCAACAAATTTACCGGACAAAAGGCCCGTATTCACGTGGCGCGGGGCAGCCTTTTGGTAATTTATGACAGAAAGAATGGGATCGTATGGTAAAGCAACGAGAGGATATTGAAATTCTACAGGCGGACCCCAATGTGGGTCTGAACGATGCTCAGGTGCAGGCGCGTCTGGATTCCGGCTGGAGCAATCAGGTCACCGCAAAGGCCGGGCGGACGGAAAAAGAGATTGTCTTACAGCACCTGCTCACCTTCTTTAACCTGGTGTTTGTGATTTTGGCAGTCATTTTGGCCATTTTCGGCTCATCCCCCAAGAATATGACCTTTATGATTATCGTTCTGGTGAACACTGCCATCGGTATTTTCCAGGAAATCCGCGCCAAACGGGCCGTGGACAAACTGACGCTGGTGGCCGCGCAAACACTGAAAACCCTTCGCAACGGTCATTTGGTGGATGTGCGCTCCGACCTTTTGGTGCGTGACGATATTGTGGAATTCTCCGCAGGCAATCAAATCTGCGCCGACGGTATTCTCCGGTCCGGTGAATTGCAGGTCAATGAGGCACTGCTTACCGGCGAGGCCGACCTGATTCTGAAAAAGCCGGGAGATTCTCTGAAATCCGGCAGCTTTGTGGTAACCGGACGGGGACGGGCGCAGCTGACAAATGTAGGCGACGATGCCTTTGCCGCCCGGTTAACCGCCGCCGCCAAAGCCGACCCCCGCGCCGCCAAGTCCGAGATGATGCTGTGTCTGGATAAGCTTGTCCGGTTTATGGGCGTAGTGCTTATTCCTGTGGGTGTTCTGCTGTTTTACGATCATTTTAAGGTAATGATGCTGGATGCCCAGTCCAGCGCAGAAAAAACCGTAGCCGCCCTGGTCGGTATGATTCCCGAAGGACTTTACCTGCTAACCAGCATTGCCCTGGCGCTGTCCTCTCTGAAGCTGACCCGCGACCGGGTACTGGTGCAGGATATGAACTGTATTGAAACCCTTGCCCGGGTAGATATGCTCTGTGTGGACAAAACGGGCACCATTACCGAGCCGGTAATGGAAGTGGAAAGTGTTGTTCCTCTGTCCGGACATCCCCACGAGTACTTAGAACAGGTCCTGACGGCTATGTACGGAAGCCGGGAACCGGAAAACGATACCGCCAAGGCCATTTGGCAGTTGTTTGGCGGGCGCTCTCCCTGGCGCTGTACCAGATATGTGCCTTTTACTTCCCAAAGCAAATGGTGCGCCGGCGTATTTGAAGGAGAGGGCGCATTTTTGGTGGGTGCTCCGGATGTTATTACCGGCAGTACCTATTCGGAAATCCAAAAGGATGTGGAAGAATGGACTTCTGTAGGTTACCGGGTGCTCCTGGTAGCCCGCTATGACGGCGATCCCCAGCCGGACGGCCTGGATCCCCAGCGGGTAAATCCCCTCGCGCTGGTAACATTGACCAACCGCCTGCGGGAAAAGGCGGCAGAGACCTTTGCCTATTTCCGGGAACAGGGCGTCTGCATAAAGGTCATCTCCGGTGACAGCGCCGCAACCGCTTCCGCAGTTGCCCGCCGTGCCGGTATTGAACACGCGGAAAATTATATTGACGCGGGAGACTTGAAAACGGAAGAGGATTATCTTCAGGCGGTGGAACGCTATACCGTATTCGGCCGCGTGACTCCTGACCAAAAGCGCAAACTCATTCTGGCTATGAAAAAGCAGGGGCATACCGTAGGTATGACCGGTGACG
>JAZUOF010000027.1:0-5615 GCA_045604565.1 Faecousia sp.
GGAATGGATATGCTCCTGACGGAGCGTACCGGCATCCCCTGCACCCTGGCAGATGATCCCGACTCCTGCGTCGTATACGGCTGTGGAAAGAGTCTGGCCTGGATCAATCACATGCAGGAAGGTCCTATCAACATTGCGCGCAGACGGCTGATGCGCCGGTAATCCTAAAAAAATCAGGGAGGGTCGTTGACCCTCCCTTTTTTTAATTGGTATTGGTGGTTGTGTAGCAAGCGCAGGTTTCGCTGCGGTTATCGCACCCCTTGGGCGCAAACTGCTCTGCCGGGAACGGAATCCGGGAGAACATCTCGCAGGGATCCTCCGAGCAGCCGGCCGCATCACAGCACTCCTTGGAAGGAATACTGTAATCCAGTACCGGCACCACAAGCTGGGCATCTCTTTCCAGACGGATGATGGAGAACTGCCCCAAGGTGACATACAAGCGGCGGTTTTCCCCGGACAGCACCAGTTCCTCATCAAACATCTGCAGAATCGCCTCGGGGATTTGAATGACTGTGGTGTCCTTATGACAGTCGCACACTTCCCGCACTTTCGATGCAAGCACCATAGGATCCAACGCCTCCACCACGGCAGTGGGACTGTTGACTCTGTAGCGGGTGCGGCCGTCCAGTTCCCCCAAGCGGGTATTGCTGGTGAAAATGTGGGCGCTGCTGTCCTCACCGCACAGCACAGCCCGCTTGGAAAAGACTGCCAGACCGTACAACGCCGCAGGCCGTCCTGCGCCCACCACGGTATCCGCCAAAATGCGGTAGTAGAAGGTCACGTCAATGCAGTAGTGATTCCGGTCAAAGGCAACCGGTTCTACATCAATGTAGGTATAAAGAAGATCCGCACAGCGAACCTTTGCGCCGGGTACTGTATCCAATATGGATTGGGAGCTGGTGGTCAGGTAGACCCGCAGGTCCTCAATACAATCCTTATCCCGGCAACTGTCGGTAATCTTTCTTGTGTGAATGGACAGTGCATCACGCAGGTCCTCGGGACCGCAGCGGACACTCCCTTGCAGTTGTTCAGACATGGTTATACCTCCCGATTGGTTTTGGGAAATAAGCAGAGATTGCTTATAGGACAGTTTATGCGGAAATATACGGCAGGTGCAAAAAAGCGTAACTTGCGAAATATCTTTCCCAACACAATAAAAAGCAGAGCAAAATTTTATTCTTTGAACACATATACCGTTTCGCTGTGGTAGGGTTCATTGGCCTTAAACACAGGCTGCGCCCACTCCGGGTGGTTTACTGCGTCCGGGAAATATTGTGGTTCCATGGCAACGCCGCCCCGGCGGCAATAGCATACCCCGTCCTTGCCCATTTCCCCTTTCAGAAAGTTTCCGGAATAAAGCTGCAATCCCGGGCAGTCCGTGGTAATGGCTACGCTCCGTCCGGATACCGGATCGGTAAGCACCGCATTGGGTTGGCCGTATGCCTCAAAATTATGGTCATAGCCCCGTTGCAGCCGCAGACAGTCATAATCCTTCTGAATATCCTGACCAATCGGTTTTGCCTCGCGGAAGTCCATAGGCGTACCCGCAACCGGCCGCATTTCTCCTGTGGGAATACAGCCGGCATCGGACGGGAGAAAGAACCGGGCCGGCATCATCAGTGTTTGATCCATCGCACATTCCGGTTTATGATGTCCTGCCAGATTAAAATAGGTATGATTGGTCATATTGAATACCGTATCCCGGTCGGCAACGGCATCGTAACTAATCCGCATGGTAGACGGATATTCCAGCTTGTAGGTGACATTCACCTGGGCATTGCCCGGGAATCCCTGGTCTCCGTCCGGACTGTGCATAGACAACGTGATGGACGATTCGCTCCACCGCACCACCTGCCACAGGCGGAACGCATAGCTGTCCGGCCCGCTGTGCAGACTGTTCGGTCCGTTATTGATTGCCAAATGATACGCTTTTCCGTCCACAGTCAGCTGTCCTTTGGCGATTCGGTTGGCATTGCGGCCGATGGTCGCGCCGATATAAGGCGCATTGCGGTAATAGCGGTTAGCATCGTCAAAGCCAAGCACCACATCCACTCTGCCGCCTTGTCCATCAGGCATATACAGCCGCACCAGTGTGGCGCCAAAATCGGAAATACAGGCGGTCAGTCCACCGCCGGATATCGTATATAAAAATGCCTGCTCACCGTTGGACAGGGTGCCAAACGACTCTTTCATAGAATAATCCCCTTTATGCTCCTGCTTGCGCCATTATACTATATTTTCTCCGCTATTGCAATGCGCCGGATGTTTTTACCTCATTTTTCCCGTATTTTGTGATTACATCTTGCAAAAACCACAATATGTAGTATAATGTATTTAATTCATCGTTTTACCACTGGAAACCATAGGAGGATACCAATGAAAATCATCAAACGCAACGGCACCGAGGCCGTATTTGATATTGAAAAAATAGAAACCGCCATCAGCAAGGCCAACGAAACTGTGGAGGAAACTGTACGCCTCACTTCTAAGCAAATTCTGCAAATCGCACGGAATGTACAGGCAAGCTGCGAGGAAATGGGCCGTAGTCCTTCCGTGGAGGAAATTCAGGACCTGGTGGAAAAAGCCATTATGTCCTGCGGAACCTATGAAGTGGCCAAGTCTTACATTACCTACCGCTATGTTCGCAGTCTGCTCCGTCAGTCCAATACCACCGATGACCGCATTCTGACGTTGATTGAGGCCAGCAACGAAGAGGTTAAGCAGGAAAATGCCAACAAAAACGCCACCATTAATGCGGTTCAACGGGACTATATGGCCGGCGAGGTATCCAAGGATATTACATCCCGTCTGCTCCTGCCCAAGAAAATTGTGGATGCGCACAATGCCGGTATTATTCATTTCCACGATGCCGATTTCTATGCGCAGCATATGCATAACTGCGACTTGGTAAATTTGGAAGATATGCTCCAAAACGGCACGGTCATCTCCGGCACGTTAATTGAAAAACCCCACTCCTTCTCCACCGCCTGCAACATTGCTACCCAAATTATTGCCCAGGTGGCATCCAATCAGTACGGCGGTCAGTCCATTAGCCTGACGCACCTGGCTCCCTTTGTGCAAATCAGCCGGGAGCGTATTCGCAGGAATGTGGAAAAAGAAATGCAGGTATTGGGTGTCAGCGCTACCGAATCGGATATCTGCCAGGTAGTGGAGCTTCGCCTGCGGGATGAAATCCGCAAGGGCGTACAGACCATTCAGTACCAGGTCATCACCCTGATGACCACCACCGGACAGGCCCCCTTTATTACCGTGTTTATGTATCTCAACGAGGCGCGCAATGACCGGGAAAAGAAGGATTTGGCCCTGATTATTGAAGAAATGCTTCTGCAGCGCTATGAGGGTGTGAAAAACGAAAAAGGCGTTTGGATTACCCCCGGTTTCCCCAAACTGATTTACGTGCTGGAGCCGGACAACATTACAGAGGATTCTCCCTACTGGTATCTGACCAAACTGGCTGCCCAATGCACCGCCAGACGGATGGTTCCCGATTATATCAGCGAAAAGAAGATGCTGGAACTGAAGGTGGACAAAAACGGTGTGGGCCACTGCTATACCTGTATGGGCTGCCGTTCCTTCCTGACCCCCTATGTGGACGAATCGGGCAACCCCAAGTACTATGGCCGGTTTAATCAGGGTGTTGTTACCATCAACTTGGTAGACGTGGCGCTCTCCTCCGGAAAGAGTATGGAAAAATTCTGGAAAATTTTTGACGAGCGGCTCAATCTGTGCTACGAGGCATTGCTCTGCAGACACGAAAGGCTGAAAGGCACACTTTCTGATGCCGCGCCGATCCTGTGGCAATACGGCGCGCTGGCGCGGTTGGAAAAGGGCCAGACCATCGATAAGCTTCTCTATGGCGGCTATTCTACAATCAGTCTTGGCTATGCCGGTCTTTATGAATGTGTGAAATATATGACCGGGCGCAGTCATACCGATCCGGAGGCAAAACCCTTTGCCTTGCAGGTAATGCAGCACATGAACGATGCTTGCAAGGGTTGGAAAGCCAAACACAATATTGATTTTTCCCTTTACGGCACCCCGTTGGAGTCCACCACCTACAAATTTGCCAAGTGTCTGCAAAACCGCTTCGGGAAAATTCCCGGCATCACCGATAAGAGCTATATTACCAATTCCTACCACGTCCACGTAACGGAAGAGATACACGCCTTCACCAAGCTGGCCTTTGAATCGGAATTCCAGCAGCTCTCCCCCGGTGGCGCAATCAGCTATGTGGAAGTACCGGATATGCAAAATAACATTGACGCGGTGCTGGAAGTGATGAAGTTCATCTACGATAACATTATGTATGCAGAGCTGAATACCAAGTCAGACTACTGCCACGAATGTGGTTTTGACGGAGAAATTGAGGCTGTCAGCGAGGATGGCAAACTGGTTTGGGTTTGCCCGCAATGCGGCAACAAGGATCAGGCCAAAATGAACGTGGCCCGACGCACCTGCGGCTATATCGGCACCCAGTTCTGGAATCAGGGCCGTACCCAGGAAATTAAGGACCGTGTACTGCATCTATAACGCAAAACACCCCGGAACACAACAGTTCCGGGGTGTTTGATTGTGAAATCAGTCAGCAACGTAGGGCAGCAGAGCAATCTGACGGGCGCGCTTGATAGCGGTGGTCAGGTCACGCTGGTGAGCCGCGCAGGTGCCGGTAGTACGGCGGGGCAGAATCTTGCCGCGCTCGGACAGGTAACGGCGGATCTTTGCGGTGTCCTTGTAATCAATGCTGGTCACTTTGTCCACGCAGAAAGCGCAAACCTTCTTGCGCTTACGGGGACTGACACGCTGTTCGTTAGCCATGGGGATTACCTCCTTCGTAACATTGTAGAAAAGTCAAGAAAATTTAGAAGGGCAGCTGTGCGTCGTCATCATCCAGCATCGCAAAATCGGATGCGGAAGGAGCAGGAGCAGCGTAGCTGTTGAAGCCATTTGCTGCAGGCGCTGCGCCATTATCGCCTTCACGGCGGCTGTCGCCAAAGTAGACATTATCTGCCACCACTTCGGCGGTGCGGCGCTTGTTGCCGTCCTTATCGGTCCAGTTGCGAATCTGGAGCCGACCGGATACCACTGCCATACGACCCTTGGTGAAATACTTGGAGACAAATTCTCCGGTCTGACGCCAAGCTACGCAGTCAATGAAATCCGTTTCCCGTTCGCCGCCGTCTCTGGGGGAGAAATCGCGGTCCACCGCCAGGGCGAAGGATGCGACAGCGACACCGCTGCCGGTACGGCGCAGGTCGGGGTCACGGGTCACACGACCCATGATGACGATGTGGTTCAGCATAAGAGATCCTCCTTAAGCTTCCACAGCGGTGGTCATGCAGCGCAGGATGCCTTCGGTGATCTTCATCACACGCTCCAGCTCTGCAGGGAACTCGGGTTTGGTCTCAATGTTCATCAGAACATAGTAACCCTCGGTCAGGTCGTTGATGGGATATGCCAGACGACGCTTGCCCCACTCGTTGACTTCGGACAGAGTACCCTCCGCTTCCACCATTGCCTTGAACTTTTCCACAAGCGCGGCGATGCCTTCCTCGCCCTGTGCAGGGTCGATGATGTAAAGCACCTCGTACTTACCG
>JAZUOF010000028.1:0-3833 GCA_045604565.1 Faecousia sp.
AAAGCCAGCCCCCTCGTCAGAGGGGGCCTTCGGTGCGTAAATAACCGCATCTGCGGTAGTAAGGCAGAACACGCAAGCGAAAGAAACCTCGATGAGCCTATAGGCTCGGCTAGTAAAAGGCCCTAAGGGGGCCTGTGCATACCACCGGCACACGGCCGGTGGTTATGATTTTTATTCGGCGTGAATACGAGCCTCAATTCGCTGAAGGGCGTATGCCATCGCGTTGTAGGTTTCCTCGCTGACCCGGTCAATGTAGCCGGATTCATAGGCGGCCATAGCTTCACGAATCCGAAGAACTCTCAGAGGCTTCTCTTCCTCTGCCACGGTGAAAATCGGAGTGTAGGAGTAGCCGGTGATTGTGGTAGTGCCGTCCACGGCTTTGGTAATTTCCAAATCCAGCAGTACGGAATATTCCGAGCCGCTTTTATTTGCATCTGAGAAGAAATCTCCCAGAGAATAGGCGATAAAAGTGCCTTTTTCCTGGTCAAATACCATTTTCTGAACCCGGTGGGGATGGGTGCCGATAATGGCGTCCACACCGTATTGCAGCATCAGATTCGCGATGGAGTTTTGGGAGGAGCGGATGGTATCGTTATATTCACTGCCCCAGTGCAGCAGGGCAATGGTAATATCCGGAGCTTCCTCTGCCACGGAACGAAGAACCGAAGTGATTTTCTGGGTATTTACTTTCTGATAAGTGCTGTCATAGTCGGTGTACAGCACGTTGACCATCGTTTCGTTGCCGGGAGGCAGCGCTGTGCCATTGAGCATACCTTTGGTGAAGGACACCACCGCAACCTTCACGCCCTGTACCTGAAAAATGGTGTAACCGCCCCGTTGGCGGTAATCTTCCTGATTCATAAATACGCCCACCGGCTCCAATCCGGCGGCGCGGAAGTTCTCAATGGTGGTGCGCAGACCGGAAACACCCCGGTGGATGGAATAGGAGTTGGCAAGCTGTACCATATCCACACCCACGCGGCTCAGGGCGTATGCCAGGTTCTGAGGCGCAGATGCGCTGGCCCCGTAAGGCGCGCTGCACAGATTTCCTTCAAAATTCAAGGCAGTCAGGTCTGCGGAGGCCAGCAGGGGGGCAATATCCAAAAATGCCCGGGTATAGTCATAGCTGTCACCGCCGGAGGCTACGACCCGGTCTGTCACATTCAAATCACCGCCGGCAAGAAAATGGATGACGGTAGGCTCCGCTTCCGGCAAGGTGGTTTCCGGCGGGGAGGAGTCTTCTGTTTCCTCAGGGGGTGTGTCCGTAGCAGACGTGGCAGGCTGCGTGGGGTCGGTGGGAGCATTGTCCATCCGGCCAAAGGCCACAACAAGCACCAAAGCGGCAATCAGAAGTACCGCTACGGCGGCAAGAATACGCAACATTCTGGCCCGTTGGCGCTGACGTATCATTTTCTTTTCTTCCCGTTGACGTCTGCGTTCCTCCGGATCAATCACCATAACGACACCTCCTTTTTTTCCGGGATTCATTCCTATCATACACTATTTTTTTGTTTTTCACAAGGGGGAAATCGGTTGCTTTACATTCTTGCCGGATTGCAGTACAATAACAAAAAACAGGGGGGAGGAGCCAGTATGGGAAAGCACCGAAATCAGGATTTGAAAAGGATAGAAAACCAACTGTTTTCCGCCCAGGAAACCCAAAGCCCGGTGGAAAAATCCTTCAGAATTTATAACACAGACAAGACGGATTTGGATTTGGAATCTTACAGCGAGGCCGTACGGATGCCCCCTAAGAAGAGATGGCTGAAAAAGCTTGTAATCCTTTTGGTTCTTGTGGCATTGGCCGTAGCGGGGATATGGCTTTGGCAAAACGGAGGTGTGCTCCAATGGAAGTGAATCCTACTGTGCCCGTAGGCCGTTTTGCCCCCACGCCTTCCGGCAGAATGCACCTGGGCAATGTGTTTGCGGCGCTGCTGGCGTGGCTGTCTGTGCGGAGCAAAAACGGCAAAATGATTCTGCGTATGGAAGACTTGGATACGCAGCGTACCGATGGGGAAAAAGCCGCCCTGATCCGGCAGGATTTAACCTGGCTGGGACTGGACTGGGATGAGGAAACTACGCCCCAAAGCCTTCGGGGAGATACTTACCGGAAGTATTTTAACCTGCTGAAGGAAAAGGATTTGCTCTACCCCTGCTACTGCACCCGTTCCCAACTGCACAGCGTGAATGCGCCCCATCTTTCCGACGGCACTTATGTATATCCGGGAACCTGCCGCAATCTGACCCAGACCCAAAGGGATGCCTTTGCTCGTCCACCGGCCTGGCGGGTGAAAGTTCCGGACAGGCAGTGGAATGTGGAGGACTGGGTGCAGGGACACTATGAGGAAAATCTTGCCACGGACTGCGGCGATTTTGTCGTGCGCCGGGGAGACGGCGCGTGGGTATATCAGCTTGCGGTTACTGTGGATGACGGAGAAAGCGGCGTGACCGAGGTAGTGCGGGGAATGGACCTGCTCAGCTCAGCCCCCCGACAGATGTACCTGCAGGAGCTGTTCGGCTTTTCTCACCCGGCGTATGCTCACGTGCCTATGCTGATGTCAGCAGACGGACGGCGGCTGAGCAAACGGGATCAGGATATGGATTTGGGTGTGCTCCGTCAAAAGGTCACACCGGAACAGCTTTTGGGCGCGCTGGCCTGCGCCGCCGGTCTGATTGACCGAAAAACATCCATAAGCGCAAGGGAGCTTGTGGGAGAGTTTTCCTGGCAGAAAATCCCCAAAATGCCCATTTTCTTTTGGGATATATAGGAATTTTTGGGACAATATTATTCAACATTTACAAAGATTTTGCCCGACACTTGCCTTTTGGCAAGGCAGTGGCTATAATGGAGAAACCTGGATCATTAGGGAGGTACATATATGAAAAAACCTGTATTAGTTGTTATGGCCGCCGGTATGGGAAGCCGCTACGGCGGACTGAAGCAGATTGACCCGGTGGGAAATCACGGCGAAGCGATTTTGGACTATTCTCTGTACGATGCCCACGAGGCCGGTTTTGAAACGGCTGTGATTATTATTAAAAAGGCCATCGAAAAGGATTTTATGCAAACAGTAGGCGAGCGCCTGAAGAATTGCCCTATGGAAATCCGTTATGCATTCCAGGAGCTGGATAAAGTTCCCGAGGGCTTCCGGATTCCTGAAGAGCGCGTAAAGCCCTGGGGCACCAGCCACGCAGTGCTGTGCGCCAAAAAAGAGATTGGCGATGCTCCCTTCGCAGTGCTCAATGCAGACGATTACTACGGAAAATCCGCCTACCGCGTGATTTATGATTTCCTGTGCAACGCCCAGGACGGACAGAAGTATAATTACTGTATGGTAGGCTATGAGCTGGGCAATACCGTGACAGACAACGGCTCTGTGGCAAGAGGTATCTGCGCCACCGATGGGAACGGCTATCTGACCCAGATTGATGAGCGCACCCGTATCGAAAAGTACGAAGGCGGTATCCGCTTTACAGAGGATGACGGCGCAACCTGGACGGATGTGGCTGCCGATGCGCCGGTATCTATGAATATGTGGGGCTATACCCCCAGCTTTATGGCCGAAATTGAGAGCCGTTTCCCGGCATTCCTGGAAACAGAGGTCCCCAAGAATCCTGCCAAGGCAGAGTTCTTCCTGCCCAAGACGGTGGCAGCCTTGCTGAAAGAGGGAAAGGCTACTGTAAAAGTTCTGCGTTCTGCGGACAAGTGGTACGGCGTGACCTATGCGGCGGATAAGCCCCGTGTGGTGGCCGCTCTGAGAAATATGACCGCTCAGGGAAAATATCCGGAAGGCCTCTGGAAATAAATCCATTACCCCCGGGCCGATCCGCCC
>JAZUOF010000029.1:0-3382 GCA_045604565.1 Faecousia sp.
CCTTGGAATACATCCAGTATTCACGCGGTCACCGGTGGCTGCTGTGAAGAAAAATCTTCTATTCAAAACTGCGAAGCACTCCAAAACGAGAGATTTTTTCACAAGACAAGATAAAATTCAACGGCAAGGCTGACGCCTGCCGTGGAATTTTGTTGCAGTATTTGGGGAAAAAGATCCGATTTGGAGCGTATAACTCCCTATGTGAGGCCGCCCTTGGAAGCGCGCTCCGTAAAGAGCTATGCCTCAAATGTCGGCTTTTTCACGGGTATTTCTTACTGTTCCCCGAGGGTTTGATAGGTCGTTGCGTAGACCGTTTGCACATAAGGATCGGCATATCGGCTCATGGCCAGTGTGCCAAGAAGGAAGACTCCGTAACACAGCCAGTACGCTGTCGTAGGATCTACCGGCAGCGCCACTCCCATCAAGGGCAGCAGCACGTCCGCCGACCCCACAAATACCAGCACTGCCTGTAAGCCATAGTACCACCAAAAACTCAAATCCAACCGGAACAGGTCCATTTTATGCCCGCGCGTCTGGGCATTGCTCCGGCCCATTGCTGCCAATGCCCCCATACCGTAGGTATCGAGAATTTCATAAATGGCAAACCGGAAGCGGTAAGACAGCAAAAGAAGTCCCGTCAGAAACAGAATAAATATCAAAATCACAGCCGGGGTTACAAACTGCTGCAATACTTGCTCCAACATTGCCGGGTCTGTCAACATTTCTTCGTTCAGAAATCCCGCCGAACCGAATGCCGGAACTGTGATAACAAATACCGCCACATTGATGCAAAAGAACATCAGAAGCATTCCTATTCCGGCCCATACCAACATCAGCCGCAAAATTGGGCCAAAACACCGAAATCCCTGCATCAAAGAGGAAAAACCCGCCTCCTCCTGCCGGGCCACACACACAGACGCCCAGACAAGACCCGCATTCCAGAAAGGCATGGCAAAATCCACGGCAGTACGCAGTATCACCTGAATAGAGGAAAGAAAGCTCCGCGCACCCATACCGTCCAGTCCGCCGGTGCCGCTGACTCCCTGCTGCAAGGCCCAGTCTGCCAGCATCAAAAGCAACGATAGGCCCAGCGTAATGGCCGTATGGAAAAAGACCAGATTCCGAAAGTCCGGCCGGGAAGCCTGCAATGCTGCGGCGGCAGCCGTCTTCAGTTCCCGGCGGTTTTTGATGTTCATATCAACAACTCCTTTGCGCCTTCCCCTTGTCAGGGCAGAACATTTGTGGTAAGATAGGGGTAAATATAAATTACCCGGGGGTACAGCCTATGGAATTGGGGCAACGGATTAAAGCGGCGCGGCTGGAAGCGGGACTTTCCCAGCGGCAGCTCTGCGCGGACACCATCACCCGCAATATGCTCTCGCAAATTGAAAACGGCAGCGCCAAACCCTCCATGACTACGCTGACCGTCCTTGCCCAGCGATTGGGTAAGCCGGTGGGGTACTTTCTCAATGATGGGGATTTCTCCCAAAGGGCGCTGTTGGAGCAGGCCCGCAACGCACCGCCGGAAGAAGCTCTCACCCTTTTGCAAAACTGTACGACGCCGCCTGCCGATCAGGAATATCCCCTTCTGCTGGCGCTGACCTACCAGCGCCTTGCTGAAAAAGCGCTGGAACAGCGCAAGACCGGCTATGCGCTTTCCCTGTTGGAAAAAGCCGCTCAGGCGGGAGAATCCTCCGCCTACTTTGACGCCTTGCTTCTGCGCCGTCAAATCATTCTGGAATACCGGGCAAAGCCGGAATCCGCCTCCACCCTTGCCGGCCGGTTGCCGGATAACACCGATGAGCTGCTGCTGCGCGCTCACGCCGCGCTGGATACCGGTCATCCCGACCGGTGCATCGGAATTCTGGACGGAGCGCCCACACAAAATGCTTACTGGCATTTTTTGCGGGCAGAAGCCTTCCTGGTCAAACGGGATTTCCTGCAGGCCGCCCGGCATTTCCATAAAGCAGAAGATACCGCGCCCCGGAAGGTATATGGGCGTCTGGAACAATGCTACCGTGAGCTGAAGGATTTTGAAAAGGCATATTATTACGCCTGTAAACAGCGTTAAAGCTGACGAATATTCTCTGCCAGGACCGTCTTTTCGGCGGTCCTGCTGTCTTTCCATTTGATAATTTTCGCAGGAGCGCCGGCAACCACCGCGTCCGGCGGCACATCCCGGGTGACCACACTGCCCGCCGCCACCACTGCACCTGCGCCGATGCGGCATCCTTCCAGAACCACCGCGTTCGCGCCGACAAGCACATCGTCCTCCACCACCACCGGTGTTGCAGACGGCGGCTCAATGACCCCGGCCAGCACCGCGCCCGCACCAATATGACAGCGCTTGCCCACCGTCGCCCGGGCGCCCAGTACGGCATTCATATCAATCATACTTTCCGCGCCCACTTGCGCTCCGATATTCAGCACCGCGCCCATCATAATCACCGCGCAATCGCCAATGATCACCTTTTCCCGGATGATGGCTCCGGGCTCGATTCTGGCGTGCAGACCCCGGATATCCAGCAGGGGCACAGCGCGGTTTCGGCAAGCGCAAGTCACTTCCGCATGACGGATGGATTCCTTATGGGTTTCCAGAACCGGTTCAATGTCCTTCCAGTCGCCGAAAACGATTTGATACCCCGGCGCGCCGCAAAAAACCCGGCAGTTGGGGAAGGTTACAGGACCGTCCTGCCAAAGATAGACAGTCACCGGTGTGGTTTTCGGTTGGGCAGCAATATACTCTGTCAGGTTTTGCATATTCATTCCCCCTTATGGTATCATCAATCTATGCAAAACGCAACCGACATTTGCCGTGGAAACGAAAAACCGCCGGGCGCGTATCTGGGTGCGCTGACCGGCGGTTATCTTATGTTTTCTTGATAAATTTCTCCCGGCACTTGGGACAGGTAATGGAAATCTTTCCTTTTCCCCGGGGCACCCGCACCTGCTGGCGGCAGCGGGGGCAATCATAATAGCGGTGCTGACGGTCTTTCAGCCGGTCGAGGAACTGCAGGTACTTCCGATTCTCCTGATACCGCTTGTAGGTATTCCGGGAGAACATTCTGAAAAGCGCCCAGATCATCAATCCGTAGTATACCAGCATCATGGACATTTTCGGTATCGCATAAGGAACAAACAGAGAGATCAAACAAATCACCACTGCTGTAATCAAAATAGCGGTGTTCAGCTTGTCCGTTCCGTAGCGTCCCGTCATAAGCCGGCGAAACCAGTTGGAGATGCGGCTCCCAATTCCACCCATAAGTGTACCACCTAACCCAGTTTTTTCTTCTATTATATTGCCCTTTTTTAGAATTTCAACCTCCGAAAATGTTTATTAACGAAATATTTACAACAAAACACGCCACAGACGCATTACTGC
>JAZUOF010000030.1:0-22372 GCA_045604565.1 Faecousia sp.
CGCCCGGAAGGAATGTTTTTTTGCCCATAATGCCCTTTGTTTACAAAAAGCTCCTCACAAAACATGAGGAGCTTTCAAAGAATACGGCGTTCCTCGAACCGATCAGAGTTTTGGCCGCGTGGATTTGATTGGAGCAGGGTACGGGAATCGAACCCGCCTTCACGGCTTGGGAAGCCGTTGTATTACCGATATACGAACCCTGCGGGAATGTGACAGTATTATAGCAAAGCACAGCAAAAAAAGCAACCCATTTTTGTCGAGAGGGCCAGCCGTTTTTTTCTGCGAATTTGCCTTTACATTTTCTGCTGAAAACGATATAATACTGCAAAAGGATGTGATGAAATGAAGCCTTGGTTGCGCACTGTTCTGATATCTGTCTTTGCTGTCATTTTTCTTGTCAGCGCAGGTATGCTTATCGGTTACTTTGCCGAGTCTATGAAACAGCAGGATTCCTTCGATGCCCTTGCCAATATCGTACAGCAGGCACGGCCTACTCAGCCGCCGGTTTCTGATGATACCACAGCTCCCGGTGAAACGAAGGATGTCTCCACCCCCACAGAACCGGTTTCTCCCTGGGTGGAAGTGACCGATCCGGAAACGGGAGAAATTGTATCCATTCTCCCCGACTATGCCGAAATTTACAAAATCAACAACGATGTTGCCGGTTGGCTGGTTATTGAGGATACCAAAATCAACTATCCCGTTATGCACTACCCCTCCTATCCGGACTACTATCTGTACCGCAATTTCTATAAAGATTACAGCGGACACGGCAGTCTGTATGCGCGCGAGGAGTGCGATATCAATACCCCTTCGGACAACATCACCATTTACGGGCATCATATGAAAGACGGCTCTATGTTTTCTGCTCTGACCAAGTACAGCGACAAGAGCTTTTACGACACGCACCGCTACATCACCTTTGACACCCTTACCGAGCATCATACTTACCAGGTTTTTGCAGTATTTATCACCACCGCAACCGTCGGACATGGGTTTGCCTACCACGATTTTATCAACGGCAGCGAAGAGGAATTTAACCAGTTTGTAAAAACCTGTAAGCGGCTTTCTCTCTATGATACGGATATCACCCCGGTTTACGGAGATAAAATGATTACCCTGTCCACCTGCGAATACACCCAGGTCAACGGACGGTTTGTGGTTGTTGCGGTGCGGATTGACTGAAAAGGAGAAAACTATGGATTACGCCAAAGAATCTCTGCGGCTTCACGAGCAGTGGGCCGGTAAAATCGAGGTCATCAGTAAAGTACCGGTTGGTACCAAAGAAGAACTGAGTCTTGCCTATACCCCCGGCGTTGCCCAGCCCTGTTTGGAAATTCAAAAGGACCCTTCCAAATCCTTTACCCTGACCCGCCGGCACAACCTGGTAGCAGTTATCACCGACGGAACGGCTGTTTTGGGTCTTGGAGACATCGGTCCTGAAGCCGGTATGCCGGTTATGGAGGGAAAATGCGCGCTGTTTAAGTCCTTTGCGGACGTGGATGCCTTCCCGTTGTGCATCAAAACCAAAGACGTGGAGGAATTTGTCAACACAGTCTATTTGCTCTCCGGTTCCTTCGGCGGCATCAATCTTGAGGACATTTCTGCGCCCCGGTGTTTTGAAATCGAACGCAGGCTCAAAGAAAAGTGCGATATTCCGGTATTCCATGACGACCAGCACGGTACTGCCATTATCAGTCTGGCCGGTATTACCAACGCCCTGAAGGTCGTCGGCAAGAAAAAAGAGGATGTGAAAATTGTCACTTCCGGCGCCGGCGCTGCCGGAACGGCTATCGTCCGGCTTCTTCTGCGCGCGGGTTTCCGGAACATTGTGATGACCGACCGCATCGGCGCTCTTTGCGTGGGTGTGGAAGGTATGACTCCCGCACAGGAACAAATGGCGCAGCTGACCAATCCGGACCGCTTAACCGGCTGCCTTGCCGATGTGATTGTTGGCGCAGATATCTTCATCGGCGTTTCCGCGCCCGGTGTGCTCACCACAGCAATGGTCAGAACCATGGCTGAAGATGCCATCATCTTCGCCTGCGCCAATCCCACGCCCGAGATCTTCCCAGAGGATGCCAAGGCGGGCGGCGCGCGGATTGTCGCTACAGGCCGTTCCGACTTCCCCAACCAAATCAACAATGTGCTGGCATTCCCGGGCATTTTCCGCGGCGCATTGGATGTGCGCGCCAGCGACATTAACGAGGAAATGAAAATGGCTGCCGCCCAGGCGCTGGCTGATTTGATTTCCCCGGAAGAGCTGGATGAGAATCACATCATCCCCGCCGCCTTTGATCCCCGTGTGGGCCCGGCTGTTGCCAAAGCCGTTGCGGAAGCCGCAAAAAAATCCGGCGTAGCAAGAATTTAAAATAACTGGGCGTGTTGCAGTCATTTTGCAACACGCCCATTTTTTCAGCATAGTTTTGCGCCGGCAGGAATCTCATCGCTGACCATCAGAAGGTTCAGTTTTTCTTCACCTTTTTCCGTATGAACAGCAGAAATCAGCATACCGCAGGATTCCTTGCCCATCATCTTTCTGGGAGGCAGGTTGGTGATTGCCACCAATGTTTTGCCAATGAGGTCTTCCGGCTTATAGTACTTGGCAATACCGGACAGAATCTGACGGTCTGTACCCGTACCGTCGTCCAGCGTAAAGCACAGCAGCTTATCACTCTTTTTCACGCTCTGGCAGTCCTTGACTTTCACAGCCCGGAAATCGCTTTTGCAGAAGGTGTCAAAATCCACCTGCTCGTCGGTATAAGGCTCAATCTCCAGGGCCGGCAGCGCCGCCTTTGCTTTTTCCGCGTTGAAAGCATTGATTTGCTCCATTTTCTGAGCCATATCCAGGCGGGCAAACAGAATTTCTCCTGCTCCCACCTTGCCGCCAACAGGCATTGCGCCGAAGGTATTCAAGCTCTCCAAGCCGCCGTTTTCCACATTCAGCTGCTTCAAAATTCGCGCGGAAGTATCCGGCAGGAAGGGCTCCAGCGCGATGGCCGCAAACCGGATGCTCTCCAGCAGGTTGTACAGCACCGTTCCCAGACGGGGCTTCGTTTCCTCGCTCTTGGCCAATGCCCAAGGCATCGTTTCGTCAATATACTTATTTGCGCGGCGCAGCAGGACGAAAATTTCATCAATGGCATCTGCCACCTTCAGCTCGTCCATCTTTGCCCTCACCTTGCCGGGCATTGCCAGAGCTGTTGCTTTCAGCTCCTCGTCCACAGCATCCGGTACGGAAGGCGCCATAACCTGACCGTCAAAGTACTTATTGTCCATAGCAACGGTCCGGTTGACCAGGTTGCCCAGAATATTGGCAAGTTCGCTGTTGATACGCTCAATCATCAGCTCATAGGTCATAATGCCGTCAGCCGCAAAGGGAATTTCGTGCAGGACAAAATAACGCACCGCATCCACGCCGAACAGTTCCACCAAATCATCGGCGTAAATCACATTGCCCATACTCTTGGACATTTTACCGCCCTGCACCAGCAGCCAGGGATGACCAAACACCTGCTTGGGCAGAGGCTCGCCCATACTCATCAGGAAAATGGGCCAGTAAATGGTGTGGAAACGCACAATATCCTTGCCGATCAGGTGCAGATCTGCAGGCCAGAATTTCCGATAGTGGTCTGTGTGATTGCCGTCCGGGTCATAGCCGCAGAAGGTGATATAATTGCTCAGGGCATCCAGCCATACATAGCTGACGTGACCGGGGGCAAACTCCAGGGGCACGCCCCAGGTAAAGCTGCTTCGGGATACACACAGGTCCTGCAGGCCGGGTTTCAGGAAATTGTTGACCATCTCATTCTTCCGGCTTTCCGGCTGAATAAATTCCGGATGCTCCTCAATGTGTTGCATCAGCCGGTCAGCGTATTTGCTCATCTTAAAGAAGTAGGCTTCTTCTTCCGCGTCCACGCACTCCCGGCCGCAGTCGGGACATTTGCCGTCCACCAGCTGGCTTTCCGTCCAGAAGGATTCGCAGGGCGTGCAGTATTTGCCCACATACTTACCCTTATAGATGTCGCCCTTTTCATACATTTTGGCGAAAATCTTCTGCACCTTGCTCTTATGCTCCGGGTCGGTAGTGCGGACAAAGCGGTCATAGGTGGTATTCATTAAATCCCAAATCCCCTTAATCTGCCCTGCCACATTGTCCACATACTCCTGGGGTGTAATTCCGGCCGCTTCTGCCTTTTGCTGAATCTTCAGGCCGTGCTCATCCGTTCCGGTCTGGAAGTATACATCATAACCTGCCTGCCGCTTATAGCGGGCAATGGCATCGGCCAGTACAATTTCATAGGTATTGCCGATGTGGGGTTTTGCAGACGTATAGGCAATGGCCGTGGTGATGTAATAGGGTTTCTTTTCTGTCATTTCCGTTCCTCCTAAAATAACCGCATTCCATACGGTTATCCAAAAAATAAAGCCGCCCCCGGAAATCCAAGGGCGACAAAATCGACGCGGTACCACCTTGTTTTACAGCTTGCGCTGCCTCTTTGCGCGCAATGACGGGCGCACCCGGAAATGCCTACCTATCGACATTTCAGCTCCCAGGCCATCTTCCGCCGCTTCCGCGTACCCCCTCGCACCTACCGGGGCTCTCTGAACGTATCGGCCAGCGTACTCTCCTGTTCACAGCTTTTTTCCATTGCTAAGATTATAGCCGCAAACAGGCGGATTTGTCAACCACATTTCCTACTTTTCCTTACGGGTCAGCAAAATCGCCACGCCAATGGCGCTGAATCCTGCGGCAAGTTTTCCCAAAATCATTGCCGGCAGCATCTCCGGCGCAAAACCCGCCGTGAATCCCAAATGGTCTCCGAATACAAAGGCTGCCGACACCGCAAAGGCTACGTTTACCACCTTGCCCCGGCTGTCCATATCCTTCACCATACCAAAGGTGGCAATGGAGTTGGCCAGTGTGGCAATCAATCCTGCCGCCGCCGTTTCATTGACACCCAGAAGCCGCCCGGCACCCATTAAAGGTTTTTTCAGAAGCTTTGTAATCACAAACACCAATGGAAACGCGCCTGCCAGCACAATGGCAATTGCTCCTGCGGTGAGGAATCCGTCCTCCACCGGCGCCATACCGGGAATGACGGCAAACCCGGTCAGGCTCTCCACAATGGCCGCCGCCAGACCGACGGTAATGAGAATGACTACGCCTTTCCCGAAAATACCGAAGCCTTTAATCATCGCCTTTTCTGCTTTCCACAATCCCAGCGCAATCAGCGCCGCAATCATTACAATGGGAATCAGATTCCGCAGCACCTTCATAAGCGGGAATCCGGCCACCAGTCCGCCCACAAGAATTCCCACAGGAATGGTGACGATACCTGCCAGAATTCCCTTGGCCAGGGCCGGGCGATCCTCTTCTGCCAGGATTCCCAACGCCACGGGAATGGTAAACACGATGGTCGCGCCCAGCATAGAACCGCAGATGACACCGCCCAGGAGCGCCGCCTGTGGGTCAGAGGTCATCTCCTGCGCCAGCGCGCCGCCGCCCATATCACAGGCAAGAATTGTGCCGGCAAACATAGCCGGGTCTGCTCCCAGAAATTCATACACCGGCTGCGCCACAGGGCGCAGCACACCGGCCAGAACCGGGGCAAGGGTGATAATTCCCACCATTGCCAGCGCCAGGGAACCCATCGCCAATATGCCGTTTTCAAATTCCTGCCCCAGTCCGAATTTGTTGCCGATAATGCGGTCCAGCGCTCCCAGCACCGCAAACGCCGCCATAATGACAATCAGAATTTCGTGGACGGACATTTCAGTTCCCCTCCTGATCCAAAATGGCCACCACAGCCGCATCCACCGGCGCTTCCATACAGAATTTGGCGGCTACTGTGCCTGTAACCAAAAGCACCTTATCCCCCGTTCCTGCGCCCACCTGGTCGGCGGCAACCACCTGTCCGTTCAAGGTCTGCACCACCAAAAAGGTTTGTCCCATCAGGCATTGCGCCTTGCGGGAGGACCATACCGATCCTGTTACCGTTCCGATAATCATTCTGTTCCCTCCAGTATTTCCTTGGCTAAAGGCGTAAGCACGGCTCCTGCGCCCGGCTGTTTGCCGGAAAGACGCATAGCGCGCGCTTCCTGGGCAGTAACCAGCCGCTTCTGGGCGCCGTCCACAAATAAAATTCCCCAGCTTTTCAGTTCCCTGCGCCGGGAGGCCAGCGCCGCGGACAAGGTGCGGTTTCCGGGCGCCTCGGGAAGTCCCGGGGTATACAGCACCACACTCTTGCCCTGCGCCAATGCCTGCAGCGCCTGCTCCTGCCGGAAATACAGCAGTTGCCCCAGGGTCAACGAGCCGATGACTACCGCATCAAAGGGCTCTTCCTTCACATAGGTATACCCCAAAGGACGATCCGGCTCACAGCCGATGAGTAATGCCCTGCTCATAGCAGTATCCTCCCCAAATCACCGGACTGAAAACCGCAGGCATTCGCCTCGTCGTAGTCCAGATGCACATAGGTATCAAACTCCGGACTGACACGCACCAGCACATCCTGAAAAACAATCGGTCTGTCAGTGCAGGTCTGCAACCGCACAAGCTGTTTGTCCCGCACGCCAAACCGTCTGCCATCTTCCGGTGTCATATGAATATGCCGCTGGGCGGCGATCACGCCCTGGGCAATGCTCACCTGCCCCTTTTCTCCCACAAGGGTACAACCGGGACTGTTCTTTACATCCCCGGACGGTCGAATGGGCGGCATCACGCCAAGCACACGCCCGTCCGTCAGGGAAATCTCCACCTGCGCTTCCTTTCGTTCCGGACCCAGCACCGCCACATTCTGGAACTGTCCCTTTGGACCAATAACCGTTACCCGCTCATTGGCAAGGAACTGGCCCGGCTGGGACAAGGGGCGTTTTGGGGTCAGGCTGTGCCCGAAAAGCGCCTTCGCCTGTTCCTTTGTTACATGAACGTGGCGGCCGGATGCCTCCATCTTTACAAAAATCCTGCTGATGAGTTCCTCTGCCAGCGCCTCAATATCCATCGTATTCACTCCTTTGGGGATTGCCCTTTTGCTGAATCATAAGAATGTACAGCATACTGCTCATACGATTCAACGCCCGGAGAATGTCCAACCGGGTGGGATTCCCATCCCGGTCGGCAAAGGCCTCCGCTGCTGTCAGTTCTGCGCTTCTTGCGGCGCACCTGGCCCGATTCAGCCACAGCACCGTCTCCCCATCCGTTACCTCCGGCATAAAATGGGGCTGTCCGTAAAAATCCTGAGGAAAATGGCTGCGCTGACGCTGCTGCTGTTCGCTCAGTCCGCACAGGGTAAATTCCCCCACCGGCTCATCGAGCACTTCACAGCGAATCAGTCGTCTGGCCAAAGCAAGAACTTCCCCCAAGGCTTTGTTCCATTGCGGCGCTTTAAGTTGACATAACATTATCTCTGCTTCCAGCGTATCCATTGTCCCCCGGAAGCGGATTCTCGGATGGGTCTTGGGCACAAGCACGTCACCGTTCAGATGGGTCATATGCTCCGGCTTTTCCTCCGTGAATCCTCCGGAAAGCAAGGAATATCGGGCAGGTCTTGCTTCTTCCGCCGAAAGAATCTGAATCCTCTCGGCGCTCAAAAAATCCTTCGCCTCGCTGGTCAGACGGTCATCCTTCCCTAAATAGATGACCCGTTTTCCGTCACGGTTTCGGACGTTATCTTTCGCTGTTTGTTTGGTATAGAGCATTACTTCCCAGCATTTCCGCCCTGACTGAGCTTACCGTGGGGCAGAATGTTGTCCACTTCGGTATGGGGTCGCGCAATTACGTGAACAGAAATCAGTTCTCCTACCTTTTCTGCGGCCGCCGCGCCCGCATCCGTGGCTGCCTTTACCGCGCCTACGTCGCCGCGCACCATTACTGTCACCAGTCCGCCGCCTACCTGTTCCTTGCCTACCAACTGCACATTGGCAGACTTGACCATGGCATCGGCCGCTTCAATCGCGCCAATCAGGCCCTTTGTTTCGATCATTCCCAGAGAGTTTGTGTTCATATCATTTCTTCCTTTCCGTTATATAAGTTTTGTTGGATTGCTTATCTCAGACGTTCCAATATTTTGGCCGCCAGCATCTCTATCAGGCTGTCGTCCACACGGGTTGTACAGCGGCAGATTTGGTTATCCTTTTCCCAGGCCACTCTCCGGATATTTATCAAGTCCAAAGGAGAGATATTATTGGAAGAGGAGCTTCCGCCTACTGCGCCGCATCCCAATGTGAGCGCCGGGAACAGTCCTGTGGTTGCGCCGATGCCGCCCAGAGCCGCCGGTGTATTTACCAGGAATCGGGACACAGGAATTTTCAGCGCGAATCTGCGTACCACATCACAGTCCTGCGCGTGCAGGGCAAACGTATGGCCGCTCCCCTCGTGTTCCAGCACTTCCACCGCCTTGTTCAGGACCGCATCTTCGTTTTCCATAACGAAAAACGCCAGCACAGGACACAGCTTTTCCATAGAATAAGGCCGTGTGGGACCTGCCTCCTGCTCCCGGGCAACCAGAACCTTCACGCCGTCCGGTACGGAAAATCCAGCTTTATCCGCCAGATATCGGGCGCTTTTTCCTACAATATCCGGGTTCAGCGCGCCTGTAGGCCGGAACAGCAGCTTTGCCAGTTTCCCCGCCTGCTCCGTGTCCATAAAGTAAAAACCCATTTCGGCAGCGGTTTTTTTCACTTCCTGCTCCATCGACTGTTCTACAATGATGCTCTGCTCCGAGGCGCACACCGTACCGTTATCAAAGGTTTTGGACTCCAGGATGCATTTCAGGGCGTGGGAAATATCTGCAGAACGGTGGATATATGCCGGTCCGTTACCCGCTCCTACGCCGATTGCCGGTTTTCCTGAGGAATAGGCCGCTCTGACCATTGCCGGGCCGCCTGTTGCCAAAATTAGCCGGGTCTGCTCCGCGCCCATCAATTCCTGACAACCGGCCAGGGAGGGAATACTCAGGCAGGCTACACTGCCTTTGGGCGCGCCTGCCTTCTCAGCCGCCTCCGCTACCACTGCCGCCGCCTGCATCGTACAACCGATGGCCTTGGGATGGGGTGAAAACACAATGGAATTTCCTGCTTTCAAAGCGATCATTGCCTTATAGCATACCGTAGACGTGGGATTGGTACTGGGAACGATTGCCGCAATCACACCCATCGGCACCCCGATATGCCATAGTTTTTCCTGGGGATCTTCTTTTAATACACCAACGGTTTTCATGGGCCGAATGGCCTGTAAAACCGTTTGGGAGGCAAACAGATTTTTCGTGGTTTTGTCCGGAGCATTGCCAAAGCCGGTTTCCCGAACCGCAAACTTAGCCAATTCCTCCGCATGGCGGCTGAAGGATTCCGCTACCGCTTCCACAATCCCATCCAACTGTTCCTGGGACATCTCCGCCAGTTTCTTTTGCGCCTGTTCCGCCTGCTTTGCCAAACACCGCGCCTCTTGCCGCGCCTGTAAATCCTTATCCAGTTCCATATCGCACATCCTTTTGTCAGTTTCTTTGATGGGGACTTGCCGCTACTTCCGCCACGGCCGCCGCAAAAGCACTGCACGCCGCTTCGCAGGCTGACTGGGTGCCGGTGAGCAGTCCGCCGCCAAAATTTGTTTCGCTGGGAGGACCGTATAGTTTACATAACACTACATCCGCCGCCTTCAGCGCCGCATCCATGGCGTACATACTTTCCAACGGCGGCGCAATTAAATATGCGATTGCCGACCCCTCTGCAACACCGGCTTCTGCCGACAGAAAAGAGCCTGTGCGGCTGACTGTATGGGCAAGATAGGGTACATCTCCCACTTCTTCAAAACCGATTCGTTCCAAAGCGCTTAATGCCGCCTCCATACCGCTTTTCACAATTCCCGGCGTTGATCCAGCAAGAATTCCAATGACCTCTCCGGCATAGGGCGTCGTGGCATTGGCGGCGCCGGCATAAAAGCTTCGGCTGTAGCATACCCGGACATCGGCGGCTTTGGTGGCTTCGTCCAGAGCAATATAAGTGGCATCATCACTGTCTGTGGTCAGCATTGCCAGACAAGGGTAACCCTCCGGCGCGCCCAAAGCCTTACAAAATGCCGGACTGGCGCTGGCCAGATACCGCACTGCCAAAACCTTTACCGGAATCATACATTCCCCTCCAAATGCAGTCCTACACCGGATACCTTCTTTTTCAGAATGGTGTCAATCAGCTCTGCCACGTACGCGCCCGCTTCCACTGCCGGCGTACCCTGGGAATGGATATTGGATACCACCGTCCGGCTGGATTCCGGGATTCCCGTATGCGGCTTATAGGTGATATAGGCAGACATACTCTTATCCGTCACCAGACCCGGCCGCTCTCCCACCAGCATACATACCAGTTCACAGCCGGTCACATCTCCAATGGCATCTCCCGCGCCCACACGGCAATAACGGACAAATACAGCTTTTCCACAGTCAATCCCTTTCAGCTTCAGTCCGTCCCGAACAGCCGCCGCGCAGTCCATGGCATTTGCCATAATTGCCGCAGAGGAAAGGCCATCTCCGATGACAAGCTGAACGGTGGGTTTTCCCGTAATCTGACTGCGTAGTTTTGCTTGATTTTCTTCATCAAAAACCCGTCCCAAATCCGGTCGGGTCAAATACTCATCCTTATCCCGGCACTTGGTCTGCAGACTGATCAGTCCGTTTTTCTCCGCAAAGTCCTCGCTTACCTGAGAAAACACCGCATCCTGCGCCGCCGCATGATCTGCCCGAAACCGGAGCATTGTCAGGGTTTTGTACCGGGCGCCTGCCCGGCCGTTTCCCAGCCGCGCCGGCGTTTTCATTTTTAATTTCTTGAATTCCTCGGGGTCTTTGGCATCGTCCACCAGGTACAGCTTCCGCAAATCCAGCTCTGTCACATCTGCCACAAAATCCCCATCCCGATGGTGGGTATCCACCGGCTGCGGACCGGGAGTGATCGGCTTATAGTCCGAGCCTTTCACCATTGGCTCGGTGTCAATTTTCCCTAAAATTTCGGCAATCAATGCCGTCAGTTCCTGTTTATTCATTGCCCCACCCCATTCCTAAAACAGCAAACTGGAACCGTCGCCGGCCTTTTTGGTCAGGCGGCCGTTCTCCACAAAACCCATTTTCTCCAACCAGCGCTGAAATTCCGGAATGGCTGTCTTACCGGTCAGCTCCCGCAACGCGGCTGTTTCCCGGAAACCGGTTGTCTGATAATTGAGCATAATATCATCCCCGTGGGGGATGCCCATAAAATAATTGCATCCTGCCAGTGTCAACAGGCTTGCCAGATTTTCAATGTCATTTTGGTCGGCCTTCATATGATTGGTATAGCAGCAGTCACAGCCCATAGAAATGCCGGTCAGCTTGCCCATAAAGTGGTCCTCCAGTCCGGCGCGGGTGACCTGCCGGGCATCGTAAAGATACTCGGGGCCGATAAAGCCAACCACCGTATTGACCAAAAAGGGAGAAAACCGCTTGGCAAAGCCGTAGCACCGGGCCTCCATGGTCACCTGGTCGGTGTCATAATGGGCGTTGCTGGACAGCTCAGAGCCCTGTCCGGTTTCAAAGTACATCACATTGGGGCCTTCAGCCGTACCTTCGTGAAGCAAAAGGTCCTGCGCCTCCGCCAGGGTAGCCGCCGAGAAACCAAACGCCTCATTTCCCTTTTGCGAGCCGGCGATGGACTGGAAAATCAAGTCCGCCGGAGCGCCATCCCGTACCGCTTTCATCTGCGCCGTTACGTGAGCAAGTACGCAGATTTGGGTGGGAATTTGCCAGTGCTCCTTGATTTGCTGAAATCGCCGCAGTACCTTTCCCACCTGTTCCGGAGAGTCCGTCACCGGATTGAGTCCAATGACGGCGTCTCCCGCGCCAAAGGACAGTCCTTCCAGTGTGGACGCAGTAATGCCGTCCGGGTCGTCGGTCGTATGGTTTGGCTGCAGGCGGCAGGACAGTGTGCCCGGCAAGCCGATGGTGGTATTGCAGTGGGCGGTAACGGTAATTTTGTTGGCGCAGTATATTAAGTCCAGATTGCTCATCAGCTTGGCCACCGCCGCTACCATTTCTGATGTGAGTCCCCGACTTATTTTGCGGATATCCGCCCCGGTGGTACGCTCATCCAAAAGCCATTCCCGGAATTCCGCAACCGTCCAGTTGCGGATTTTTTCGTAGGCCTTTTCGTTCACATCATCTTGTATAATGCGGGTCACTTCATCCTGCTCATAGGGTACTGCCGGGTTTTCCCGCAGGTCCGACAAAAGCACCGCCGACAGTACCACCTTCGCCGCAACCCGCTCCTGCGCGCTTTGGGCAGCCAATCCCGCCAGACTGTCACCGGTTTTTTCTTCGTTGGCTTTGGCCAGCACCTGTTTCATATCCCGGAATGTGTAAGTTTTTCCCAACAACGTGGTTTTTAATTTCATAGGGTTTCCCCTCACCTTTCGTTTTTGTTCTGCTCCGCAGATAGCACAAGGGTTTTGATGACCACCGGCATACACGGTCCAACCGGCGCGCCTACATCCAAATAGCTGTCCTCTGTCAGACTGACCCGGTCAATGCACAGGCAACTTCTGTCCGGAGGAAGCTTTAGGCACAGACAATGCCCCAAAGCCTTTGCCATATCCCCACGCAGGCAAATAAAAATCGGTTTCTCCCCTGCCCCCTGAAGAATTCTCTCCGCCAGGCAGCTGACCGACGAATAATTGGGCGCCGCATATCCCGGAAGGGCAAGCACCACCGTATCCGCATCCTTTTCCGCCAATCGCCGGCGTATCAGGCCGGCAAGCTCCGGGGAATTTTGCTCCTGCTCCGTGAAAACCGCCACAGGCATATTCTTGATGGGAAATGTCACGCCCCGATAAAACACCGTACTGCCGGACAGTTGGGTGCTGTGGCATCCTGCTCCGATGACCGTGGCCCGAATGGTCTCCTCACCAAGCAGGTACTCTCCCGCGCACAGGCGGCTGTTCCGGATGGCATACCCAAGTTCCGGTCCGATATCCCCGTAGGCAAGGTGTTCCGGGTGGGTTTCTATACAGTCCGCCACACCGCCGGAAAAGGAAAGTACCACCGGCTCATCGGGCGGCTGCCACGGGGTTTTTAATTCTTCTGTCATCAGCTGCGCCAGCAGCTGTGTGGGCGCTTGCAAGCCGGCCGCCATCTCCAGTCCCCGGGTCAGCGTATCCACAATCTCTTTTTTCTGTTCCTGTGTGGGAACATCGCCCGGCCGCAAACTGCAAAAATGCCGTAAGGCAGGTGAAACATAGGTAAGCCTTCCCGTTTGGTCCAGCTTCAGCAACCGTCCGCCCACATTCAGGCAGCCTGTTCGTACCACACGCCCCTGTTCTATCAACGCCAGATTGCTTGTGCCGCCGCCGATATCCATGTGCAGAATCCGCTTTCCGGTTTTTTCTGAGTAGGATACCGCCCCCGCGCCCTTGGCAGCCAGGATACTTTCCAAATCCGGGCCTGCGGTCGCCACCACAAACTCTCCGGCGAAGCTGGACAAAGCATTCAAAACTTCTTTGGCATTTTCCTTGCGGGAGGTTTCCCCTGTAATAATAATTGCACCCGTATCCACATCCTCCGGGCGGATACCCGCCCGCTCATATTCTCGGGATACAATCTTCGCAATCGCCTGCCCATCCACCAGATTTCCTTGTAAAAGCGGGGTAAAATGCACATCGCCCCGATAAATCACCGTCCGTCCGGTAATTTCCATCTCCGGTACTGCAAAGGCAGAGGCCCGGTTTTGCGCCGTCAGCTCTGAAATCACAAGCTGTGTGGTCGTAGTGCCTACATCCAGTCCTACGGAACACAGACGTTCAGACACGGCCTGTCACCTCTTCCAACACTCTGCGCACCATAAAATCCTCTACCTTCACAGGATTGGTTTTGCAGCAGGGGTCTGCCATCGCGGTTTTGGCAATCAGTCCGGCATTTTGCCATACCCGACTGGGTTCTACTCCGGCCTCTGCCAATGTAGCCGGCATTTTCAACTCACGGCGCAGACGAATTAAGCCGTTTCGCAAATTTCGCACCGCCACAGTCTCCGCTCCCGGGGAGATCCCCGCACTGCGGCATATTTGGGCGTATTTTGCCCCGGCGGCGTAACTGTTTACCCCCACAACCGCAGGCAGTAGGATTCCGTTCAGTCGCCCGTGGGGGATGTGGAACATCCCACCCAAACAATGAGACAGTGCATGACACAGTCCCAGACCCGCCTGGGAAAATGCCATACCCGCCATAGTGGAGGCATTGTGGATTTTTTGCCGAACCTCCTGATTTCCCCGGTAGGATGCCGGCAAGCTGTTATACACAACGGAAAATGCTTCTTTGGCAAGGGCATCGGAAATCCCGCTACTGTTTTGCGCCACATAGGCCTCCAGCGCATGCGCCAGCACATCGAAGCCTGAATCGGCAATCAAGGACGGTGGCATTTCCTTCAAAAAATCCTCATCCAAAATTGCCATATCCGGGCATAGCTTTTGGTCAATCAACGGATGTTTGACTGCATCGTGGGTCAAAATCGCAAAATCCGTCACTTCAGAACCGGAGCCTGAGGTGGTGGGAATGGCCACCAGACGCACCGGTTTTCCCAGAAAATACCGAATCGCCTTGGCGCAGTCCATAGCACTGCCGCCTCCAATGGCGCAAATCGTATCCGGGTCAAATTCCCGGGCCTGCGCTGTCCCCTGTGCCACCAGCTCCACATCCGGGTCAGGTTTTACATCGGAAAAAATCTGCGTTTGCTCCGCGCACGATACCTGCGCCACTTGACGGGCTGTTCCGTTCTTCTCAAAAAACGGGTCTGCAACAAGAAAGAAACGTTTGCTCCCGAGCTCTTTTAAGGCGCAAATTGCCCCTTGCCCGGCGTATATCTTTGTATTGCAGAAAAATTGTTCCACGCCCTCACCGCCTTGCATATCCAAAAAATTGTCTGCGCCCCGGCAATACGCCGGGTTCTTTCAAAGGCAGTATTTCCAAAGGAAAGGAAATTATGTAAGTTGGGGAAAATTCTTTGCTGTTCAAAAAATTTGTGGAAAAACCAAAACAAATGTGCTATGATGATATTTGAGGTGAAATTGTATGCGAATTTTGGGCATCGACCCCGGCTACGGCATTACCGGCTTCGGTCTGATTGAGGCCCAACGCAATGCCAGTCAGCTCCTGCGCTGCGGCGCAATTACCACTCCCGCAGGTACGGATTTTTCCCTGCGACTGCAAATGATTTACAACGATATGACCGAGCTTTTGCAGTTGACAAAGCCGGATGCGGTCGCCATTGAGGAACTGTTTTTTGGGCAAAACGTTACAACCGGTATTGGCGTGGCGCAAAGCCGCGGTGTCATTCTGCTTGCCGTTCAGCAGGCTGGGATTGAGCTGTTTCAGTACAAACCTATGCAGGTCAAGCAAGCCGTTGTCGGCTACGGAAATGCCACCAAGCATCAGGTGATGGATATGACCCGGCGTCTGCTCCATCTGGAAAAGATGCCCAAGCCTGACGATGCCGCAGATGCCATTGCCATTGCCCTTTGTCATGCCCGTTCCAGCACTTCCCTTTTGGCGCAGTTAAAGAACAAATAACCTAACGGAGGTTTTTATGCTGTATTATGTTTCCGGTACGGTAACCCTATTGGAACCCGGCCTTGCAGTGATTGACTGCGGCGGCGTGGGTTACGGATGCCGCGTTACTGCCTTTACCGCCGCTCAGCTTAAGCTGAATCAGCCTGCACGGCTGTTCATTACCGAATCAATTCGGGAAGATGCCTTTGACCTGTACGGATTTATCAATCGGGAGGAACAACGGTGCTACGAAATGTTGACCTCCGTTACCGGCGTGGGACCGAAAGCCGCGATGGCTATTCTTTCTGCCGGTCCGCAGAATTTTACGCTGGCAGTTATGACCGGGGACGAAAAGCTTCTTACCGTCGCCCAGGGCGTAGGCAAGAAGCTGGCGCAACGGATTATTTTGGAATTGAAGGATAAAATCGGCGGCAGCACTGCCGAGCTGGATTTCTCCGGTCCCACCGTCTCCGCCGCGCCTGTATCCGGAGGCACACTTGCTATGGCAAATGCCGCCTTGCAGGAATTGGGGTACTCCCCCTCGGAAATCGCAGCTGCCCTCAAGGGCGCAGATCCCAATTCCAGCACCGAGGATTTGATTCGCCATGCCCTGCGGGCTATGGTGATGAAAGGTTAAACACGCCCTCAATCAGGAGGTTTTTTTATGAGTTTGGAATTTTCCGGCGAGCTGTCCGCTCCCATAATTTCCCCCACCTTCGCCCCCCAGGATGCCGGTGAGATCGGCCTGCGCCCCAAGCTCCTTCGGGACTACACCGGGCAGGAGAAGGCCAAAGGGAATCTTTCTGTATATATTGAAGCCGCACGTTTGCGCAACGAACCTTTGGACCACACTCTGCTTTACGGCCCTCCCGGTCTGGGCAAAACGACCCTTGCCGGTGTCATCGCCAACGAGATGGGTGTGAACATTCGGGTTACCTCCGGTCCGGCTATTGAAAAGCCCGGTGATTTGGCCGCCCTCTTGACCAACCTAAGTCCCGGCGACATCCTGTTTATTGACGAAATTCACCGGCTCAATCGGGTTGTGGAAGAAATTCTTTACCCCGCTATGGAGGACTTCGCCATTGACATCATTGTGGGCAAAGGACCTTCTGCCAATTCCATTCGTTTGGATTTGCCCAAGTTTACTTTGGTAGGCGCTACCACCCGCGCCGGTCAGCTTTCCGCGCCTCTGCGTGACCGCTTTGGTGTCAGTCTTCGGCTGGAACTGTATACGCCGGAGGAACTGGCAAAAATTGTTACCCGCTCCGCCACAATCCTGGGAATGGAAATTGATGGAGAAGGGGCAAAGGAAATCGCTTCCCGCAGTCGCGGCACGCCCCGAATCGCCAACCGATTCCTGCGCCGGGTACGGGATTTTGCCCAGATTATGGGCAACGGTGTGATCACCAAAGAGGCCGCCGACCTGGCTCTGCAGCGGCTGGAAGTTGACCACCTGGGACTCGATACCATTGACCGCCGGATGCTGACTGCCATTATCCGCAATTACGGCGGCGGTCCTGTGGGTTTGGAAACTCTTGCCGCTACCATTGGCGAAGAAGCTGTCACGCTGGAGGATGTGTACGAACCCTACCTGATGCAGTTGGGATTCCTCACCAGAACCCCCCGCGGACGGTGTGTTACTGCCCTCGCTTACGAGCATCTTCACATTCCCTATGAGGGACAAGCTCAGTTCGAAATTTAGATTTTTACCCAAAAAAGTTCTATAACTTATGTTTTTTCAAGAATTTTCTTCTATAAAGGATTGACAAATTCTTACGGCATCGTTATAATCGACTTTGTGGTTCATTCCCACAATATTATTTGACCCTGGGTTATAATGCGTTTTACTACACGATTCCACGGGGCACATCAAACCGAAGAGAGGTAACAACCAATGTACGAAGACAAGACTTTAGTGTGCAAAGAGTGCGGCAACGAATTCGTTTTCACCGCCGGTGAGCAGGAGTTCTACGCAGAGTGCGGCTTCCAGAACGAGCCCCAGCGCTGCAAGCCCTGCCGTGATGCTCGCAAGAATAGCGCCCGTGGCCCCCGTGAGTTCTTCACCGCTACCTGCGCCCGTTGCGGCGGCGAAGCCAAGGTTCCTTTTGAGCCGAAGTCCGACCGTCCCGTATACTGCAGCGAGTGCTTCGCTCAGATGCGCGCAGAAGGCTAATCAAAAAGTTACAGCACCGACCAGTGTCGGTGCTGTTTCTTTATCTGTTTGGTTTACATAATATTAGTTGCGCTTCCGGTTTTCCATATGCCCGGATTGCACGACCGGCGGCTTGGGATCGACCATTTCCCAGTTGTTTGTCTTTTTTTCGTCCTGCTTTTCCCGTTCTTTCATTTCTCTCCCCTCCCGAGGATAGTATTTACGGAAAACTGCAAATTACTCTTTCGGTTTTTCCCATTGTCCGCAAAAAACCGACCTATGTGAACATAGGTCGGTTTTTGTAAGGATTCCTCTTAGGAAAGATTCTCTTGGAATGTTGTCTTTAAGCAGGAACTTCTGCCGTCTGCAAAGGGATTTTCAAGGCCGTGCGTTTCCACAAACTGAAGAATGGATTCATCATGGCTCTCCAGGCACATAAGATAGGTTTCCAAGCCATCGCCGGTCTGTGCTTTTTCCATCTGATATATCTGCATCGCCACATCACAGCTGACCACATAGCTGGCAACATACATAGGACTGGTGAAAAAGTGGGGAATGGTCACGTAATCCCGGCTGTCCCAATCCCAACTGTCAAACCCGAAGTCTGTACATATTTCTTCATACAGCTTTTGTACATTCTCTGTGGTGAGATCCTCCCCTGTCAGGCCATAAACTTTCTGTTCAAACAGGGCGAATGCGGCCTGCTCTACCATAATACACAAATTATCTGCTACCTTGTACTTCTCCAAATCCGCGCCGTTTTCCGCATAACAGGTACTTAACAGCTCCATTCCGAAGGAGTATACTTCGCTCACGTCCACGCCGGCATAATTACCACCGCAGATATAGTCACTGGCAAAATGTCCGAATTCGTGAGCCAGAGCCAGCTTATCCACATTATACGTACTGGGATTCACAAAGAGGAAAGGTTCTCCGTAAGTATCCAAAAAAGCCTCAAAGGAGGCGGTATATTTGTTCTGGCTGTAACGGATGTCATACAGTTGCGCCGCTTTCATCAGTGTGAAAGCATCTGCAATCTGGCCGCCCATATTTTCCGCCGCATTTTGCATATATGCAAGCGTCTGTTCTTCGCTGCAGGACTCTTCTCCCACATCCCACACATCCGATTCCATAGCGCTTCTGTAAAGCCCGACCAAATCCTGACCAATCTGAACAAAGTATGCTTCCGCCTGAGCCGGCGTATACTCCCGATAATAGGAATCATAGGCATACTGAACATAGTCCTCATATCCAAACTGCTCGGCAATTTGCTGCCGCACACGAATCAGCTCTACGAACAGCTCCTCCATCTGGGAACCGTACTTGGTAAAATATTCCTCAGAATAGCTCTCCGCGTCCATTGACTCGTTTTGCAGAGCATAATACTCGTTTTCCAGTTGGGCCTCCTGCTCTACCAGCGCAGTCAGTGTTTCATCCCAGTAGCTCTGGCCGTCGTAGTAATCAAAAAAATCCGGGCCAAAATAGGCATTCCCCTCTAAATTATCCCGGTAATCCGACGCGGCCAGCATCCGGTACATATCCTCCAGCGCAATGTCTGCCAGATAGCTGTTTTCTGAGCAGAAATTGTACTCCTGCGTCCAATAGGCATCCGTCAAATCCATACAGTAGTGGATGTGCGCCAGGGTATAGTTGGTGTAAAAGCTGTCATACAGCCAGTAGAACTCCCAGATGCCGTCGGCAACATAAGCGACACTTTTTTTGCTTTGCAGACGGGCTTCGATATCCCTCAGCGCATCTTCAAATGCGTCCAAATCCGGCCGCTCGTACACCATATCCGAAAAGGAAATGTAATCGGCAGAAACTTCGGTGTTCTGGTTGCCCTGAACCGACTGTATTTCTTCCAAAAGCTTGGCATAATCACAGCCGCACAAAAGCACGCATAGCACCAGAAGCAGTGCAAGACCCCGAATCATCCTTTTCATAGTAAATCCCTTCCTTAATATCTGTGCTTATAAAATATCATATCTGTCCGCAAAACACAAGAATAATCACGGGCGCGTGCTGCGCCCGTGATCCTTATCGTTCAATTTGTTCTACAAATTCCGCTTTATTGGGATATTTATAGAACGCCGAGCCGGCTACCAACACATTGGCGCCATTGTTTTTGCAGATCTCACCGGTAACCAGGTCCACACCGCCATCCACTTCCAGGTAACAATCGGGATTGACTTTATCAAGCATCTGCCGAAGCTGCTTAACCTTAGGCATCATATGCTCCATGAATTTTTGACCACCAAAGCCCGGTTCGACCGTCATAACCAGAACCAGAGATACTTTATCCAGGTACGGGGCAATCGCCTCAGCCGGAGTATTCGGCTTGACTACAATACCGGGTTTCACACCCAATTCCGCAATTTTATTCAGCGCCGCAAGGGTATTTTCCGGAGTGTCCGCCTCCACATGAATCGTCAGATAATCTGCACCGGCGGCGCAAAATTGCTCTATGTACCGAATGGGGCGGTCAATCATCAGGTGCACGTCCAAAACAAGATCCGATTCGCCGCGGATCGCCTTTACCGTAGTGTAACCAAAGGACAAATTGGGGACAAATAGTCCATCCATCACATCTACATGAAGCCACTTTGCGCCGGCGTTCGCTGCAACTTCTACATCCCGGCCCAAATGCATTAAATCCGCCGCCAAAAGAGATGGAGACAAAATCGCCATAATTATTTCACCTCATAAAGTTATCTCGCATTTATATTACACCTTTTTTAATATGTTTGCAATAGCAAAACTTTATTGCAATTTCCTCAGACAGTCTGACATAAAAATAAATATTTTGCGATATTTGAAGGATTTTGGGCCCGTCAGGTGTATAATAATCAGAAAAGCTTTTCTACATAAAAAGGAGATCGCTATGGGAATCACAATTAACTTTCCCCAAACGGTCGCCCGATATCAAGATGCGATCTTTCGGTTGGCATACAGTTATACCAAAAGTCAATTTGATTCGGATGATATTACGCAAACGGTTTTGCTTCAGCTCTACCAATCAGATAAGGATTTTGAAAGCGAGGCACATCTGAAAAACTGGCTAATGCGTGTAACTGTTAATCAATGCAAAAACCTTTTTCGCGCACCTTGGCGGGCACACGAAAATATTGAAGATTATGCTAACACTTTGGGGTTTGAGAATCGCCAGGCCAGTGATCTATTCTACGTGGTAATGGGAATGGACAAAAAATACCGAACCGTGCTGATGCTTTACTATTACGAAGGATATGCTGTCAAGGACATCAGCACCATTCTTTCTATTCCAGAAAAAACCGTTTACACCAGATTGGTCCGGGCACGGGACAAACTCAAACACCTGCTCACGGAGGATGTGTGATATGAACGAACAACAAAAATTTAGGCAAGCTTTTTCTCATCTGCATGCCTCCGCAGACACATTACAGGAGGTAATCAATATGACAAATAAAACTACAAAAGCAAGCGAATCCACCAGACGAATTATAATTCTAGCGGCAGCATTGGCGCTACTGGCAAGTATGACACTGGTGGCATGCGGAACCGGATTTTTGTCCGATATAATTGCGATTCTATCCCCCTCAGAAAATGTCGGTCCCGTATTGGAAGATATATACGGCGATGAAATTTCGTCTGACACACCCTATATGGAGGATTTCCAGGGCAATCCCATTGCGCGTCCGGATATGGAACGCATCGCATTAGACGCACAAGCCGCTGAAGATATGGTAGGCGCCTATGTCAGCACCGTGGAAGGTACATTTACCGTTGGAAACAACACTTTTTCCCTTTGCACATTTATGATCGATGAAATGGGTATGGGTGCTTTTACCTGGACTGCAGAAAATCCCAACGGCATCTATTATAAAAATATTGGTTACGGAATGGTGGATTTCGGCCCCGCTTCTCCTTTCCCTGATCCCACTCTGACCCACTACGCCAATGACACCGGCAAATTCTGCGATACATTCACGTTTCTAATCAAGGATGAAAACAACGGAAAAAAGCTGCATTTGGTTACCTATTTTGGAACTACCGCAGGTTTTGCCACAGGTGATATTCTGACCTGGCGTGTGAGGGATGTGAGTGTGCAGATTCTCCCCGTGAATTGTATGCCCACACAAAAGTTTACAGAAGAAAACGGTATGGCTGTATACGCTTCCTATCAGGGACTTATTTTAAAGGCACAGTCCGAAACGGAAATCGTTCCACACAAAATGGTGATCCTGTTTGCCGATGGCACACAGTATAATCTAATGGATGAGGGAATTTATAACCTATCCGGCGCTGTGTGGCGCAAAAACGGTACGACTGCCTATGATCAGATGTTGGTCCTGTTCAACCGATTGATCGATCCGGACGAAATTACATGCGTTGTGCTGGAATACACCTGGCGCGAAACAGTAGAACAGAACGGCTCATATGATAGTATTCTGCACACAGAAAACCGCACGTTTTATCCCTAATAACACACAAAACTCCAAGCCAATGGCTTGGAGTTTTGTGTCGTGGCATTACTTAGCATTGCGACAGGGCAAGCTATCGTCATGCCGTCCGCATCAGTCCGGGGGACTGCTGCAGGCAGAAAAGGCATTTGTCGGATAAAAGGAAACGCTCCATCCAAAAGGATGGAGCTTTTGTGTTCGTGTTACCTATTTTCACGGGGAGCGAG
>JAZUOF010000031.1:0-1682 GCA_045604565.1 Faecousia sp.
AGTCACTAACCTCTGCGTTGTCATTCCGAAGAGTAGCGCGCACTGGCGTGGGAATCTCAAGTACGCGCAACGATTTTTGAGATTGCCACACCAGTGACATTGGTCACTGGTTCGCAATGCCACGATAGATGGTACACCTGGAAAAGTGCGAATTTGCAGAGATTCTCTCTTGACCGACCAAAAAACCTGTGCTATATTATAGGGTAACAGAATGGGGTAGAATAACCCTAATTTTTCTTACATTACCACAGGAGGACTTCTTTATGGCTTTTTATTATTCCGAGCCCAGCCACACCTTCAGCGAATATCTGCTGATCCCCGGCTATACCGGCGAAAACTGCATCCCTGACAATGTCAGCCTTCGTACACCCCTGACCAAGTACCGCAAGGGCGTGGAAGAGCCTGCCATTTCTTTAAATATTCCTATGACCTCTGCCATTATGCAGTCGGTCTCCAACGACACCTTGGCAATTGCTTTGGCAAAAGAGGGTGGCATCAGCTTCATTTTCGGATCTCAATCCATCGCCTCTCAGGCTGCTATGGTTGCCCGGGTCAAGAGCCATAAGGCAGGCTTCGTTGTGTCTGCTTCAAACCTGACCCCCGATGATACCCTGGCAGATGTACTGGAGCTGAAGGAGCGCAACGGCTTCTCCACCGTCGCCATCACCGCCGACGGCACTGCCAACGGCAAACTGCTTGGCATTGTTACCAGCCGCGACTACCGCATTTCCCGTATGGATGGTTCAGAGAAAGTCTCTTCCTTTATGACACCTCTGGAGAAAATGATCACCGCGCCGGCTGAAACCTCTCTGAAGGAAGCCAATGACATCATCTGGGAGCACAAGCTGAACAGCCTGCCCATCGTGGATAAGGACGGCAACCTGATGTACTTCGTATTCCGCAAGGACTACGCTTCCCACAAGGCAAACCCCAACGAGCTGCTGGACGACAAGAAGCGCTATCTGGTAGGCGCAGGCATCAACACCCGGGACTACGCAGAGCGTGTTCCCGCGCTGCTGGCTGCCGGCGCAGATGTGCTGTGTATCGACTCCTGCGAGGGCTACACCTGCTGGCAGGAAAAGACCATTGCCTGGGTGCGTGAGCACTATGGCGACAGCGTGAAGATCGGCGCAGGCAACGTGGTCGACCGGGACGGCTTTATGTTCCTGGCAAAAGCCGGCGCAGACTTTATCAAGGTCGGTATCGGCGGCGGCTCTATCTGCATCACCCGTGAAACAAAGGGCATTGGCCGCGGTCAGGCTACCGCGCTGATCGAAGTGGCAGCTGCCCGTGACGAATACTTCAAGGAGACCGGCATTTATGTGCCCATCTGCTCCGACGGCGGTATCGTCCACGATTACCATATGACCCTGGCGCTGGCTATGGGCGCTGACTTTATGATGCTGGGTCGTTACTTTGCCCGGTTCGACGAAAGCCCCACACCCAAGGTGATGGTCAACGGCGCTTATATGAAGGAATACTGGGGCGAAGGCTCCAACCGCGCCCGGAACTGGCAGCGCTACGACTTGGGCGGCAAGACCAAGCTGACCTTTGAGGAGGGCGTTGACTCCTATGTTACCTATGCCGGTACCCTCCATGACAATGTAGAAGCCAGCCTCTATAAGGTCAAGTCCACCATGTGTAATGTAGGTGTGACCAACATTCCCGATCTGCAGAGAGAT
>JAZUOF010000032.1:0-11505 GCA_045604565.1 Faecousia sp.
AAACTCTCTTTCGGGATTGAAACTATGCTGATCAGTTTGTCAAATTGAAATTTACTCAACTTCTATGGAGTAATCAAGTATTACCTTTTTGCAACTAATGCAGCGATAAGCAATACAGGTTGGTCTGGTTGGGTTATGCCAACTTAGTGATACATCTCCCCCACATGGCGTAAAAAACATCCATCCCTTACGAGGTCGTGTTGTAAAGAAAATTTCACGCGCACTTTGTACAACACCGTTTACCATTTCATTACCACAATACGGACAATTCATGTAATCACACTCCTTTGTCAAATTCAAGTTTGTCGAATAGATTATATTATATAGCTGTGTAAAATCAACCAATATAGAAAAAACACGATGGTTTTGTATCAAAACCATCGTGCTAATATGGTGCGCGAGGCGGGACTTGAACCCGCACGTCCGCAGTGAACACTAGAACCTGAATCTAGCGAGTCTACCAATTCCACCACTCGCGCATATCATGCATTCGTTGAACGCTTGAGTATCTTAACACGCAGAGCAAATTTTGTCAACAGGTTTTTCAAATTATTTTTTCCCCTTTCTGACATTTTTTCCTGCCTTATTTCCGCCACTTTCTTCGCTTTTCTCTTCCCTTTTTCCGCAAACAATGCTATACTAACGAAAATACAGATTCAAGGAGGGTGGCTATGTCCTTTCTTCCCATTTGTAAACAGGATATGGTGGACCGTGGTTGGGAAAGCTGTGACTTTGTCTACGTAATCGGCGATGCCTATGTGGACCACCCTTCCTTCGGCCACGCAATTATCAGCCGTGTGCTGGAAAACGCCGGATATTCCGTGGGTATCATCTCTCAGCCGGACTGGAAGGACCCCCGGTCTATCAACATTTATGGCCGTCCCCGGCTGGGATTCCTTGTGTCCGGCGGTAATATGGATTCCATGGTGAACCACTTTTCCGTTTCCAAGCGCCGCCGCAAAACCGATGCCTTTACCCCCGGCGGCGTCATGGGCAAGCGCCCCGACTACGCTACCATCGTTTACTGCAACCTGATTCGCCAGACCTACAAGGATGTTCCCATCCTGATTGGCGGTATTGAGGCCAGTTTGCGTCGTCTTGCCCATTACGATTATTGGTCGGACAGTATGAAACGTTCCATACTGCTGGATTCTCAGGCAGATATCCTGATGTACGGTATGGGAGAGCAGTCTGTGGTGGAGTTGGCAGATGCCCTCAATTCCGGGTTAGATGTGCACGATATCACCTTTGTGGACGGCACGGTTTACCGCACCTGCCAACCTGATGACAGTCTGCCGTCCTTAATGCTCCCTTCTTATGACCAGATTAAGCAAGACAAAAAGCTCTATGCTGAGAGCTTCCGTAAGCAGTACAACAACTGCGACCCCTTTACTGCCAAGCGCTTAATTGAGCCTTATGGCAAGGAATTTGTGGTGCAAAATCCCCCGCAGAAGCCTTTGAGCACCCAGCAGATGGATGCGGTCTACGACCTGCCCTACTGCCGTGCTTATCATCCCAGTTACGAAAAGGCCGGCGGTGTTCCTGCCATTGAGGAAGTGAAATTCAGCCTTGTGAGCAACCGTGGTTGTTTTGGCGCTTGTTCCTTCTGCGCGCTGACCTTCCATCAGGGACGCATCATTCAATCCCGCAGTCACGAATCTATCCTGAAAGAAGCGGAGCAAATGATTCAGGATAAGGATTTTAAGGGATATATTCACGACGTGGGCGGTCCTACCGCAAACTTCCGCCATCCGGCCTGTGAAAAGCAGCTTTCCAAAGGCGCCTGCGGCGGACGTCAATGTCTGCACCCCACACCCTGCAAGAACCTGAAAGCTGACCACAGCGATTATGTGGCTTTGCTGCGCAAGCTGCGGAAACTGCCCGGTGTAAAAAAAGTGTTTGTACGCAGCGGTATTCGCTTCGACTACCTTTTGGCAGACAAGAAAGATACCTTTTTTAAAGAACTTGTCCAGCACCACATCTCCGGCCAGCTGAAAGTTGCTCCTGAGCACGTGTCCGATGCGGTTTTGGACCGGATGGGCAAACCGAGAAATGCTGTTTACAACCGCTTCGTGGATAAATATTTTCAACTGAATAAACAATACGGTATGAATCAGTACCTTGTGCCATATCTTATGTCCAGTCATCCCGGCTCTACTATGAAGGAAGCTGTTGAATTGGCTGAGTACATCCGGGATATGGGGTTCAACCCGGAGCAGGTGCAGGACTTCTACCCCACCCCCTCTACCCTCTCCACAGTAATGTACTACACCGGCATTGACCCCAGGACTATGGACCGGGTGTTTGTACCTACCGACCCTCACGAGAAGGCTATGCAGCGGGCGCTGATTCAGTACCGGGATCCCAAAAATTACTATCTGGTCCGGGAAGCGCTGTTGAAGGCGCACCGGGAGGATCTGATTGGTTCCGGCCCGAAATGCCTGATTCGCGCTGTGCCGCCCCGTCCGGTCAGCCGTCCTGTTCCCCCGCCCCCAAAGGCGCTGCCCAAACGTGTAGGCAGTAAAAAATCTGCCGGCAAGGGCCGACGTAAATAAAACGAGGTGAATCGCGTCTATGGCTAAGAAAAAAGTGAATACGCAGCCTTTTTGGCGGTTTCTGTTTTTGGTCTATTTGGCGCTGATGCTTTGGCTGTTGTTCGGACGCACCTACAACTGGGTGGATGGATTGACTTATCAGGAAATGATTGCCCGCAACATAAACGCCAAGCCCTTTTACACCATTGACAATTACCTGTATGTGGTGCTCCACAGGCCTCAGTCCGGCATTTTTCTGCACTGCCTGATCAATCTTGTGGGGAATGTGGTGATGTTTATTCCGGCCGGTTGGCTTCTGCCCCGCATTTTTCCCCGGTTTCGCCGCTTTTGGAAGTTTCTGCTTTGCTGTGCCGTCAGTATTCTGCTGATTGAAGTTTTTCAGCTTTTCACCCTGCTGGGAAGCTTTGATGTGGATGACATCATCCTGAATCTGATTGGTATGATTTTAGGGTATCTTGCCTGGCAAATCTTTCGGAGAAGGTAAATGTTTTCCGTTCCCAGACCCGGCTTATGCCGGGTCTATTTCTTTTCCCGGCGCATAGGATGTTCCATACACTGCTATTTTGAGGTGGTACTTATGGAACATACAGTCAACGCAATTACCATTCGGGGAAGTTTGCTGGAACTTCCTCAATTCTCCCACGAAAACCACGGGCGGCGGTTTTTCCGATTCTTGCTGGAAGTACCACGTCTTTCCGGGGCGGTGGATTTACTGCCGGTTATTGCCGAAGAGCCGGTCATTGCCGGAATCGACCCCACCGCCGGCAATATGCTCACGGTGGTCGGGCAGATTCGCTCCCATAATCAGCGCACCGACCAGACTCGCCGGCTGTTGATTTTTGTTTTCGCCACGGAAATCCTGGTGGAAAACGGTGAGCCAATCAACGACGTGATTTTGGAGGGAACATTGTGCAGAGAGCCTACCTACCGTCGGACACCTCTTGGCCGGGAGATCTGTGATGTTATGCTTGCGGTTCCCCGGGCATTTCATCGGGCAGACTATCTCCCCTGCATCCTTTGGGGACGTACAGCTCAGGAAATCTCCGCCTGTCATACCCGCGACCGTCTGCGGCTTAACGGCAGACTGCAAAGCCGCATATACACCAAGCTCACGGAAGAAGGGGCATCGGAACGCACCGCATACGAAATATCTGCTCTGTCTGCCGAAATTCTGCCGGAGGAATAGACCAAGCCGGGTTGCGGAGAAGCTCTCCGCAACCCTAAGCCACGTGACGGTCTGCAGTACGGTCACGACATCCCATTCTATCCTGACAGGGTGTCCTTTGTGAGAGAAATTCCCTCTTTCCTTTCCTTTTGCATTATGCTAAAATGAAGAAAAAGGAGGGATTTCCGTGAAAGATAAGATTTCCGCAATCATTCAGGCGCTGAAACAGCTCTATCCCCACGCGCCCTGCGCACTGCATTACCAAAAAGATTATGAGCTGATGATTGCCGTGCGGCTGTCCGCCCAATGCACTGATGCCCGCGTGAATCTGGTAACGCCTGCCCTGTTTGCTGCTTATCCCACACTGGAGGCTATGGCATCCGCAGAAATTTCCCATGTGGAGAATTACATTCACTCCTGCGGTTTTTACCGTCAGAAGGCGAAAGATATTGTTTTGGCCTGTCAGATGCTTTTAAGAGAGCACGGCGGAAAAGTACCGGGGACAATGGACGAGCTTTTAAAGTTGCCCGGTGTGGGCAGAAAAACCGCAAATCTACTCCTGGGAGATCTGTACGGCGTTCCCGGCAGTGTGGTCTGCGACACCCACTGTATCCGTATTTGCGGCAGACTGGGTCTGAGTGAGGGGAAAGATCCGGAAAAAGTGGAGCACCAGCTTCGCAGGATACTCCCCCCGGAAGAAAGCGGAGATTTCTGTCACCGGATTGTTTTGTTCGGCCGGGAAATCTGTTCCGCGCGGGCGCCGAAGTGCGAACAATGCCCCCTCGCTATCCATTGCACGATGTGGAACACCAAATAAAACATATTCCCCCCTGTCCGGCATAAGCTTGGACAAGGGGGGATTTTTTTGTCACGAAAAACACCCATTTTTTACAGTGCGCTGATGCTCACCGGGGTGAACCTGCTTTTGCGGCTGGCAGGCACGTCCTTTCAGGTATACATTTCCGGATTAATCGGAGCTGCCGGCGTGGGTCTGCTGCAGCTGGTGATGTCTGTGGGCGGATTGGCTCTGACCGCCGGTATGGCCGGTATCCGCACCGCCACAATGTATCTGACCGCAGAGGAACTGGGGAAAAAACGTCCCGGAAATGTAAAATGGGTGCTTTCCGGCTGTGTTACCTACAGTCTCATCTGCAGTGGCTCGATTGCCGTTGCTCTGTATTTTTTCGCCCCGGCCGTGGCGCTGCACTGGATTGGAAATGCCAATGCCGCCGGAGCGATTCGCCTGCTGGCCTGTTTTCTCCCCATAAACTGTCTGTGCGGTCTGATGAGCGGATATTTTACCGCCGCCAACCGAATCGGCACATTGGCTGCTGTGGAGGTTGCTGAGCAGCTTTGCTCCATTGGCGTAACATTAAGTATGCTGTTTTTATGGGCGGGAGATGATTCAGCAAAGGCTTGTCAGGCAGTGGTGCTTGGCAGCGGTATCAGCGGGTGCTTATCCGTCGCCGCACTTTTGATTTTGCGGTTGCGGGAACGGGTTTATCCCGGCGCGCGAATCCCTATCCGCCGCAGATTGCTGCACACAGCCCTGCCGCTGGCGCTGGCAGATGATTTGCGGTCCGGTATCTCCACCACCGAAAACCTAATGGTGCCTAAGCGGTTGGCTCTTTACGGCGGTGTCAGCGACCCTTTGGCCGCCTTTGGATTGGTATGCGGCATGGTTTTCCCGGTGCTGATGTTCCCCGCCTGTATTTTATACGGCTTGGCGGAACTGCTCATCCCGGAGCTTGCCCGGTGCAACGCCGCCGGCAGTCGGGATCGCATTACTTATTTGGTAAAACGCTCCCTAAGGGTGGCTTTGCTGTACGGGTGTCTGTTTTGCGGCCTGATGTATCTGCTGTCCCGGGATTTGTGCCTTGCTTTGTACCAAAACAGCGAAGCCGGTCTGTATCTGCAACATTTTGCATCCTTGATTCCCATGCTCTACTGTGATGCCATCACCGATGCCATGACCAAAGGCCTGGGGCAGCAAAAGGTTTGCGTAAGATACAACATCATCACTTCCGCATTGGATGTTGCGCTACTGTTTCTGCTTCTGCCCCATTACGGAATGGGCGGCTATTTTTTCAGCTTCCTCATTACCCATTTGATCAACTTTATCCTCAGTTTGCGGCGGCTGTTAAAAATTACCGGGATTTCCATTCCTGTCCGGGTGCCTCTAATGGCGCTGTGCAGTACATTTGGCGGAATTTATGTTTCCTCTTTTGTATCAGACCCCGTGATGCGGGCCGGAGCATTTGCAGTCATCTTCTTTTGTCTTCTGACCTTGCTGGGCGTAGTGGGCAAGGAGGATATTTTATGGCTCAAAGGCCTGTTGCAATTCAGAAAGCGGCAAGTTTCTATATGACGGTTTATGCTGACTCTTGGTAGCAAGTATTAAAATTCCCGGGATGCTCTAAACATCCCGGGAATGATATCTTTTCCGTTTTTGGCGGAAAGGTATTACAGTTGCTTCAGAACCTCCAGAAGGAAATTCCAGGTACGCTCCACCGAGGCAATTTCCAACCGTTCCCGGCTGGTATGGATATCCTTCATATTCGGCCCAACCGAAATGCAGTCCAGATCCGGTAATTTCTCAATGAGCAGGCCGCACTCCAGACCGGCATGGATCGCTACCACTTCCGGTTCCCGGGAGAACATCGTTCTGTATACCCGTACCATCGTATCCCGCAAAACAGAGTCCGTTTTGTATTCCCAAGCCGGATAGTCGCCTTTTTGACTGTACTGCGCACCAAATTCTCCGGCAACTTCCTTCAACCGGTCGCACAGCAGATTCTTTTCCTGATTGACACTGCTTCGCACCGCAAAAGTCAGGCGCAGGACATCATCCATCTGCGTAACACCCAGGTTCAGGCTGGTCTGCACCAAACCGGGAATATTCTCGCTCCATTTTTGAACGCCGTTGGGAACCGCGTTCAGCAGGCGGATAACTTTGTCCGTCAGCTCAACCGACAGCGCATTTCCACCCAGCGCATCCACATTTTCACCCCGGACAACCGCCTCCGGTTCCTCGTACTGCTCCCGGAGCTCCTGCTGAAGCTGTGATGCCACATCATTGATGCGCTCCGGGTACATTCCCATAGCCACCACTGTCGCTTCACATCTGCAGGCAATGGCGTTGTCCTTCTCTCCACCGGAAATCGCAGTCAGGCACAACGGCATCAACGCCTGTATCCGTTGCAGGAACTGCCCCATCACCTTGGTGGCATTGGCGCGTTTTTTGTGAATCTCCACACCGGAATGTCCGCCCTGCAAGCCTTCCACAACAAGGCGGATGCACGGTCCGTATACCGCGTGGCGCTGAACGGGCAGCGCAATGGTGCTCCGTGCGCCGCCGGCGCAGGAAACGGTAAAAATGCCTTCTTCCTCGGAGTCGATATTGATTAACTTGCGGCCTTTCATCGGGGAAAGATCAATCCCTGCCGCGCCATACATACCGGTCTCCTCATCCACCGTGATAACAACTTCCAGAGGTGGGTGGGCAATGGTTTTGTCCGCCAGAATCGCCAGCGCATACGCCACCGCAATGCCGTCATCGCCGCCTAAGGATGTGCCTTTGGCGTAAACCCACTGACCGTCGTGGGTCACGTCCAGACCCTCTGCGTCCATATCTATGGCGCAATCCGCATCCTTGACGCACACCATATCCATATGACCCTGCAAAATGACCGGCGGGTGATCCTCATACCCGGGCGTGCCGTCGGCAAAGATGATCACATTATTCCACCCGTCCTGAAGATAGCGCAGCCCTTGCTCCTGAGCAAAGCTGACCAGATAATCGCTGATCTGCTTGGTATTTCCCGAGTCGTGGGGAATACTGCATATCTTTTCAAAATAGGCAAACACGGATTCCGGCTCCAGGCCTGACAGTTTGAGCGCTTGCATACAATCCACTCCTTGCATAATCCTTTCCTGCAATTTTACCACAGGAAGCAAAAATTGTCCACATAATCCCAAAAGAAAAAGCCACAGAGGAAATCCTCTGTGGCTTAATGCATCAGAATCAGGGCAGCAGGCAAACGGCCAGAGTCAGCAGAATCCAAACCAAAGCAACCCACTTGGTAGCGGAGGCAAGGACCTTGTCCAGACCCATAGCCTTATTCTTACTCATATAAGAGTCGGAATTGCCGGAAATTGCGCCGGACAGGCCGGACTCCTTACCGGACTGCATCAGAACAACCAGCACCAGCAAAACACTGCATACCACCTGAACCACTGTGATAATCGTCTTTAAAATATCCATATTTGCAACCTCCCTCCGCATGGCACATCAACCGCTTATGCGGACTATATCATAATAAGCCAAAGTATTGTAACACAAGGTTTTTGAAATTTCAAGGGCTTTCTTTGGATTTTTAGGTTTTTTTCTCAGGAGAAATTCACTTTGTGACCCAATTACCGGTGGCGGCGCAGGTCAAATAGGCATTGATAAAGGGATCCAGCGCGCCATCCATTACCGCATTGACGTTGGATGTCTCACAACCGGTGCGCGTATCCTTAACCAGGGTATAGGGCATAAAAACATAATTGCGGATCTGACTTCCCCACTCAATCTTTTGCTGAACGCCCTTAATATCGGAAATTTTATCCAAATGCTCGCGTTCCTTAATTTCAACCAGCTTGGAGCGAAGCATACGCAGACAGGTTTCCTTATTCTGGAACTGGCTGCGCTCGGTCTGACAGCTGACCACAATGCCGGTAGCCTTGTGGATCAGACGGACTGCGGAGCTGGTCTTGTTGATATGCTGACCGCCGGCGCCGGAAGAACGGAATACCTGCATCTCATAGTCCTCGGGGCGAATCTCCACATCCTGGCTGTCATCCTGAATTTCAGGGATTACCTCGATAGCCGCAAAGGACGTCTGACGGCGGGCGTTGGCATCAAAGGGAGATACCCGCACCAGGCGGTGTACGCCGTTTTCCCCCTTCAAAAATCCGTAGGCATTCTCACCCTCAATCAGAATATCGGCGGATTTCAGGCCCGCCTCGTCGCCTTCCAGATAGTCCAGAATTTTATAGGTGTAGCCGTGAGCCTCCGCCCAACGGGTATACATGCGGTAAAGCATTTGGCACCAGTCCTGCGCCTCGGTACCGCCGGCGCCGGAATGGAAGCTGACCAGAGCGTTGTTGCCGTCGTAATTGCCGGTAAGCAATGTGCTCAGTCGGGTGCTTTCCATATCCTCAGACAACTGGCGGAAGCCGTCCTTCAGCTCGTCCAGCATAGAATCGTCATCTTCCTCAGCAGCCATCTCACAGATTGTCATCAAATCTTCCCAGGCAGATTCCATACGGCTGAACTTTTCCAGCTTATTTTCACAGCTCTTGGTCCTGACCACAATCTTCTGGCTCTTCTCCGGGTTATCCCAAAAACCGGGGGCCTCCTGCATGGCATGCAGCCGTTCCAGCTCGTCCCTCAGGCCTTCCAGATTCAAAGACTTCCCAAGCTCTTCCAAAGCAGGCTTAACCTCATTGAGCTTCTGCCTGTAAACATCAAATTCAATATTCATTGCCCAATACACTCGTTTCTTAACGATTTTCGGACATATTATACCCGAATTTCCATCCTCTGTAAAGAGGAAAATAAAAAACGTGCCTTGGAATCACCAAAGCACGTCGCTTTCTACCGCTCACTGGGCCCGCCGCTATCCTCATCAAACAGCAGATCCTCCAAATCCACTGCGCTCTCCCACCAAGGCATCTGTCTTCCCCTCCCTTTTCATCACTTTTGCCAGTATATGCTTCCGGTGCGGAAAAATGTGCCGTCTTTTGGTTGACACAAAGAATTTTTTTCGTTACAATGCAAGAGCATATGCCCCAGTAGCTCAGTTGTATAGAGCGATCGCCTCCTAAGCGATAGGTCGGAGGTTAGAGTCCTCTCTGGGGTGCCAAAAAGCCGTCTCGAAAGAGGCGGTTTTTTCTTACCAAAACCCGCATAAATAAAGTGCTTTTGCTATCTCGGCTCCCTCTGACGAGGGAGCTGTCAGCGAAGCTGACTGAGGGAGAGATTTTTGTTTTTCGCTTTTTCTCTCCCTCCGTCTTTTGCTACGCAAAATCCACCTCCCTCGTCAGAGGGAGGCACTATTGCTTGCTAATTGCGATTAGCAGAAAATCGCCGTTTTGCTAATCGCCTGCTAATCGGATTTTTAGCAAAATTCTGCTAATTTGTACAGGCGTATGTTCTATCCATAGACTTTTTGTTTTGCCAATTAATAAACCTTGTCGTTTTCTTTTTACTTTAATTTGTAGAAATTTTCATGTTTGTGTAGTATAATTAATTTGATAAAAAATGCAACCTCAAGTTGCGAAAATGCAAATCTGGGTTGGTTGTATCAAAAGAATAATCGGTATATAATGAACCTACAAATGTGAGGATTTGTCGAATTTATTATTGTGTCACTGCATTTGTGAATAAATATATGAAAGAGAGGCCGTATAATGGGCTTTGGTGAAAACTTAAGAAAAATCAGGAAACAGAGAAATATCACCCAAGAAGAATTGGCGGAGATGCTTAGTGTTTCGAGACAAGCAATTTCAAAATGGGAAGCAGAAAACGGGTATCCAGAAACAGAAAAACTAATATTAATCTCCAGAGAATTAAACATCTCACTTGATTATTTATTGAATGATGCGTCTAATGTTGCAGAAAAGGAAACAACAGAAGAAAAAAATGCAGTGTATGCTCCATCAGGGAAAATTGCTATCACTACATTTGACAAGGAAAATGTAGTTGTATGTCATGCAGTAAAATCATCTCGAATCTTAGCGCCCGGAAAGGGAGAACCAAAATATATTTTGAATGGAATTGACAAGGTTACATTTTGGGGAGAACATACAACCTTGCTTGGGTGGTATGAAACATTAGATAATATTCAAAAAGAGATAAAAGAAATCACAGACGCTCTCAATAAAGGTGTCGGCTCCTATTCGTTAAAGTATGCGGCGGATGTAGAATATGTTGGAATTTTCGGGCAGCCAAAAATTAAATAGTAATGGTAATCTCACCTTAACAAATTAGCCATGACGGTTTTTTAATTCATCCTAGCGATAATTATTATTTAGCAAAGAGAATTAAAATAAAGCAAAATTCGGTAACAGACCGAGGTACAAGTGATTAAATAACGGCATCTAATTGGAATAAAACCAGTTTCCTAATTTTGAACATCTTGCTAATTTCTTGCTAATGAAATGGAAGAAAACATCATAAAACCAGTGGTAACGGCGTAACACAAGATAACAACTTAACATTAAAAATCCCCTGACAACAGGGGATTTTTAGGTATTACAAGGTATGCCGTTATCGTTTCCCTCGGTATCTCCTAAGCGATAGGTCGGAGGTTAGAGTCCTCTCTGGGGTGCCAAAAACCGCCTCTTTCGGGGCGGTTTTTTATTTTTTTCAAAGTCTGAATCAGACGCGCAAATCCCGGATTTTTGCCGTACATTCTTGCTGCGGACGCCGCGTATAATCCATTAATAATGTGGGAAATCCTAACAGAACAACCTTATTGTAAGGAGTGGGTGTATGCAGCCGCAGGATTATGTGATTCAGCTGATTACGTTGCTGGGCGGTCTGGCGCTTTTTTTATACGGAATGGAAACAATGGCCGATGCCCTGAAGCGGCACGCCGGTGGAAAGCTGCAGGCAATGCTGTCGAAAATGAGCTCCGGTATTTTTCGCGGTTTTTTATTGGGACTTGCCACAACAGCGGCTATTCAGTCCTCCTCTGCCACCACTGTTATGGTTGTGGGCTTTGTAAATTCCAAAAT
>JAZUOF010000033.1:0-2569 GCA_045604565.1 Faecousia sp.
TGCGGCTTCAGTGATATTCTATTCGCCCATAAACTTGCGAAGCAAATATCACTCGGCGTAAGCCGAATAACACTGCGTAGCAATAGAACTCGCCGCAGGCGAATAGAACTGGCGTGATACTCCGTTAAGAGTATCACGCCAATTCCTGTATGGCTTTTTATGTAGTGAAAATTATTCGGCAACGGCCTCAGCCTCGGGGGCGGGAAGTGCGCTGTCGATCTCATCTTCGTTGAAGAAAGCGGCCTGATACAGACCGGTAAAGATGGCACCGAACAGAAAAAATGCCAAAATGAGATGGATCAGAACAAAGAGGGAAAAGATGCCGAGGATGGGGACAAAGCACAGCGGGACCAGGACCGCCAAGGCAACACCCAGAACTGCGAAGTAAACCAGGTCAGCCAGCCACATCTGCAGCTTCTTGCCGTCGGTCAGCTTCATGGAAACCTTCAGAGCGTCAAAAGCGCTGATTTCAGGTCTGGATACCAGAATGTAGGGAACAAAGCGGTAGGAGTAAGCTTTAACAGTGCCGATAATGGGAACCATACTCCAAATGAAGGTCCAAAGGTCTCTCCACGCCATAGCGCCGGCGGTTCTGACACAGTTTCTGTTGAAGGCGGCGAACAGCTGCTTGGAGTTGACCTTCTTGCCCTTCAGTCCATCCAGATACAGTTTTGCAGCGCCGCAGGAGAACAGATAGCCGACAGCAATGCTCAGGAAGGGAATGGAGGCGGTCACAACAGCTCCGATGGCGGACACGATGACCAACATCAGGGACAGACCCCACAGCATAATGGGTTTCTCGAGGAGGACCTCAAACGCGCGTTTGAAAGCTTGCATCATAATAAGCACCTCTTAAAAATATTTTTTGTTTTGCCTATGACAGAATATTAACACACTGTGAATTATTTGTCAACGAATACAAATGTATTTCTGTCGTGTTCAGAAGAATCGTTGTAATTGATTGCCGAGTGTGGTATACTGACTACATAGCGGTATACTAAATATATATGGACAAAGTGGCGAGAGATACCTATGGAATACAATGATATTTATGATAAAGCGCGCAACCTGACCGGCCGGGTGCATTTGCGCGGAACACCCTGGAAGCGGGGCGAGTACGGCCTTGTGGTATGCGTATGGGTGTATGACGGAAAGGGAAAAGTCCTTATGACCCGCCGGGCACCGGGGAAAAGCTTTGCGGGCACGTGGGAGAATTCCGGCGGCGCGGCGAAAGCGGGAGAGTCCAGCCGACAGGCGATTGCCCGGGAGCTGTATGAGGAGACCGGCATCCGGGCAGCGGAGCAGGAATTTGAACAGATTGATACGGGCAGGGACCGCTATAATCATTTTGATTATTACTGCCTGCGCCGGGATATTCCCATTGAACAGGTGCGCCTGCAGCCGGGGGAGACGGACGATGTAAAATGGGTGACCTTCCGCCAGGTGCACAGTATGATTCACCGCCGGGAAATATGCCGGATTATCGCCCGACAATTTTTGCGGCAGGAGAGGGCGCTGAAAGATAGGCAAAATGCACAAGAATAAAATATGAATTTTGTTCATATTCCAAAAGCCTTTTTCCTTGCAATTTTTTGGAATTCGGGTTACAATGAAAAAACGCGTTTTTCATTGATCCGGCGAAGAACGCTTCTGCCGGATTGAGAAAACGCTTTTCTTTTTGATACACTTATCTCTAAACTGGAGGACATATCTATGGTTGAACTGAAGCATCTTCCCATTATGCACGGCAAAGTGCCTCTGCGTGTTGCCCACGGCCACTTCGCCACCAATCACAGCCACATCAACTACTATATCGACATTACTTATGAAAAGACCCGCCTTAGCGAAGCGAAAGAAAGCGCGCGGCAGCTGGTATCTCATTTTATCAACAATACGCCTGTGGATACGATTCTGTGCCTGGACGGCACGGCAGTTTTGGGCACCTGCGTTGCGGAGCAGCTGACCCGCAGCGGATTCCGCACCATCAACCAGCACCAGACGATTTATGTGATTGAGCCGGAATATAATGCCAATTCCCAGATGATCTTCCGGGACAACATTCAGCCAATGATTCGCAACAAGCACGTCCTGATTCTGATGGCATCTGTGACCACCGGCTATACTGCCAAGCGCAGCATTGAGGCCATTGGTTACTATGGCGGTGAGGTTGCCGGCATTGCGGCAATTTACAGAGCTGTGGACGAGGTTGCCGGTTATACCGTCCGTTCCGTCTATGACATCAGCGATATTCCCGACTACGAAAGCTACGACTACCGGGATTGCCCCTACTGCAAGAAGGGCCGCAAACTGGACGCTCTGGTCAACAGCTTCGGTTTCTCTGCGCTGTAATCCAATAGAAACGCAATGCGCCATCCAACCGGATGGCGCTTTTTGCTGTTCAGTTGTCGTTCCCGTATACCTTCCCCTGGGGAAAGGTGGCGCGCCGTAAGGCGTGACGGATGAGGGATGGCGATATCTAAACTTCCGGAGGAAGTCCGTACAGATACAAAATCGTAAGATTACTGCCCGCATTCCTCATCAGTCAAAAATCAAAGATTTTTGACAAAGT
>JAZUOF010000034.1:0-7184 GCA_045604565.1 Faecousia sp.
CCTCTGACGAGGGAGTTTTAGATGCCGCTGCATCGAAACAATAAGCAAAAATCGACCTATGATCGAAATCATAGGTCGGGTTAACTGTTTTATGAACACCCCAATAAACCTTTTTGCAGAATTGCCCTGGCCGTAAGGCAAATATCCGGGCAAACTTTTATTTCAGCCGTTTTTCCAGCGTTGCGCTGGACAGGGCAGACAGGTATATCCGAACCATACCGTATTCGGCGGTCACCACAAAGGATTTTGGCAGGTCATCGCAGGGAATGATCTGTCCTTCCTGCTCCGCCTTTTCCAAAAACAGCCGTGTACGTTTGGATGTGGAAGTATTGTCCATATCAAAAATTCCGATTACGGACTTTTCTCTGACTGCCATATCATTTCCGATGGATAGATACATACCGTAAACCTCCGGGAATTGGGCGAGAAATTATGGCGTTTGCATTTTGGCGGCCGCCACGGCCATTTCATCACAACGGTTATTCTTTGGATTATCGGCGTGGCCCTTTACCCAATGGTAGTGCAAAATGTGCCGTTCGGTCAGCTCCAGAAGCACTTCCCACAAGTCTGGATTCAGCGCCGGCTTTTTATCTGCCTTTTTCCACCCGTTTTTTCGCCAGCTTACCGCCCAGCCTTTTTCCAGCGCGTCAATTACATACTTACTGTCGGAATACAGCTCCACGGTACAGGTCTCCTTCAAGGCCTGCAATCCACGGATCACCGCAGTCAGTTCCATTCGGTTATTGGTGGTGCTTACCTCACCGCCGGACAGCTCTTTTTCCACGCCGTTGTATTCCAAAATTGCGCCCCAGCCGCCGGGACCGGGATTTCCGGAGCAAGCGCCGTCCGTGTACAGGGTTACTGTTTTCACGCCTGTGTCTCCTCTTCCGCTTCCACACGTTCGATGGATACCAGTTTGTTACCGCTTTCAATACGCATAATGATAACACCCTGTACATCCCGCTTATAAATATTGATGGTAGAAGCCGGTACACGGATAATCACACCGCCGTTTTCGATGAGCATGACATCGTCCGTTTCCCTGACCACGCGGCAGCCTGCCACTTTGCCTGTTTTGGCTGTGATATTGTAGTTTTTCAAGCCCTTGCCTCCGCGGCTCTGGGGCATTTTGCTTCCGTCCGGGCCGGTACGCAGGTACTCAAACAGCTCCGTACGTTTTCCGTAGCCGTTTTCCGTAACCGTAAGAAGTGTGGTATTCTCCTCCGCTTTCTCCGCGCCGATGACAATATCGTCGCCGGTCAACAGGATACCCCGCACGCCGGAGGCATCTCTGCCCATAGGCCGCACATCCTGCTCGTTAAAGCAGATGGCCATACCCTCTGCTGTGGCAAGAATAATATTGTCGTTGCCATTGGTACGCATAACGTTAATCAGCTGGTCGCCTTCGTCCAGCGTAATGGCGCGGATACCGGTTTTTCTGCGGGTAGACAATGCAATAAAGGGAATTCGTTTAACCGTTCCCTTACGGGTGACCATCATCAGGTATTCATCCTCGTGGAACTCCCGGGTGACCACCATTGCGGTAACATTTTCTCCCTGCTCCAGAGGCAGAACATTGACCATTGCGGTACCCCGCGCAGTACGGCCTGCTTCCGGAATCTGATAACCCTTTCGGTGATGGACGCGGCCCATATCCGTGAAGAACAGGATATGGTCGTGGGTAGACGCCACGTTCAGACTCTTCACATAGTCCTCGTCCTTCAAATTTTGGGCATTGATTCCCCGGCCGCCACGGCCCTGGGTACGGTAGGTGTCCACAGGCATACGCTTCACATATCCCTGATGGGAAATGGTAAATACGCACTGTTCCTCTTCGATCAGGTCCTCAATATCAATTTCATCTTCGATTTCCTGAATTTCCGTCTTACGGCTGTCGCCGAATTTATCCCGAATGGCAATCAATTCTTCCCGCAGAACAGCCTTGAGCTTTTCCGGGGATTCCAGAAGTCCGTGATAATAGGAAATCCGTTCCTGCAGCTCATCAAACTCTGCCTGGAGCTTTTCTCTGTCCAGACCCTGCAGGGCTTTCAGACGCATATCCAAAATAGCCTGCGCCTGCACATCGTCCAAGCCGAAGCGCTTGCACAGACGTTCCTTCGCATCATCATAGGAAGAACGGATAATTTGGATGACTTCATCAATATTGTCCTGCGCAATCAGCAAGCCTTCCAAAAGATGCGCCCGTTCCTGCGCCTTACGCAGGTCATACCGGGTGCGTCTGGTCAGCACTTCCGTCTGGAAGGTCAGGTACTCATCCAAAATCTGCCGCAGACTGAGAATTCTTGGCTGCATCTGGTCGTCCACCAGCGCCAGCATAATGATACCAAAGCTGGACTGCAGCGCGGTCTGCTTAAACAGATTGTTCAGCACCACCTGGGGATTGGCATCTTTTTTCAGCTCGATGACCATCCGCATACCGTTGCGGTCGGTTTCGTCACGCAGGTCGCTGATACCGTCCAGACGCTTATCCTTTACCTGCTCGGCAATGGTTTTGATAAGCTGACGCTTGTTCACCTGGTAGGGCAGCTCCGTGACGATAATCCGCATCCGGTCCTTGCCGAATTCCTCAAACTCCGTACGGGCGCGGACGACTACCTTACCCCGGCCTGTGGCATAGGCTGCGCGGATACCGCTGCGGCCCATAATGATGCCGCCGGTAGGGAAATCCGGACCGGAAATATGCTCCATCAGGTCTGCCATGGACAGCTCCGGATCACCCAGCACCGCCACACAGGCGTTGATGACCTCTGTCAGATTGTGGGGAGGAATGTTGGTAGCCATACCAACGGCAATACCGGAAGATCCGTTCACCAGCAGATTGGGAAACCGGCTGGGCAGTACCCGGGGTTCTTTCCGGGATTCATCGAAGTTGGGGTCCCAATTTACTGTATCCTTATCAATATCCCGAAGCATTTCGTTGGAAAGCTTGGAAAGACGGGCCTCCGTATAACGGTAAGCAGCCGCAGGGTCGCCATCCACAGAACCGAAGTTTCCGTGTCCGTCCACCAGCATATAGCGCATGGAGAAATTCTGCGCCAGACGCACCATTGCGTCATACACGGAGGTATCACCGTGAGGGTGGTATTTACCAAGCACATCACCCACGCAGGTGGCGGATTTTTTAAATGGCTTATCGGAGGTCAGGCCGCTTTCATACATGGTGTACAAAATCCGGCGGTGGACAGGCTTCAAACCGTCGCGCACGTCCGGCAGCGCCCGGCCAACAATGACACTCATAGCGTATTCAATATAGGATTTCTCCATTTCGTCCACAAGGTTGGACTGGGTGATTGCCTGATCCGGAAATAAAATATCCTCAGGCTTATAATCACGGTTGTGCTTTGCCATGCAGTGTCACCTCCTTAAATATCAATGTTAATGGCGTATTTTGCGTTGCGCTCAATCCATTCCTTACGGGGCTCAACCTGCTCTCCCATCAGAATGGTAAAAATTTCGTCCGCCCGGCGGGCATCCTCCAGAGTGATGCGGCGCAGTGTGCGCTGAGCAGGGTCCATCGTGGTCTCCCACAGCTCGTGAGGGTCCATTTCACCCAGACCTTTGAAGCGGGAAATTTCCACCTTTGCGTTGCTTTCTCCCCGCATTTCGGCAGAAACCGCATCTCTTTGTTCATCCGAATAAGCAACCCGCTCCGTTTTACCCCGCTTAATTTTATAAAGGGGAGGAACGGCGGAATACACGTAACCGTTTTCAATCAGCGGACGCATATACCGGAAGAAGAAGGTCAGAAGCAGGGTGCGGATATGGGCGCCGTCCACGTCCGCATCGGACATAATGATAATTTTATGGTAGCGGAGCTTTTCAATATCAAAATCCTCGCCGATGCCTGCGCCCAGCGCCACAATTAAGGGATACAGCTTGTCATTGCCGTAAATTTTGTCAGCTCTGGCCTTTTCTACGTTGAGCATCTTACCCCACATCGCCAAAATCGCCTGGAATCGGGAGTCTCTGCCCTGAATGGCAGAGCCTGCGGCGGAGTCACCCTCGACGATGTAAATTTCGCACAGGGACGGATCGCGCTCATTGCAGTCCTGAAGCTTATCGGGCATCTGACCGGATTCCAGTCCGGTCTTGCGTCGGATGGATTCCCGCGCCTTGCGGGCGGCCTCTCTTGCCCGGTTTGCCATCATTGCCTTTTCCAAAATCAGCTTGGCTGTGGCAGGATGTTCTTCAAAATACGTGGCAAGCTGATCGTTGACAACCTGGTCCACCAAGGTGCGGATATAGGCATTTCCCAATTTTGCCTTTGTCTGGCCTTCAAACTGGGCATCCGTCAGCTTTACGGAGATAATGGCGGTAATGCCTTCCCGGCAGTCCTCGCCGGAGACCTTGTCGTCGCCTTTGATAATGCCGTTTTTAATACCGTAGTTATTGAGAACACGGGTCAGCGCAGTCTTAAAACCGGTTTCGTGCATACCGCCCTCGGGCGTACGCACATCATTGGCAAAGGAGAGCAAAAACTCGTTATAACCGTCATTGTACTGAATGGCAAGCTCCGCAGAGGCATCACCTTTTACCCCGGACATATAAATCACGTCCGGATGCAAAGGGGTTTTATTCCGGTTGCTCCAGGTGGCAAACTCCCGGATACCGCCCTCATAACACATTGTCTCGGTGCGTTTTTCTTCCCGGTCATCGGTAATGGTAATGGAAAGGCCGGCGTTCAAGAACGCCTCTTCCCGCATACGCTCGTGAAGAGTCTCGTAGTTGTAGACCACCTCATCGAACATCTCCGGATCCGGCAGGAAGGTAACTTCCGTACCGGTATGGTCGGTTGTTCCCACAATGGTCATTTCCTGGGTGATATGACCCCGGGCAAATTTCATTTCATAAATATTCCCGTTTTTATGCACCCGGACGCACAGCCACTGGGACAGGGCGTTTACCACAGAAGCGCCAACGCCGTGCAGACCGCCAGATACCTTATAACCGCCGCCGCCGAATTTACCGCCGGCATGGAGCACCGTGTAAACAACCTCCAAAGCCGGTCTTCCGGTCTGGGGTTGAATGTCCACAGGGATTCCGCGGCCGTCATCGGTAACCGTGATGGAGTTTCCCGCATGGATTGTCACAGTAATATGCTTACAGTAACCGGCAAGCGCCTCGTCAATGGCATTGTCTACAATCTCGTAAACCAGATGGTGCAGACCGGAAGACGAGGTGGAACCGATATACATACCGGGACGTTTACGGACAGCTTCCAGGCCTTCCAATACCTGGATTTGTTCCGCACCATATTCCTGTACTACCTTCGTTTCTTCTGACATAATCGTTCTCCTATACCTAAATCAACTTAATGAAACACCTGACCGTTGCGGATTTGCATGGTCGTTCCCAATTTGGTGAAACGTCCCGGTTCACAGCAGGTAATAAAAACCTGTCCGCAGTCAATTTGATTCAATACATAATCCTGTCTGCCGGGGTCCAGCTCCGAAAGAACATCGTCCAGCAGCAATACGGGAATCTGTCCGGATTCCCTGCCCATCAATTCCCGCTGCGCCAGCTTCAGACTGATGGCGGCGGTACGGGTCTGTCCCTGTGAGCCGAAGGCTTTTAAGGACATTCCGGAAAGAGTCACGTCAAAATCATCTTTATGAGGGCCGGTCAAACACTGCGCGCTTTCCAGTTCCGCCCGGTAATGGGCGCAAAGATGCTCGTTCAGTTTTTCTGTCAAAACCGACACCGGCGCAAAGGGGTCATCCACAGAGGATACTGTCTTATAATCCAGGAGAAATTCCTCTGCGCCGCCGGAAAAATGACTGTGGTATTCCGATGCGGCCTTTCCCAGACCTTCAAAAAACCTCGCCCGATACGAAATCAGCAGCGCGCCAACCTGACATAATCTGGTATTGTACTCCGGCAGAATTTCCAAAAGTCCGGGATTTTCGTAGCGGTCCTTTAAAATTCGGTTTTTCTGTTCCAAAATCCGGTGATATTCCGTCAATGCGGCCTCATAATTGGGACGAAGCTGACACAAAGCCTGATCCCCCAGCCGCCGACGGGCAGAGGCGCCGGTTTTCAGCACCATCAAATCTTCCGGACAGAACAGCACCGTCTGCATTACCCCGGAAATTTCCCCGGCTGTTTTCTTTTTCACGCCGTTATGATATAACTGACGGGCTTTTCCGCCGGGAAACAGAAGCCATCGCAATGTCTGGTCCCGTTCCTGAGAAAATACCTCGCCGGAGATTTCTCCAAACTGCGCTCCCAATCGAACCAGTTCCCCGGTCTTTTGGGTACGAAAGCTTTTTCCCGAGCCGAGATAAGCAATGGATTCCAGCAGATTTGTTTTTCCCTGGGCATTGTCGCCTACAATCAGATTGACCCCGGGCGTAAATTCCAGAGAAATCTCCCGGTAATTGCGGAAATCCTGTAGTTGAATACGTTTAAGATTCATGGATACCAATCAAATATTCTGTGCCCAAAAATTGGAAGATGTCGCCGGGATACAGCTTCTTCCCCCGCATGGTACACACTTGCCCATTTACCGCAACCTGACCTTCCTGAATCAGCAGCTTGGCCTCACCGCCGGTAGCTACTGCGCTGGAATATTTCAGCGCCGCTTCCAGCTTGATAAACTCCGTTCCGATGATCACCGGCACAGGCGCGTTTTTTTTCTTCACGGTAACTTTCATATTTCACTCCGCGCAAACATCAATTTTTAATCCGCACAGGCAAAACCATATAGGAAAAATCATACTTACTGTCCACCGGAGTAAATACGATGGGACTCAGACCGTTGGTCAGCTCCATCACCACTTCTTCTCCGGGAATGGCGCGCAGGGCATCTGCCAAATAACGGACATTAAAGCCGATTTCCAGCTCCTTGCCGTCACCGGCAATGCTGCAGCGGTCTTCTGCAACGCCAATGGTGGTATTGGTCCGCATCTGCAGTACCTGGTCGGAGAATACGCAGCGAACAGGACTCTTGTACTTTTCCGAAACAATCAGACCCACACGTTCAATAGAGGATGCCAGATCCGCCACATTGCTTACCAGCTTAATGGGACAGTTGGTGGGAACCACTCTGCGCCAATCCAGGAAGTCGCCCTCCAGCAGACGGCAGATCAGTGTTGCCGTACCGATGGTGAACAGAATATGTCTGCCGCCCAGGGTAAATACCACATCCTCATCAGAGTCGGAAA
>JAZUOF010000035.1:0-16034 GCA_045604565.1 Faecousia sp.
TATTCCCCCTTAGCTCAGTCGGTAGAGCGACGGACTGTTAATCCGCAGGTCGTTGGTTCAAGTCCAACAGGGGGAGCCAGGAAAAAAGCACTGCGAAAGCAGTGCTTTTTTCAGCTAAATTTGCCCTCGCGGGCAAGTGAAATTCCGCTTTGCGGAGTGAAATTGCTTCGCAGTGAAATATTCGCTGTCGCGAATGTGGGCGAATTTAATTTCACTTGATGCGTCAGCATCAAATTTCACAATTTACAAAGTGAATTATATCACATTTTGCTTTAGCAAAATATTTCACTTAAAAGTTCTTTTAGCCACCAATCCGGGTGATCTTTTTTGGCTTTCTTGGTGCTTTGCACCAAGAACCTGTGATCATCAATCCGCCCTTTACCGACTGAGCGTAGCGAAGGAGGTAGGGAGCGAGGGGAGCGCTGCCTGTGGCAGATGAAGCGACCTGAGCGAGTGGCAGCGGTCGATAAAATCGAGGAAAAGCGTAAGCCCGAAGATTTTATCGGGCACCGCAACAGTAAGACGGACTGTTAATTATTCTTTCTCCGCTTATGTCCAACAGGGGGAGCCATGAAAAACGACAAGTTTCGACAGAAACTTGTCGTTTTTCAATGATATCCGTTCCTTACAGAACGGATGATATACCCTGCGGGTATGATATCTGCTTCGCAGATGATATACGCTTCGCGTATGAAGGAACGGATATTATATCATGCTTGCGAAGCAAGGATATCATGCGGCTTTAGCCGTATATCATATCACACAAGCGATATATCATTGAAATTTAAGCGATTTGATGATAAAATTTCAAAAAAGGAGGCGCAGTGTGGATATGATGAAAAGAATGATACCCAACAGTCCCAAAGGGATTCCGTTGCCTGAAGCGGAGGGAGAATACATTTACTTTACCGTAGAGTTCAATTCCTTCCGGGATGTCAGCGATTCCCGGACGACCGCTGTCAGAGATCGCTACGAAAAGGCCTTGTGCGAATGTGTGCTGCGTTTGCCTGAGAGCTATTCCGCTACCGGTGATCCAACCCAGCTGGTACTGTTTTGCCACGGTTCGGGCGGCAGAGTATGCGCTGCGGACAATCGAATCGGGGGTCTTACTCAGGTTTATGGACTGACTGATTACGGCTATGCCGTTCTGGATGTAAACGGCTCGATACCGTCGGGCCTTTCCATGGGATGCCCGGAGCACTTGCAGGCGCTTTACAGAGCCTATCAGTATGCAGTCAGGAATTATAACCTTACCGACCGGGTGCTTATTGGCGGCGAATCTATGGGCGGAACTACGGCGCTGAATTTCCTCAACACCTATCCGTCCATTATTATTGCGGCAGGCCTCTACTATCCGAGATTGAATACGGATGGCGTGTGGGTGGGAGACCATTACTGCAAAGGCACGTGGGACAAAATGGGAAAACGGCCCGACGGAATCTCTCCCCATGAACGGACCATAGAAAATTATCATTTCCCGAGCGACGCATGGTGCGAAGAAAACACAATCGGCTTTAACCCTTACCGCACGCGCTCCTTTATCAATTCTGACGGGGAACGGGTAGTCATTCCGCCCTGCCCGATTAAGATATGGCAAGGAGATGCCGACACAATCGTAGATCCCGTTATGGCGGAGGAGTATGTGCGCTCTGTACGCCGCGGGGGATGTTATATTGAGCTTCGGATGATGGAAGGACTGGAGCACGGTTTCCATCCGACTATGCTTCCGGAACTTGCCCTGTGGTTTCACAGATTTGTCTGACCGAAGAATTCGCAAACCGGAAAAAGGCTGTGCCAGGCAAAATGTCCATTAGAATCCGCAGTCGGGCGTGTTGCAATTATTTTGCGACACGCCCGGTTTTACTATCCGGACCGCGTTCTGGAAACAGCGCCGTTTTCTTGAAGCGCGAACGGTTTCAATTTTTCAATTCTGTTACAATTTTTGCTTATCCGTTACGGTGCGGGGTCTCGCTTTATTGACAGTTGAATGCGACTGATGTATAATGTATCAGTATTATTATGGCTTATTGTGACATTTGTGAAAAAAAGCCGAAAAAATACAAAAAACACCTGCAGATTGTGGGATGGTACGGATTATGTACAAACATTTTTTTAAAAGATTTTTCGACATTATTCTTTCGGCTCTGGGTCTGCTGATCCTGGCAATTCCTATGCTGATAATTGCCATTTGCATTAAGGTTGATGACCCAGGAAAAGTGATCTTCCGTCAAGAGCGTATTGGCCTGTACAAGAGGCATTTCCGTCTGTACAAGTTCCGTAGTATGAAGATGAACACGCCGGATGTACCCACCCATCTTCTGAAAAATCCGGATCAGTACATAAGCAAGGTTGGGCATTTTCTCCGCAAAACCAGCCTGGATGAGCTGCCTCAGCTGTGGAACATCCTCAAGGGTGATATGTCCATTATCGGCCCCCGGCCTGCGCTCTGGAATCAGGATGACCTGATTGCGGAACGGGACCGCTACGGCGTCAATGATGTCCGCCCCGGTCTGACCGGTTGGGCGCAAATCAACGGCAGAGATGAACTGGAAATTCCCGTCAAAGCAAGACTGGACGGAGAATATGTGGAAAAAATGAGCCTTTTGTTTGATATGAGGTGCTTTTTCGGTACGATTAAGGCTGTTGTAAAAGCGGAAGGCGTAGTGGAAGGCGGCACGGGACGGGAAACGGAAGAAGAATCCGAGCCGGCCGCAGTGGAATAACGGTTTTAGCATAAGAAAGGTACAGATTATGTACAAGCGTTTTTGGAAAAGACTTCTGGACATTGTATTGTCCATTTTGGGAATTGTGATTTGCGCCATTCCTATGCTCATCATCGCGCTGATTGTTCGGTTGGAATCCAAAGGCCCTGCCATTTTCTCGCAGGAACGGGTAGGGCGCAACGGAGAAGTGTTCCGCATTTGGAAGTTCCGGTCTATGTGTCAGGATGCCGAGCATACCGGAAGCGGCGTATACTCCGAAAAAGGGGATAGCCGGGTTACCCGGGTGGGCCGGATTCTTCGGGCCACAAGTTTGGACGAGCTGCCGCAGTTTTTCAACATTCTTGCGGGAAAAATGAGCTTTGTCGGTCCCCGCCCGCCCTTGACCTATCATCCCTGGCCCTGGGAAGAATATACGGAAGAACAGCGCCGGATGTTTGAAGTCCGCCCGGGCATTACCGGTTGGGCGCAGGTCAACGGCAGAAAAAAGGTGGAGTGGAACAAGCGTATCGAGATGAATATCTGGTACGTGGACCACGTATCCTTATGGCTGGATATGAAAATCCTGTGGCGAACCGTAGCAAAAGTGTTTACCAATGCAGATAATTACAGCGAAGGCGAAACAGTAACCAAAGCACAAACGGCTGAGGAAGCGAGTATAAGCAAAAAGTGAGCAAAGCAATATGAAGCTAATGTATATTACGAACCGTCCCGACGTAGCGGCAATCGCGGAGAATGCGGGTGTGGACAGGATTTTTGTGGATATGGAATATATTGGGAAAGAGCTGCGGCAGGCGGGTATGGACACGGTAAAGTCCCACCACACGGTGGAGGATATTCGCCGGATTCGCGCCCGGATCAGCAAGGCGGAATTGCTGGTGCGCTGCAATCCCATCCACGAAGCAACAACGGAATACACCTCATCCCGGGAAGAAATTGACGCAATCGTCCAGGCCGGCGCGGATATCATTATGCTTCCTTATTTCAAGACGGTGGAAGAAGTGCAAACATTTCTGACACTGGTAGCCGGCAGAACAAAGACCATGCTGTTGGTGGAAACCAAAGAAGCGGTAGAGGTCATTGACCGCATTATGGCGCTTCCGGGAATTGATGAGCTGTTTGTGGGACTGAACGATTTAAGCCTGTCTTACGGCAAGTCGTTTATGTTCAGCCTGCTGACGGACGGTACGGTGGAAAAGCTGTGCCGGAAATTCCGGGAAGCCGGATATGTCTACGGCTTTGGCGGCGTGGCATCCATCGGCAAGGGGCTGCTTCCGGGGGAATATGTGATTCGGGAGCATTACCGTTTAGGATCTTCCGGCGCCATATTATCCAGAAGCTTCTGCGACATTTTTAAGATTGACGATATGGAAAAAGTTCGCGATCTTTTTGATAATGGATTGCGCCAGATTCGCCAACTGGAGGCAGAATGTTGCTGTCAGGATGCCGAGTATTTCCAAAAGAACCGGCAGGAAGCGTGCAGAATTGTAGCGCAGATTGAGGGAAAATAACCCCTAAAATTCCGTTAGTGAGGAATTTCAATATGAAACTGATTATGATGCGGCCTTCTTTTTATCCGGAACTGTCCGGCGGCACCCATCTGGCGTTGGATCTTGTCAATGACTTTATTGCGGCCGGCTGGGAAGTGGAGGTCATTACCCCGATTTCGTCCAAATACGAACATCTGGTGAATGAGCAGGAAGACGTGACAGAAATTCACAGAATCCGATCCCGGTTCTCCGGTACAAATCCGATGAAACGAATTCTGCGGTATATAGATATCTCCTGGAAAATGTATAAAACCGCACTGTCCATTCCTGACGGAGATTTGCTTATGACCCATTCCATGCCGCCTCTTTTGGGACCTTTGGGAGCCAGGGCCGGCAGGAAAAAGAAGATTCCCGTTTTGTACTGGGAGCAGGATATTGTATCCGAATCCCTGCTCAGCACCGGTATTTTTGGCGCAGGCGGACTCAAACGGAAATTGGGCTACCGTGTGGCGCGGATTTTGGAAAAAGATTCCCAGAAGCGCAGTGACCATATCATCACCATTTCCCAACAGTTCCGCAAAATGCATTTGGAACGGGGCGCGGATGAGAAGAAACTCAGTGTGGTTTACAACTGGATTGACACAGATCAAATATACCCTATCGACCGACAGGACAATCCTCTGTTTGCTCAGCTTGGTCTGGATAAGGATGCCTTTATTGTCAGCTATTGCGGCAATTTGGGTGTGCCGCAAAATGTGGAAATTTTAGTGGATGCGGCGCAGCTTTTGCAGGATCAACTGCCTGTCCAATTCGTGATTATCGGTGGCGGCTCCCGGGAGAAGAAGGTACGGCAATACGTGGAAGAAAAAAATCTTCCCAATTTAAAGCTGTTTCCTTTGCAGCCGCTGGATATGTCAAAGTATGTTTACAACATTGGCGATGTGGGTCTTGTGATTGGACGAAGCGGTACATCCAAGAACGGTTTCCCAAGCAAAACCTGGAGCATTATGGCGGCCGGGCAAACGATGATCGCCTGTTTCGATACCGAAAGCGAGCTTTGCGGCTTCGTGGAAGAGGGCCAATGCGGACTGGTGGTGGAGCCGGACTCTCCGGAAAAACTGGCGCTGGCTATTACCCGGCTGTATGAGCAGCGCAAAGACTGCGCCCAGTACGGTAAAAATGCCAGAGAGTATGTTGCCGCGCATTTTGGCCGCCAGGCGGCAACGGAAAAAATCATTGAACAGGCTGAGCGTTTAGCATCCCGATAAGCCTGGAAAGGAATCCTAATGAAGGTTGCACAGATCAATTCCGTCTGCGGCATCGGCAGTACCGGAAGAATATGCGCGGAAACCGCCCGGCTGTTAAAGGCGCGGGGGGATGAATGCCGTATTTTTTTCGGCCGGGAGAAGATGGGGAAGGGCAGTGAGGAATTTGCCAGAAAATTCGGAAACCGCGCTACCAATGTGCTTCATTATTTCACCCGGATCCTCTTTGATGACGACGGAAAAGGCTCGTACTTTCAAACCCGAAAATTGCTGCGGGAGCTGAAGAAATTTCAGCCGGATGTGGTCCATGTCCACAACCTTCACGGGCATTATATTCATTACAAACAACTGATGGATTTCCTGGCGGAAAACAATATTCCTACCGTATTTTCTTTGTATGATTGTTGGAATTTCACGGGAAATTGTACCCATTTTGATTACATTGGCTGTGAAAAGTGGAAAATCCAGTGCGAGAATTGTCCTCACCAAAGCAAATACCCGATGGACCGTTTCTGGCTGGATTGTTCTGCACGTAACTATCAAAAAAAGCGCGCTGCAATGGCGCGCATCCGGAACAAATGCATTGCCCCGGGCTCTTACTGGATGGAAAGTCTGGTGCGGCAGTCCTTTTTGAAAGACAGCCAGATATGCACGGTCCAGTCCGGCATTGATCTGACCCGATTCCAACCGGTGCAGACAGATTTGAAGGAGCGCTACGGCGTACAGGATAAGCATATTGTGCTGTTTGTGGCCGGGCAGTGGACCAAAATGAAGGGCAGCGAATATCTGCCAAAGCTGATTGAAAAACTGCCGGATTCCTATCAGGCGGTGGTCATCGGCAACCTGAAGGATAAGAACTTGGTACTGCCTGAAAGGACGATTTACATACCCCATACCAACAGTATGGAAGAAATGGTGGCCTGGTATAGCGCCGCAGATGTTTATGTGAATTTGACCTTGCAGGAGACTTTGGGACTGACCAATATTGAAGCGCTGGCCTGCGGAACGCCGGTGGTTACCTTTGATTCCGGCGGTTGCGCCGAGTGCGTGAATGAGAAGTGCGGCATTGTGGTTCCCCGGTCCGATTTGGACGGTGTCTTTGCCGCGGTGCAGGAGATCGTGGAACACAGGCAGATTTCCGTGGAAGAATGTCTGAAGAAGAGCCGGCAATTCCATATATCCAATTACCGTAAATATCTGGAGCTGTATGACCGGATGTGTCAGCAGGGATAAACGGGTCCTGCAGCAGCGCAGCTTCATCTTGTAACGAGGAATTATGCAGAAAAGTTATTGTTTTTTATCCAATTATTTGACCCATCATCAGGTGCCCTTTTGCCTGGAAATGAACAGGCTGACAGGAGGAAACTTCCGGTTTGTGGAAACACAGCCTCTGCCGCAGGAGCGCCGGGATATGGGTTATTCTGTCCTTGGGGATCAATATGATTTTGTGATCAGCGCCTATAAGGATGCCCAGCAGCGGCAAAGAGCGATGGAGGCGGCGGAGCAGGCGGATGTGGTCATCATCGGTTCTGCGCCGGACAGCTATATTCGCTCCCGGCTAAAAAACAACAAACTGACATTCCGATATGCGGAGCGCATTTTCAAAAAGGGCCAGACGGATTTCGGCCGTCAGGTCAAGCATACGTTGAAAAACCGTCCTTATCGCAACAAAAATCTCTATTATATGCTTAGCAGCGCCTACGCGGCGGAGGACTTTATCCGGTGCGGAGCAAGGGCGGAGAAGCTGTATCAGTGGGGCTATTTTCCGGAAACAAAGGTCTATGATACCCAGCAGCTGATTGCCCAAAAAGAACCTGCCACCCTTTTGTGGACGGCAAGAATGCTTGACCTTAAGCATCCGGAAGCGGCAGTGCGCGTGGCGCGCCGGCTGAAGCAGGACGGTTATGATTTCCGTTTGGATATGATTGGAAACGGCGAGCTGGAGGAAACTGTCCGCCAGTTGATTGACCGATACGATTTATCCGACCGGGTACACCTTCTGGGAGCAATGCCGCCGGAGCAGGTGCGGGAACAAATGGAAACGCACAGCATTTTCCTGTTTACCAGTGACCAGAATGAAGGCTGGGGTGCGGTGGTAAACGAAGCAATGAACAGCGGCTGCGCGGTAATTGCCGATTCCCGGATTGGCTCAGTTCCGTTTTTAATTCGGGACGGACAAAACGGACTCGTATACGAAAACGGCAACGAAGAGGCTTTGTATGCGCACGTAAAAAGCTTGCTGGACGACCGGGACAAATGTCGTGAAATTGGGAAAAATGCTGTGGATACCATCCTTTCGGTGTGGAATGCAGAGGCAGCGGCGAAGCGGTTTGTGAACCTGTGCGACCGTTTCTGCCCGGGGCAAAAGCAGATTCCGGCAGAGGATGCCGGTGTGCTGAGCCGGGCGGTTTCCCTGGACAAGGACAGAAAAAAAGGGAAAAACGAAACCAAGGAAAGTCCGCGCGAAAACGGCAGACTCGTTTTTGTAGGATTGCTGTATGCCCCGGAAGATGCGCAGCGCGTCTTGCAAAAATCCAAGATTGGATTGCAGGCAGCGGCGAACAATTATCAATGGGGTATGATTCGGGGCCTGCATGGCGCATCCGGACAGGCCCTGGAAATTTTGAATACTATCCCTATGGGGACATTCCCCAAGTACAGTAAAATTCTCTTTGAAAAAACCCATCGGGAGGACCTGGAGCAAGGAACCGTTCAGAATTTCGGTTACTGCAACCTGCCCCTGATTAAGCAATGGCAGCGCACCGGTGCAATCTACCGGAATTTGCGCCGGATTCTGAAAAACAGCGACAGACCGGTTACGGTTTTGGTGTACAGTCTGTATCATCCCTACCTCAAGGCGCTCGCCCGGCTGAAGAAGAAGCACCCGGATTTTCGGTATATTCTGATTGTTCCGGATTTGCCCGGCGTATTTGGCGCGGAGTCCCGAAATCCTGTCCGCAAACACCTGGGACGGATTATGGGAAAATCTTCCCTGCAGATGAGCCGTCTGGCAGACGGTTATGTACTGCTGACCGAACAGATGGCAGGACCTTTGGAAATAGGGGACAAGCCTTTTACTGTGGTGGAAGGTATATGCAACAACGAGGTGACGATTCCGTCCGATTACCGGCGTCAGTCTCCACCCACCGTTTTATACACCGGCGCGCTGGACAGAGCCTTTGGCCTGGATGTGCTGGTGGAGGCCTTTCAGAAATTGCCGGCGGGCAGCGCCAAGCTGCAGCTTGCCGGTTCCGGTGAGTACCTGGAGACTATTCAGCTTCTGTGCGCGGAGAATCCCAACATATCCTATTTGGGCTACCTGCCCAAAGAGCAAATCCATGCTCTGCAGCGCAGCGCATCGGTTTTGGTCAATCCCCGTTCCGCGGAGGAAGCCTATACCCAGTATTCCTTCCCTTCCAAAACTATGGAATATCTTTCCACCGGTGTTCCGGTGGTGATGAATAAGCTGCCGGGAATTCCCGCGGAGTACCATTGCCATCTGTTCCTGACGCAGAGCAGTACGGCAGACAGCCTGGCGCAGACGTTACAGGCAGTGCTGCAAATGGATGAGCAGGCGTTGCTGGAGCACGGAATCCGGGCGGCAAAATTTGTGGAAACGGAAAAAAGCAGTATTCCTCAGGGGAAAAAGGTTATGCAGCTTAGCAAAAAGCTGTCTGCAAAACCGTAAATGAAAAGAAGGGCGGCGGTGTTTTGAAAAAGATTATGCAAATCAATATCACCTGCGGCCGAGGAAGTACCGGAAAGCTGGCGCAGGCGCTGTATACAGCGGCGCAGGAGCAGGGAGATATTTCCTTGTTTGCCTACTCCGCCTTTACCCCCACGCTGGCGGATGCCTTTTCCATTGAAACAACCTTTCAAAACTACCTGCGCCGGGGATTAAACCGGGCGTTTGGCAGAAAACAGATTCATTCCACCCCTGGTACCAGACGGTTGATTCGCCATATCCGAAAGGAAAAACCGGACCTGATTCACCTGCACAACATTCATCTGAACGCGGTGAATTACCCAATGCTGTTTTCCTACCTGAAGGAGGCCGCAATTCCTGTGGTCTATACCCTTCACGACTGCTGGCTCTTTACAGGCGGTTGCGTTCACTATCCGGCCTGCAACTGCGACCGGTATCAGACGGGTTGTGAGGACTGCCCTTCTACGGATTGGGATGATATTGCCCACAGCCGTCCGGAAATATGGCAGACCAAGCGGGATTTGATTGGCGGAAATGATAATTTATACCCCGTATGTGTGTCTGACTGGCTGAAGCAGTCGGCGGAAAATTCCTATATGGGGCAGATGAAGCATCGGCCGGAAAGAATTTATAACGGAGTCAATCTTGAACTGTTTCATCCCGGCGCAGAGGATATCCGCGCTCAGTATGGAATTCCGAAAAACACCTTCCTGATTTTGGGTGTGGCAGATCGCTGGACAGAGGCAAAGGGATTGCAGCTGCTCCAACAATGCGATAGCTATCTGGAGGAAGACAGCGTGATTGTTCTGGTGGGAGACTGCGCCGAAAATCTGCAAATACCCTGCCGGAACCTGATGTATGTGGGAAGAACACGGGATCAGGAGCAGCTGGTTCAATGGTATTGCGCCGCGGACGTGTTTGTGAATCCCTCCAGCTACGAAACCTTTGGTATGACCACAGCCGAGGCCCTTGCCTGCGGAACGCCTGCGGTGGTGATGAACGTTACAGCCTGTCCGGAATTGGTGGACGGGCATACGGGGTTGGTGGTACGGACAGACCCCCAAGACCTGATTGGTGCGCTTCGGGAAATACGCGGGAAAGGCAAAGCCGCTTATACGGAAGCTTGTACCGCCCGGGCAAAAGCCTTATTTGACGAAAAACGAATGGTACAGGAATACTTAGACCTATACAGGAGAATTCTGGATGACGGAGTACAGAAATCTGCAACTGAATAATTCCAATGCCCCCACACCCAGCAGAAGAGACCTGTATGTGGATATTTGTGTCTATGCGGTACTGCTGTGCAATTTGATGATTCTCTTGGGCAACCCCTACGATATTGATTTTCTTGTCAGCTGGGGCACCCGTATTATGGTCATCTTCGTCACGATGCTGTCGGTGCTGGCCTTTGTCAACATTATTCGCAGCAACCGGGCAGACAAAATGGCGGTTTGGTTTGTGGTGACAGTAATCTTAACGGTAATCTGTTTTGTGGCAAACTGCACCCCCAACCTGTTTAATAACCTGGTTTCTTATATGTGCTTTTTGATGCTGCCGGGCTGTGCGATTGTGTACCGCAATGCGTGGAATCCCCGGCGGCTGAAAATAGCAATCCATATTGCCAATACGGTGTATTTTGCCCTGTTTGTATGGCTGTCCTTCTCGAACCTGAGCCATATTTATTACGGCGAATACAACATCGTTAATCTGGATGAACTGACGCTTGGCTACCGGAATCCCAATGAGACCGGAATGTATCTGATGCTGTCCTTTGCCATTATGTTCTCAGGCTTTGAACAGGCGAAGAAGCGACTGCTGAAGGCAGGCGCACTGATCCTGACGGTGGTGCTGTACGTATTTATATGGCAGACCGGCAGCCGAACCTGTATCTTATTGGCCAGTCTGATTGTACTGGCGCGGGTACTGAACCTCATTTGGAAAGCGGGAAAATGGACCCGGCGTCTGATTCTGGTTATGCCCATCCTGGTAGCTTTGTGGCAGCTTCTGTTCCCGGAAATGATCGCGCAGATGACATTCCTGGATCAGGGCGTGGATACAGGCAGAAGAGAAATTTATGAAGAATTCCTGTCGTCTGTCACTTTCTGGGACAGCATCCTGGGTAACTTTGCAAAATACCCCGGCTTGAATATGCACAGCAGTATCATTGCCCTGGTAGCAATGTTCGGTGTGCCTGCGACCATCGTGTATATGGGTTATCTGGAGTCGGTGATGACCCACTACTTTAACCGCCTGCGTAACCCGGAAAACTTTGTTGCTTTTGCGGGTTTCCTGGCAATTATCTTACACGGTGTGGCGGAAGCGGCAATGTTGGTATCCGGCGCGGTCTATGCCGGCCTGGGCGGATTGCTGTTTATTCTGATGCTGCCGGACCGGGAGGAAGCGCAGATATGATCATCTCCTTCTTTTCCAATTATTTGACACATCATCAGATTCCCTTTTGTGAAGAAATGTCCAGGCTGCCGGATGTGCAGTTCACCTTTATCTCCACAATGCCGATGGAAGAAGAACGCAGCGGCGGCGGCTGGGAATTGGACGGCCGCTATCCCTATGAGCTGAAGGCCTATGCGGATGCGGAGTCCGAACGGGAAGCCCTTCGCCTGGCAAAGGTCAGCGATGTGGTGATTATCGGTTCTGCTCCGGAAAGCTATGTGCAGTACCGGATGGCGGAAGGAGAGCGCAAGCTGACGTTCCGCTACAGTGAACGTATCTATAAGCGGGGACGCTGGCGGGTACTGTCTCCCCGGGGAGCCATTCAGCGTATCCGCACCTATTTCCGTTATGCCAAACAGCCCCTGTATATGCTTTGCGCCAGCGCTTACACTGCCGGAGATTTGGCGATGCTTGGCTCTTATCTGGGAAAATGCTTCCGGTGGGGATACTTTCCGGCAACGGAAATTTGTGACACCCAGAAGCTGCTCCGGGAAAAAGAACCTGCAACCCTTTTGTGGACGGCAAGAATGATTGACTGGAAGCATCCGGAAGCGGCGGTGCGCGTGGCGCGCCGGCTGAAGCAGGACGGCTATGATTTCCGTTTGGATATGATTGGAAGCGGCGAGCAGGAGGAAACCGTCCGCCGGTTGATTGACCAATACGGTTTATCCGACCGGGTACACCTGCTGGGCACGATGAAGCCGGAGCAGGTTCGCCAGCAAATGAAAAAGCATGCAATTTTCCTGTTTACCAGCGACCAGAATGAAGGCTGGGGCGCGGTGCTGAACGAGGCGATGAACAGCGGCTGCGCGGTAGTCGCCAATGACCGGATCGGCGCGGTTCCCTTCCTGATGCAAGACGGTCAGAACGGACTGGTCTATGAAAAGGGCAGGGAAGAGGAATTGTACCAAAAGGTGAAATTCCTGCTGGATCACCCGGAAGAGGCTGCCCGTCTTGGCGGCAACGCCTACCATACCGTCACAGAAAAATGGTCGGCGGCAGTGGCGGCAGAAAGACTGCATAAGGTGTGCCAAAGCCTGATGGCGGGGGAGATGCTGTTTTTCCCGGACGGGCCGTGCGGAAAAGCGCCGCTTATGTAAATTTTGTGAGGGCGGAAAACGTTGGAGCGCGTAAAAAATGAGATTGGATTTTTTCAAAAATAAGGAAGTAAAAAATGCCGGATGGCTCATTGGCGGCAAGATTGTACAAATGCTTCTTGCCCTGCTGGTAGGCATCCTTACAGCGCGGTACTTAGGCCCGGGCAACTACGGACTGGTCAGTTATGGCACGTCGTACACCGCCTTTTTTGTGGCCTTTTGCGCCCTGGGACTGAACTCCGTCATTATCAAGGATTTCCTGGACAACCCCGACGAACAGGGCGAAGCCATCGGCTCAGCCATCTTTATGCGGCTGATTGCCAGCGTTTTGTCGGTGCTGATGATTGTATGCATCGTCATCATTCTGGACGGCAATGAGCCTTTGACCATTACGGTGGTGGGCCTGTGCAGTTTGGGTCTGGTATTCAATATCTTTGAAACCTTCCATTATTGGTTCCAATCCCAGTACAAGTCTAAGGTAAGTGCTATTGCCACGTTGGTGGCTTATGTGGTGACCTCCGCCTATAAAATCATTCTGCTGGCAACGGGCGCGGATGTTCGTTGGTTTGCCTTTGCCACTTCGGTGGACTATATCGTGGTGGCGTTGTTTTTGTACGGCGCATACCGCCGATACCGGGGGGCAAAACTCCGCGTTTCCCTGAGAAAATCAAAATCTCTTTTAAAATCCAGCTACCATTACATTCTGTCATCTATGATGATTGCCATCTATGCCCAGACGGACAAGGTGATGCTCAAGCAGATGATGGACGAGGGGGAAGTAGGCTACTATACTACGGCAACGACCGTTTCCTCTATGTGGATTTTTATTCTGCAGGCCATTGTCGACTCCATGTACCCCACGATTCTGCGGCTGAAAAAGGAAGATCAGGAGCAGTACGAGCGGAAAAACCGTCAGCTCTATGCCATTGTTTTCTGGCTGTCCTTTTTTGTGGCGGTGTGCCTTTTGCTGCTGGGCGACTTCGCCGTCAACCTGCTTTACGGAAGCGCGTATATGCCGGCGGGCAACATTTTGAAAATTGCCATTTGGTATCAGGCGTTTTCCTATTTGGGCGTTGCCCGGAATGCGTGGATTGTGTCTGAGGGCAAGCAAAAATACTTGAAATATATGTACGGCGCGGCCGCTGCCGTGAATGTGGTGCTGAACATTCTGTTCATTCCCATGCTGGGCGGTATGGGCGCGGCGCTGGCATCTATGATTACACAGGTGGCTACCAGTATTGTGCTGCCTGCGTGTATTAAGGAACTCAGACCCAATGTGAAGCTGATGCTGGAAGGCATCTGTTTACGAAAACTAAAATAACGGTTTTTATACTGAAAAATACCGAGAGCAAAGGAGAAATCCACTATGTCACTTTTTGCAAACAAAACCCTGCTGATTACCGGCGGTACAGGCAGCTTTGGCAATGCGGTGCTCAACCGTTTCCTGGATACGGATATCGGAGAAATTCGTGTTTTCTCCCGGGACGAGAAAAAGCAGGACGATATGCGTCACGATTTTCAGGCGAGAATGCCGGAGGTGGCGGAAAAAATCAAGTTCTATATCGGTGATGTGCGGGAAATCTCCTCCCTGAGAAACGCCATGTACGGTGTGGACTATGTGTTCCACGCGGCGGCGCTGAAACAGGTTCCCTCCTGCGAGTTTTTCCCCATTGAAGCGGTAAAAACCAATGTGCTGGGAACGGAAAATGTGCTGACTGCAGCCATTGAAGCCGGTGTCAGCAACATCGTGTGCCTGTCCACAGACAAGGCCGCATATCCGGTCAACGCTATGGGAACTTCTAAGGCAATGATGGAAAAGGTTATTGTGGCAAAATCCCGGACGGTAGCGCCGGAAAAGACCAAGATTTGCTGCACCCGTTACGGCAACGTAATGTGCTCCCGCGGCTCTGTGATTCCTCTGTGGATTGACCAGATTAAGGCCGGCAAGCCTATCACCATCACCGAGCCGTCTATGACCCGGTTCGTGATGTCCTTGGATGAGGCGGTGGCGCTGGTGCTGTTTGCCTTTGAACACGGACACAGCGGTGACATTCTGGTACAAAAAGCGCCCGCTTGCACCATAGAAACCCTGGCCAAGGCGGTGACGGAACTGTTCAATCCCCAGGCGGAGATTAAGGTGATCGGCATCCGTCACGGCGAAAAGCTGTACGAAACGCTGCTGACCAATGAAGAATGCGCCAATGCCGCCGATATGGGCGAGTTTTACCGGGTTCCCTGTGATAACCGCGGCTTAAATTATGATAAGTACTTCCACGAGGGCAATACAGAGCGCAATGTTCTCACGGAGTTTAATTCCAACAATACCCAGCTTTTGACGGTGGAGCAGGTGAAGGAAAAGCTCTTATCCCTGCAGTACATCCGCGACGAGCTGGCAGCTATGGGGAAATAATATGAACATTCTCATTACCGGCGCCGCTGGGTTTGTAGGGAAGAATCTGGCGGAGGCCCTGAAGGCCATCCGTGACGGAAAGGACCGTACCCGCCCCGATTTGCAAATCGGCGAGCTGTACCTGTATGATATGGATTCTCCGGCGGAGCTTTTGGAGCAAGGCTGTGAGAAAGCGGATTTTGTATTCCATTTGGCAGGAGTCAACCGCCCGCAAAATCCGGAAGAATTTATGGAGGGAAACTTTGGTTTTACCTCAGTTTTGCTGGAAACCCTGAAGAAATACCGCAATACCTGCCCGGTGATGCTTTCCTCCTCCATCCAGGCAACCCTGGTGGGCCGCTATGCCAACGGCGAATACGGAAAGAGCAAGAAAGCCGGGGAGGAGCTGCTGTTTGACTATGCCGCCGCTACCGGCGCAAAGGTACTGGTTTACCGGTTTCCCAACCTGTTTGGCAAATGGTGCCGCCCCAACTACAACAGCGCCGTTGCCACCTTCTGCCACAATATTGCCAATGACCTGCCCATCACCGTAAGTGACCCGGCGGTGGAGCTGGAGCTTTTGTATATTGACGATTTGGTGGCGGAAATGCTGGATGCCCTGGAAAACCGGGAGCACCGCTGCGATTTTGAAGGCGTCCGCGCCGTTTTGACGGATGGCGGAAAATACTGCGCCGCCCCCACAACCCACAAGGTTACCCTGGGGCAGATTGTGGAGCTTCTGCATACCTTCCGCGCGCAACCGGATACACGGATGATGCCGGAGATTCCCCAAGGCTCCTTTGCCAAAAAACTGTATTCTGCATATCTTTCCTATTTGCCCAGGGAAAAGGCGGTTTTTGACCTGAAAATGAATGTGGACGAGCGTGGCAGCTTCACGGAACTGCTGAAAACGGCC
>JAZUOF010000036.1:0-11868 GCA_045604565.1 Faecousia sp.
GTATCAATGGCATCAATCACATAGTCATAGTCGGAGAAGGAAAAGGCGTCCACCGTATCCGGACCGAAAAAAGTTTCCATAGGCTGAACCTGGATATTGGGGTTAATGGCGAGCGCTCTTTGCGCCGCCACCTGCGCTTTGGGCAGACCCACAGTTTCCCGGGTGGCAAGAATCTGGCGGTTCAGATTGGTCAGGCTGACTTTGTCGTGGTCCACCAGCACCAACGCGCCAATACCGCTGCGCGCCAAAGCCTCCACAGCGTAGCCGCCCACACCGCCCAGACCGAACACGGCCACACGGGCGTTTTTTAAGGTATTCATAGCTTGTTCGCCCAATAAGAACCGGGTGCGGGAAAAGGAATCCATACAAGCCTCCTAAGCAAATGTTTTTTATATGGTAACACGAAAACCGGCAGGTGTCAAACTGCTGCGCGGCGGGAAAAACCCATTTGTGGGATTGATTTTTTGTTTGTTTCTGTTATGATACCATATATGAGGTGATGATATGAAGGACTCTGTCAAAAGACTGTGGCAGGTATTTTTTACATTTTTTAAAATTGGCGCATTTACCTTTGGCGGCGGCTACGCAATGATTCCTTTGATTCAGAAGGAAACGGTGGAGAAACATAAATGGATCAGCGACGACGATATTTTGGAAATAATCGCCATTGCCGAATCCACTCCCGGGCCCATAGCCATTAACTCTGCCACGTTTGTGGGATACCGCACTTGCGGCGTATTGGGCGCTATGTGCGCTACCTTGGGCGTGGTGCTGCCCAGCTTCGTGGTGATTTTGGTTTTGTCATTTGTATTGCGGCAGTTTCACGATGTCCAGGCGGTGCAGTGGGCCTTCAACGGAATCCGGGCAGGCGTGCTGGCGCTGTTGGTGAAAGCGCTGTGGACGATGTACCAAAAAAGTCCCAAAGGCTGGCCTGCTTATGTGGTGATGATCGGCGCGTTTGTACTGACAGCGATTTGGGATGTGAATGTGATTTTCGTCATTATCGGCTGCGGCATCTTTGGCCTTGTGACCTCTTTGCTGTTGGAAAGGAGGGCACAGAAATGATTTTTCTGGAATTGTTTTTAACCTTTCTGATGATTGGCGCAGTTACCTTTGGCGGCGGCTATGCCATGCTTCCTATGATTCAGGAGCAGGTGGCTTTGCGTTGGGGCGATTTGATTCCTGCAGAGGACCTGATTAACTTTGTGGCGGTGAGCGAATCCACGCCCGGGCCGTTTGCCATCAATATGGCCAGCTATGTGGGGTCTGTGGTAGGCGGCAGTCAGGGCGGTATATGGATGTCGGTTTTTGGGGCATTTTGCGCCACTTTCGGCGTGGTATTGCCCAGTTTTGTCATTATTTTGGTCGTTGCCAAGTGTTATGACCGATTTAAGCACAGCCGGGTGGTCAAGGGATGTATGACCGGACTGAAGCCTGCGGTGGTCGGTCTGATTGCCGGCGCGATACTCAGCGTGGCAATGACGGTGTTCTTCCCGGCAGGGTGGACATTGACGGTCTTTACAGAGATTTCCTTCTACATCTATATGGGTGTATTCGCGGTGATGTTGGTACTGGCTTTCAAGAAGGTGCATCCCATTGTCATCGTATGCCTGTCTGCGGTTATTGGAATTCTGGTGGGACTGATAGGATATTAAAAATACGGTGGATTTTGGCATCCCAAGATCCACCGTTTTTTCTTCCCACAACCCCCAAATGGAGCATCCGAAAAAGGGGGACTTGCAAAGAATAAGAAAATGTATATAATAAAGTATAAAGTGATAAATTTTACCTTAAGGAGGTGCAGCAAACAATGCCTGTGAAAAAACAGAAGAAAATGCGTTCTTTCCGGTTCAGCCCTACACAGATGATTGCCATAACCTTTGCCGTGATCATTGCGGTGGGCACAATTTTGCTGGCGCTTCCCGTGGCGTCCAGAAACGGCGTTTCCTGCGGATTTACACCGGCTCTGTTTACCGCCACCTCCGCCACCTGCGTGACCGGGTTGGTGCTTGCCGATACCTGGACCCAGTGGAGCGGATTCGGACAAGTAGTTATTCTGTGCCTGATAGAAGTGGGCGGCCTGGGATTTATGTCTGCGGCGTCTTTGTTTATTTTCGCTTTGCGCCGGAGAATCGGTCTGCGTGAGCGAATGGTGATGGCGCAGGCGCTGAGTGTAGACGATATGCACGGCGTTGTGAGGCTGCAGCGCTGGGTGCTGGTTGGAAGCCTGGTCGTTCAGGTTTGCGGCGCGCTGATTCTGTTTCTGCGGTTCTTCCCTGTATACGGAGTCCGCAAGGCGGTGATATGGGGTGTATTTCATGCCGTATCCGCTTTTTGTAATGCAGGCTTCGACCTGGTGGGTTCTATTGCGCCGGGACAGAGCATGATTGTTTTTAACAATGACCCGGTCGTATGTATTACCCTGATGCTGCTGATTGTGGTGGGCGGCCTTGGCTTCTTTGTTTGGGAGGAGGTTGTCCGTATCCGCCGGTTTAAGAATTTCAGCGTGTACACCAAGCTGGTTTTGCTGACAACGGGAGTCCTGATTCTTTTCGGCGCAGTGGCATATATGGCGCTGGAGTGGAATAACCCGCAGACCTTGGGGGATATGCCCGTATGGCAGAAGATTCTCAACAGCTTCTTCCAGTCGGTTACCCTGCGTACCGCAGGCTTTGCTTCCGTGAGCCAGGCAGGTCTTACGGAAGGCGGTAAGGCCCTGGGAATTTTGCTGATGTTTGTGGGCGGCTCTTCCGGCTCTACCGCCGGCGGCATCAAGACGGTCACCTTTGTGGTGCTGTTTTTGTTCGTAGCCGCTCGGGCAAGAGGCAAGAGTACGGTCAACGTATTCAAAAAACGCATCCTGCCGGAAAAGGTGATGGACGCTATGACCATCGTTTCCGTAATGGTCGGTTTGAGTCTGGCGGGCGCGATATTCCTTTGCACGACTTCCGGCACAACCTTTATGGACAGCTGGTTTGAATCGGTGTCGGCGTTGGCTACGGTGGGCCTGTCCACGGGTATTACCGCCAGCTTGAGTATTCCGGCGCAATTTCTTATCATTCTGTTTATGTATTTCGGGCGTGTGGGCGTCCTGACCATTAGTTTGGGCTTTATGATGGGCAATAAGACGGAAGATCGGTTCCAATATGCCCATACAAATCTTTTGATTGGATAGGAGAAGCTTATGAAATCCTACGTAGTAATTGGCTTGGGCCGGTTTGGCTCGGAAACAGCAAGGCGACTCTCCCAGTTGGGCGGCGAGGTGCTGGCGGTAGATATCAATGCAGACTTGGTGCAGCAGATCAGCAATGATGTGACCCACGCGGTAGTTGCCGATGCCACGGACAAGGAAGTCCTGCGGACGCTGGGCGTGGAGGACTTTGACTGCGGTATTGTAGCCGTCGGCGGCAGTTTGGGCAATTCCGTACTGGCAACGATGAATCTGAAAGAGCTGGGCGTCAAGCGGGTTGTCTGCAAGGCCCACGACGAGGTGCACCGGAATGTGCTGAAGAAACTGGGAGCAGACCAGGTGGTAATCCCGGAGCAGGAGAACGCATACCGTCTGGCAAGAAGCCTGAGCAGTATCAATGTGCTGGACTATATTGAGCTATCTGACGACTATGGCATCGTGGACGTGCTTGCCCCCGATGTCTGGGCGGACAAGACCTTGCTGCAACTGAATGTGCGGGCCAAACTGGGCATTAACATTCTGGCAGTTAAGCGCAACAATAAAGTGACCGTGTCTCCTGCGGCCAGCTTCGTTATCGAAAAAGGGGATATTCTGGTGCTGCTGGGCGATACAGCCGCATTGAATGCGGTACAGAAGCTATGATGCCCGTACGGATTACCGCCCGGAAGAATCCTTTGCTGCAGCAGGTGCGCCGTCTGTTGAATTCCCGTCGGGAACGGGAGCAGGCCGGTTGCTTTGTGGCTGACGGCACTAAGCTGCTGGCAGAGGCCGTCCGGTGGTGGCCGGGATTGGAAACGGTCATTCTGTCCGATGGTGTACAGGTGGATGTGCCGGATACGGTGCAGGTAGTGCGCGTTCCGGAGGATGTGATGGCATCCATTTCCCCTATGCAGACACCCCAGGGGGCTCTGTTTGTGTGCCGCCTGCCGGAAAACAGAACCTTTGCGCCGCGGCGCGGGATGCTGTTGCTGGATGGGATTCAGGACCCGGGTAATTTGGGCACGATTCTGCGGACAGCCGATGCGCTGGATATTCCCGTCGCGCTGCTGGAAGGCTGCGCAGACCCGTACAGCCATAAAACGGTCCGAGCCAGTATGGGCGCGGTGTTCCGCGTTCCGGTTATGCAGACGCAATGGCAGACGGCGGCGGAGCAGTTCCGCCAGGCGCAAATTCCCGTGGCGGTCACAGCCTTGTCGGAACGCGCCGAAGATATCCGCGCGGTGTCCCTGGCGGAAATGGCCGTGGTCATCGGCAGTGAGGGGCAGGGCGTCCGGGAGGAAATTCTCCGCAGCGCCCAGCAGGAACTGATTATTCCTATGAATGACCGTTGTGAATCGTTAAATGCGGCGGTAGCGGCTGCTATTGTTATGTGGCAGATGAAAAACGGATAGAAAGAAGAAATACAGATGCTGGTACATTGGATATGGCTTTCCCAGCTTTCCGGTCTGAGTTTACAGCGCAAAGTCGCGCTGGTGCGCCGCTTCCGTGACCCGGAGGAGATTTACCGCGCTTCGGAAGAATCTTTCCGGGAACTGGGTGCGGATGTGGCCGCGCTGGAAAACAAGGACCTCTCCTGCGCGCGGCGCATTATTGACCGTTGCGCGCAGTTGCGTATCGGCATCTTAACCTACGGCGACGGCGCTTATCCCACCCGCCTGAAGAATGTGGAGGAGCCGCCGCTGGTTTTATATTATAAAGGCGTACTGCCCGATTGGGAGAGCGCGCCGGTTATTGGCGTAGTGGGAACGCGGAAAGCATCGTTATACGGCTTGCAAACCGCAGCAGCCATGGGTATGCAACTGGCCGCCGGCGGCGCTTTGGTGGTTTCCGGCGGCGCATCCGGCATAGACACAAGCACCCTGAAAGGCGCGCTGAATACCGGAAAACCCGCCGTGGCGGTATTGGGATTCGGTCCGGACGTGATCTATCCCAAAAACAATTCAGACCTGTTTGCCAAAATTGCGGAACAGGGATGTTTGATCAGCGAGTATCCTCCGGGAACACCGGCGTACAGCTGGAATTTTCCCAGGAGAAACCGGATTATCAGCGGTATTTCCAACGGAGTTCTTGTTGTGGAAGCGCCGGTAATTAGCGGCGCGCTGATTACCGCCAGAAATGCCTGGGATCAGGGCCGGGATGTCTTTGTGGTTCCCGGAAATATTGATATGGAAACCTCTGCCGGCAGTAACGGGCTTCTGCGTGAGCGTGCTACTGCGGTGTTTACCGGCTGGGATATTTTACGGGAATATGAAAGTATGTACCCAGGGAAGCTGACCCGGGTGGAGGGAAAACCGGCTATGAAACTGTCTGAGCCTGCGGCGTTCCCCAAACAGGATATTCCCGGGGCTGGGAAAAACGACAAATTATCGGTTGACAATCGGGATAAATCCCATTATAGTGTCTTAAATAATGCGCCGGAACTGACGCAGGAAGAGAAAAATCTACTAAAATTCCTGTCGGACACACCGGTTTCGGTGGATGAGGTGATCGCACAGGCAGGTGTGCCTGCGGCAAAGGTACTGTCGATTCTGACCGTACTGGGACTGAAAGGTGTGGTAATCAACCACCCCGGAAAGTGCGTATCCCTGAAATAATCCTTACGGAGGAAGCGTATGGCATCCAATCTTGTAATTGTAGAGTCGCCCGCCAAGGCAAAGACCATTGGAAAATATCTGGGACCGGAGTATACGGTCAAGGCCAGTATGGGCCACCTGCGGGATCTGCCGAAGAGTACAATGGGCGTGGATATTGCGGGCGGATTTATTCCGGAATATCTCCCCCTGGAGACCAAGGCGGAGTTGATAGAGGAATTGCGCCAGGTGGCCGGAAAAGCCAGCCGGGTATATCTGGCAACGGACCCTGACCGGGAGGGAGAGGCGATTTCCTGGCACTTGAAAGAGTTGCTGGACCTGCCGGACGAAAAGACCTATCGCGTCACTTTTCACGAAATTACCCATAATGTGGTGGCCGATGCCATTGCCCATCCCCGGGCCATCGACTTTGACTTGGTGGATGCCCAGCAGGCGCGGCGCGTTCTGGACAGAATCGTAGGCTATCAGCTTTCTCCGTTGCTGTGGAAGAAAGTCAGACGCGGTCTGTCTGCAGGACGGGTACAGTCTGTGGCTACCCGGCTGGTGGTGGATAAAGAAAATGAAATCCGCGCCTTTGTGCCCAAGGAGTATTGGTCTTTGGATGTGAAACTGGAGCGCATGGGCAAACCCGGCGTGTTTATGGCAAAATACTATGGCGACAGCAAGAAACGGGAACTGGGAAAAGAGGCTCAGGCGGACGCAATCCTTGCGGACATTACCGGAAAGGAATTTACTGTAGTATCCGTCAAGAGAGCAGATAAAAAGCGCACCGCCGCGCCGCCCTTTACCACTTCCACCTTGCAGCAGGAGGCATCCCGCAAGCTGAATATGACCCCCAAACGCACTATGGCCGTTGCCCAGCAGCTTTATGAAGGCGTGGATGTGGAAGGGGAAGGCACATTGGGTCTGATTACCTATATGCGTACCGATTCTCTGCGCTTGAGCAGCGAGGCAATGGCCGCCGCAGCGGATTTGATTAAAAGCCGTTACGGTAAGGCCTATTACTACGGTAAACCTCACGTATTCAAGACAAAATCCGGCGCGCAGGATGCCCACGAAGCCATTCGTCCCACCCACGTAGAGCTGGACCCGGAGCGCATCCGGAAGTCCCTCACTGCAGAACAGTACCGCCTGTATAAGCTGATTTGGAGCAGATTTTTGGCCAGTCAGATGGCAGACGCGGTTTATGATACGGTATCTATCGACAGCGAGTGCGCCGGTCATCTGTTCCGCAGCGCTCACCAGAGTGTGAAATTTGCCGGTTTCCTGGCGGTTTATGAAGAAAGCAGGGATGAGGAAACCCAGGTAGCGGAGTCTCCGCTGCCGGATTTGCAGGAAGGCGATCGCGCCACCTGTCTGGATGTGAAGAAGGAACAGCATTTCACCCAGCCGCCTGCCCGCTACACCGAAGCATCTTTGGTGAAAGCAATGGAAGAAAAGGGCGTGGGCAGACCGTCTACCTATGCCAGCATTGTCTCTACCATTCAGGACCGGGAGTATGTAAACAAGGTGGAAAAGCACCTTGCGCCTACGCCTCTGGGTGAGGTGGTCACCGGCCTGATGCTGGAGCGATTCCCGGATATTATTGACGTGGAGTTTACCGCCAATATGGAAAGCCGCCTGGACGATGTGGAGGCGGGAAAACAGAATTGGAAAGAACTCCTTAAGGAGTTCTACGGAGATTTCCACAGCCAGATGCAGGCGGCGGAAACGGCGCTGGAAGGTACGCGCATCAAGGTGCCTGACGAAGTCAGCACGGAGGTGTGCGAGGTCTGCGGACGGAATATGGTCGTAAAGATCGGACGGTTCGGCAAGTTCCTGGCCTGCCCCGGATTCCCGGACTGCAAGAACACCAAGCCCATTGTGGAAAAAATGCCCGGACGGTGTCCTAAGTGCGGCAGTACCATACTCAAACGCAAGTCCAAGCGGGGATATGCTTACTATGCCTGTGAGCGTGGCGCGGACTGCGGCTTTATGAGCTGGGATGTGCCCACGGCTGAGGATTGCCCCAAGTGCGGACAAACGATGTTTAAAAAATCCGGAAAAGGCCGCAACAAGCCTTTCTGCATCCATGAAAACTGCGAAAACTTCCTGCCGGAAGATAAGCGCGGCTACTACAAAAAACCCAACGCCGGGGAAGAGACACCTAAGAAATCCTCCGGCAAAACCAGAAAATCCAAAAAAAGCAAGGAGGCGTGAGCTATGACCGGGGTAACCGTCATCGGCGCGGGTCTTGCAGGCTCAGAGGCCGCATGGCAGCTTGCCCAACGCGGTCTGCAGGTTACGCTTTATGAAATGAAGCCGGAAAAACGTTCACCGGCCCATCACACGGATACCTTTGCGGAATTGGTATGCTCCAATTCCCTGCGCGGCGACCGGCTGGAAAATGCGGTGGGACTTCTGAAGGAAGAACTGCGGCGCCTGGACAGCCTGATTATCCGGTGCGCGGACCAAACCCGTGTGGAGGCCGGGGGATGCCTGGCGGTTGACCGTCAGAGATTTTCCGACCTGGTTACGGAAAAGATCCGAAATCATCCGAATATTACCGTAATTTCCCGGGAAATAACCCAAGTCCCGCAAGGTCCGGTGATTATCGCCACAGGCCCGCTGACCTCCGACGGACTGTCCGATGCCATTGGCGCATATTTTGGACAGGATTATCTGCACTTTTTTGATGCGGCGGCGCCGCTGATTGCTGCGGAATCCGTGGATATGGAAAAGGCGTGGTGGCAGTCCCGCTATGACCGGGGGACGCCGGATTATGTAAACTGCGCCATGAATCAGCAAGAGTATGCCGCTTTCGTTGCGGCGCTCATCAGCGCAGAAGAGGCAGAAGTACACGGCTTCGAGGATAAGAATGTATTTGAGGGCTGTATGCCTGTGGAGGTTATGGCCCGCAGAGGCGTGGATACCCTGCGATTCGGACCGTTAAAGCCGGTAGGCCTGACCGACCCGAATACCGGATGGGAACCCTATGCGGTGGTGCAGCTTCGGCAGGATAATGCCGCCAAGTCGGTTTTTAATATGGTCGGCTTCCAGACACACTTGAAATTCGGGGAACAGAAGCGGGTCTTTTCCATGATTCCCGCCCTAAGAAATGCGGAATTTGTCCGCTACGGCGTGATGCACCGCAATACATTCCTGCAATCGCCCAAACTTCTGGACAGGTACTACGCTGACCGGAATAACCCCCTGGTTGCTTTTGCCGGACAGATGACCGGCGTGGAAGGTTACGTGGAGAGCACGGCCTCCGGATACCTGGCGGCAGTGGCAATGGCGGCGAAGGTGCAGAACAGACCCTTGCCGGATTTCCCCCGGGAAACTGCCATTGGCGCATTGGGGTTATACATAAGTGATGAACGGGTGGAGAATTTCCAACCGATGAATGTGAATTTCAGTTTAATTTCTCCGCTGGAACAGCGAATCCGCAAGAAGGCAGAAAAGAACCTGGCGATTGCCAACCGGGCATTGGCCATCATTGACCGACTTGTGGAACAGGGTGTTTGAAAATAAAGGAAGAAGGTGCGGCTGTGAAGATTATTCTTGACGCAATGGGCGGCGACAATGCCCCCCAGGCTCCCATTATGGGCGCGCTGGAGGCAGTCAAGCGGGACAATGCCCAGATTATTCTTGTGGGCAAAGGACAGCAGATTCTGGATGTGATGCGAAGCCACGGAATTCAGGATTTGCCGGAAGGCGTGGAAATTGCCAATGCCGATGACGTGGTGGATATGCACGATGATCCGGCAACGGTCGTCCATAAGCGGAAAAACTCCTCGATGATCATAGGCCTGAAATTGCTTGCGGAGGGGCAGGGCGATGCCTTTATTTCCGCGGGCAGTACCGGCGCTCTGCTTACCGGCGCGACCTTGATTGTTAAGCGCGTCAAGGGTATCCGCCGGGCGGCTATGGGCCCGGCTATGCCCAATAAGGCAGGCGGAAAAACCGTCATTTTGGACTGCGGCGCCAATGCGGAATGTACTCCGGAATTTTTGCTTCAGTTTGCGCTGATTGGCTCGCTGTATGCCAGAAAGCACCTGGGCGTGGAAAATCCCAAGATCGGCCTTTTGAATATCGGCACAGAGGACTCCAAGGGAACATCCCTGCAGAAAGAGGCCTACGCGCAGCTCACGGATGCCGGCAATCGGGGACTGATCCGGTTTGTGGGCAATGTGGAGGCCCGGGATGTACCTCTGGGCGCTGTGGATGTGGTCGTCTGCGACGGCTTCGCGGGCAATGTCCTGCTGAAATCCATAGAAGGCACAGCGATGTTTATGGGCAGCCTGGTCAGCCGGATGTTCAAGAAAAATCTGCTGACAAAACTGGGCGCGCTGTTCTGCAATTCCGGAATCAAGAACCTGAAGAAAATGCTGGATTATCGTGAAATTGGCGGAACGCCCTTTTTGGGCATTAAAAAGCCTGTCATCAAAGCCCACGGATCCTCCGATGCGCTGGCATTCTGCAATGCTGTGAAGCAGGCAATGGATGCGGCCAAATGTGATATTTCCGTGGAACTGGAGCAGGGTCTGAAATGCCTGAATGAAAAGGAGAATTCCGATGATTAAGGATTTGGAAACCGCCATCGGCTACCGATTCCGCAATATTTCTCTGCTGCAAAACGCGCTGACTCATTCGTCCTATGCCAATGAGCGTTGGCACGACAGTCTGCTCAGCAACGAACGGCTGGAATTTCTGGGCGACTCCATTTTGGGTATGGTGGTGGCAGAGCATCTGTACCGAAATTATCCCGACCGTCCGGAAGGAGAACTGACCCGTATGCGGGCGGATATGGTCTGCGAAACCTCCCTGGCAAAGGTTGCCGACCAGGTGGGGTTGGGAGAGCATTTGCGCCTGGGTCACGGTGAGGAACAAGGCGGCGGAAAGCGCCGGGCATCCATCTTGGCGGATGCGGTGGAATCTGTGATAGCCGCCTGCTTTCTGGATGGCGGCCTGGATGCCGCGCGGCAGCTGATTCACCGTTTTGTGCTGTGCAATGTGCCGGAGACCCGCTTGCGGAATGCAGATTATAAAACCGATTTGCAGGAACGTATTCAGCAGAAAAAGAACCAGGTGCTCAGTTATGTTTTGGTAGGACAATCCGGTCCGGATCATGACAAGCAGTTTGATGTTGAGGTGTCTGTGAACGGTCAGGTGGTTGGACGGGGAACCGGAACAAGCAAAAAACGCGCCGAGCAGGATGCGGCAAGGGATGCTTTGGAACAGCTTTTTCCCGACGAATGATAAAAAACCGATGCGTTATGATATAGCGCATCGGTTTTTTGCATAATTTTCATTTTTCCGCCAATCCTAATGCCGGAGGGATGACAATGACAGAACGGGAATACGGAAAACTAGTCAGCGAAATGTCGCCCAAATCGCCTGTTTTTAAGGACTGCCTGAATGCCTTTTGGATTGGCGGCCTGATTTGCGCGCTGGGGCAGTTGATTATGAACGGATATGTGGCGCTGGGCATGGAAAAGCAGGATGCGGGTACGGCAATGTCGATGACATTGGTTGCCCTGTCTGCGCTGCTCACGGGATTAAGTTTGTATGATAACATTGCGAAAAAAGCCGGCGCAGGCACACTGGTGCCCATTACCGGATTTGCCAATTCCATTGCCGCGCCTGCGGTGGAATTTAAAACAGAAGGCTTTGTATTGGGCGTGGGCGCAAAGATGTTTACGATAGCGGGCCCGGTGATTGTGTACGGTGTAAGCGCAAGTGTTGTTTATGGATTCATCTATTGGATACCAACCTTATTCTAATGCAAAAGGCTTGACCGAATCGGTCAAGCCTTCAGTAATTTTGAAGATACAATAGCATTTCATTCCGAATTTAATGCGATATATTTATCACATTTCTATTGACAAGAATAAATTATGTGATATAATTATCACATAAGAGATAAATATATCACATTTCGGAGGCGTTTATGAAAAAGAAAGTACGGCTTGTTCCTGTTGGTACAAAAATATTTTGGGGGCAAACGGTTATGGGAATATTGTGGATTGGTGTAGGTTTGACTGGTATGTTTGATAACTTGATTTGCGATATCCTAAAAATACTGTTTCTCATAGCGGCTATTGT
>JAZUOF010000037.1:0-3247 GCA_045604565.1 Faecousia sp.
CCGGGAGGATACCAACCGCTATTGGAAAAATCTGTCCCTGCAAATACGAAGGGGATAAAGCTGTCCCCGTTGGGTTTTTACCCAACGGGAACCTCTTTTTTAGGGGAGGGAGGCAATGTATAAAAAAGTATCGAAAAAAGGAAGTTTCCCTTGACAAAATGCCGATTTTGGGATAGGATAAAGGTGATGCCGTATGTCTGCCAATGGGCGCACAGCGCGGCTGTTTTTCAGGCAAATACTCCTTTGTAATATGATAAAGTGTTTGGGCAGATGCTCTGCCCGGGCATTTTATTAAAAATAATGCTTCATTAGGTTTAGGAGGTATTTTATGGCTCACATCAGCGATACCGGTGTCAAGAAGATTTGCGAAATCTGTGACAGATACGCAAATGAAAAGACACCCCTTATGATGATCCTGAGCGACATCCAGAACGAATACGGTTATATTCCTCTGGAAGTGCAGCAGATCGTATCCCAGAAGACCGGCATTTCCGTAGCGGAGATTTACGGCGTAGTAACATTCTACTCCTTCTTCTCTCTGGAGCCCAAGGGCAAGTACGTCATCGGTTGCTGCATGGGTACCGCTTGCTACGTCAAGGGCGCACAGCAGATCATCGACAAATTCTCTGAGATTTTGGGTATTGCCCCCGGCGGCACCACTGCCGACGGTATGTTTACCCTGGATGCGCTGCGCTGCATCGGCGCCTGCGGCATCGCTCCCGCTGTTACGATCAACGGCAAGGTCTATCCCAAGATGACTGTGGATAAGGTTGCGTCGGTTGTGGATGAATATCGTAGTCTCGGAGGTGCAAACTGATGAAAACTTTTGCTGAATTAGACGCGAAGATTTGTGGCTGCACAGAAGCGCTGAACGCCAAGATTGACGGCAGCAACGGTAAGCGCGCCATTCTGCTTTGCGGTGGTACCGGCTGTCTGTCCTCCAACTCCATGAACATTAAGGAAAAGTTTGAAGAGCTGGTTGCTTCTCACAATATGGGCGATAAGGTCAGTGTTAACCTTGTCGGCTGCTTTGGCTTCTGCTCCCAGGGCCCCTTCGTAAAGATTTTCCCTGAAGATACTCTGTACCGTCTGGTCCGCGAGGAAGACGTGGAGGAAATCTTTAACACCGATATCCTGGGCGGTCAGGTCGTGGAGCGCCTGCTGTACATAGAGCCTCTGACTGGCGAAAAGGTTACCAAGCAGGATGACATCAACTTCTACAAAAAGCAGCGCCGTATTGCCCTGCACGGCTGTGGCGTTATCAATCCTGAGAACATTGACGAAGCTATGGGCTTCGGCGCATTCCAGGGCCTGAAGCGCGCCCTGTCCATGGATCCCAAGGAAGTCATTGACGAAGTGCTGGCTGCCGGCCTGCGTGGCCGCGGCGGCGCCGGCTTCCCCACCGGCCGTAAGTGGTCCTTCGCCTACGCCAACCAGGCTGACCAGAAGTACGTGGTCTGCAACGGCGACGAAGGTGACCCCGGCGCATTTATGGACCGTTCCATTCTGGAAGGCAACCCCTTTGCCGTTCTGGAAGGTATGATGATTGCCGGTTACGCCATCGGCGCAACCGAGGGTTACTTCTACGTACGCGCTGAGTACCCCATCGCTGTGAACCGCTTGAGAAATGCCATTAAGCAGATGAACGAAGCAGGCATTCTGGGTGAGACTATTATGGGCTCCGGCTTCAGCTTCCAGGCGCATATCCGTTTGGGCGCAGGCGCATTCGTCTGCGGTGAGGAAACGGCTCTGCTGAACTCCATTGAGGGCAAGCGCGGTATGCCTCGTCCCCGTCCTCCGTTCCCCGCAGTAAAGGGCCTGTGGGAGAAGCCCACCATTGTGAACAACGTAGAAACTCTGGCCTGCGTACCCTACATTCTCCGGGAAGGCGCAGCGCAGTTTGCAAGCTGCGGCACAGACAAGTCCAAGGGCACTAAGGTGTTCGCGCTGGGCGGTAAGGTCAACAATGTAGGTCTGGTTGAAATTCCCATGGGCACTACCCTGCGCGAGCTGATCTACGACATCGGCGGCGGCATTCCCGACGGCAAGGCATTCAAGGCCATTCAGACCGGCGGTCCTTCCGGCGGCTGTCTGACGGCAGAGAGCCTGGATGAGCCCATCGACTTCGACAATCTGGTTGCCAAGGGCTCTATGATGGGTTCCGGCGGCGCCATTGTTATGGACGAAGACAACTGTATGGTGGACGTGGCTAAGTTCTATATGGAATTTATCTGCGACGAATCCTGCGGCAAGTGTTCTCCCTGCCGTATCGGCACCAAGAGAATGCTGGAGATCCTGACCCGGATTACCGAGGGCAAGGGCACTATGCAGGATCTGGAAGAGCTGGAAGAGCTGGGTCAGACCGTTAAGGCCAATTCCCTGTGCGCTCTGGGCCAGACCGCTGCTAACCCCATCATTTCCACTCTGACCCATTTCCGGGATGAGTATTTGGCTCACATTGTGGACAAGACCTGTCCTGCCAAGGTCTGTAAGAACCTGATGCAGTATACCATTATTCAGGACAAGTGCTTTGGCTGCGGTATGTGCACCAAGGCTTGCCCCGCCGACGCCATCCACAAGACCGATTACACTGCCCCCGGTAAGAAGCTGCCCTCTTATCAGATCGACCCGATGAAGTGTGTCAAGTGCGGCGCATGTATCGCGACCTGTAAGTTCAAGGCAATCGTGAAGAAGTAATTGGGAGGACGATGAAATGGCTAAAGTGAATATTAAAATCGAAGGTGTCTCCTATCAGGTCGAAGAGGGCCTGACCATCCTGGAAGCTGCGAAGTCCTGCGGCTACGAGATTCCCTCTCTGTGTGCATTTAACCACGGCGAGTGCAACAGCGGCTCCTGCCGTGTATGTCTGGTGGAAGTGGTAGGCGCAAGAGGCCTGGTTGCTTCCTGTGTGTACCCTGTTAACGAGGGTATGGAGATCATTATTTCCAGCCCCAAGGCTACGGAAGCCCGCCGTGCGTCCGTGGAACTGCTGCTGAGCAACCACAATATTAACTGCCAGCAGTGCGATAAGAACGGCAAGTGTGAACTGCTGCACGTGGCCGGTATCACCGGCGCCCGCGAGGGCCGTTACCAGGGCAGCAAGACCCCCACGACCTACGACCAGCTGACCCCCACCATCGTCCGTGACACCTCCAAGTGCATTCTCTGCGGCCGCTGCGTGGCCCGCTGCCAGAACGCCCACGGCATGGGCATCCTGGGCTTCGAGAACCGTGGCTTCCAGACCATC
>JAZUOF010000038.1:0-2070 GCA_045604565.1 Faecousia sp.
TGGTCAAAGAGAGCATGTTGTACGAAGGCGAGCTGATTCCGGTAACCACTTATATCTACAAGGCGGTGGAGGTAAGCGCCAACCGCGCTCAGTATTTGCTGGAACAGCAGAAGTACTTAACTTCCATTACTTGATTCAGAGGAGACTTCGGTCTCCTCTTTTTCATACTGCCCCGCAACAGCCTGTTGCCAGACCGGTATAGCAACGCCGGAAAAGGGGCATCATCCGGTACAAAGCGGCAGGCATCATCCGGTACAAAGCGGAGAGACTGTTGAATTCCTGAAAGGATTCATGTATAATTATAAGGTATGAAACCAAGCGGAGGGAGCACAGCGCTATGAAAAAGAAGCACTGGATATGGATTGCTGTATTTGTTGTTTTATGTATCTTGATGCCGTTTTTGATTGAATGGCTGTACAGAATTGGAGATTCGTTCCCGCTGATTCATACCATATATTCGGCAAGTGATGTGTTGGGATATGTTTCCGGCGTGATCGGACTGGTAATCAGTATGGTGGCGATTTTCCTGTCCCTGCGGGCAGAGGAACACGACCTGGGAATCAGACATGCGATTACGGTCGGCAAGAACAATAAAGAAGCCATTGAAATTCAGATTATCAATAACAGCACATTCGACTGCAATATTGACAGCGTGGAACTTTGCAACAAAAGACAGAGAATTTATTGCCATATAATCAGCTCGCCGCCCTTTACCGTAAAGGCAAAAGGACATACGGATTTTACGGTGGAAGCAGAGCGCATTGAACGGCTTTTCCAGAGTATGGGTATGCGCCAAAACAGGAGAAAAGCCAAGTACTGCATTCGGTTGTCTCTCAACAAGTCCGTTTATATCAGCGCAGCGGAACTGGTCAGGTATTTGGAATCCGCAAAAGAGATTGCCGGACGCGCCGGGTAAGGCATACTGCCTTAGTGACCGTATATTTCCTGCTGCCGGGATGCCTCTGTACGGCTTGCTTTTGCAGGGCAGATGGCATATAATCAAAAAAGAGGGGGGATGGCAGTGAAAGCGCTTCGTCATTTTTGGACCGTTACAAAACACCGCTGGCTTGTGCGCCAAGGATGCTTCCGTACGGGACTGATATGGCAGGGACTGGTTCACGACCTGTCCAAATACTCTCCTACGGAATTTTGGATTGGCGCCAGACTGTATCAGGGCGACCGTAGTCCCAATGCCGCCGAACGGGAGGAAAAGGGATACAGTGAAGCCTGGATGCACCATAAAGGCCGTAACCGCCATCATTATGAATACTGGACGGATATGAGTCCGGTTACCCGATTTTATGAGAGTGTTCCCATGCCGCGAAAATATCTGGTGGAAATGGTTATGGACCGCCGGGCGGCATGTATGGTTTATCAGGGCAAAAACTATACGCCGGCATCTGCGCTGGAATATTTTGAACGCAGCCGGGAGAAATCTCTGATGCACGAGCAGACCCGCCGGGAACTGGGTTATCTGCTGACAATGCTCCGGGATCGGGGAGAAAAAGAGACGTTCCGTTATATACGCCGGCACGTATTGCGGGGCAAACCCTTCCCCTGGGAAGAGCGCGAATAACACGTGGTTTCCTGAAAAAACAAACTTACCGAAGGCTAAGTGCCTTCGGGAGTTTTGGCCTATGGGTAACAAAAAGATGTTTCCGGCAGTTTTTGCGTATGACTTCGAACTCTTACATAAAATAAATGAAATCCTTGCTCTCGCAAGGATGAAATCAGCTAACGCTGATGAAATCTTCGGCTTTGCCTCAGATGAAATTAAATCCACCCACCCGGCGTCGAGCCGGATTTCATCCGACCGAAGGGAGGATTTCATCATCGAAGATGATTTCACCCACCCGCAAGGACGGATTTAGTTGAAAAAGATTCTGGTTGTATCACAATCAGAGTCTTTTTCTGGTGGACGATATAGGACTCGAAAGGGCGACACCCGTGCACACACTGGTGTAAAAATTGAGAGCTGGCGAGCAATTTTTAGCCCGTGGAAGAGTCCTATTGCTTTCTGGACGCAGGCAGCCGCCTGTGGACAAAAGCAATCACAGCAACCGCGCAGTT
>JAZUOF010000039.1:0-17604 GCA_045604565.1 Faecousia sp.
TATACGCAACCACAGTGGTAGCGGCAGAAACCACGGCAGCAATCATCAGAATGATCAGCATAGGATCCTTCAGCTGATTGAGAAACCGGCGGAAGGTGGAAATTTTCTCTGCCTCCTTCAGCTTGTTCGGTCCGTAGACCTCCCTGCGCTTTTCAGCTTCGGCGGTGGTTAATCCGGCTTCACCGGTTTTCAGTTCGTCCAGCACCTGCTGTCCGGACAGGCTGTATTCTTTGTCCATTACTCACTGCTCCTTTTGTCAATTTCAGGAAGATTCCGAAAAATAAAAACCCATGCACATCCAATCAGGCTGTGCATGAGTCTCATTCTTTCAAAGCCACCGGGCAAAAATGCCGTTTTGACGGTTAGGCTTTCGCATAACGCGCGAATTACTCCCTCATTTGCTAAATATAGTTTAGCGGTAAAAATGCACAATGTCAAGGTTTTTTATTATTATTTTATCGTCTTTTTGCTGAAAATATTCATATTTTTCCAAGCATCTGCTGTAAAATGCGGTAATTTTCCCAGGCCTGGCGGGACATACGCACCAATGCCGCGTTCTGCCTGCCCCGCAGGCGGCGGGAAAGAATATGCGCGTTGTGGGCCGCCTGCCGGAACTGTTGGGCCAGATCCTCCATATTCGGCTCTTTCCGAAAATCCGCCATATGCTCCTGCCCGGCGTTAACCCGCGCCCATACTCTTTGCATTTTCTCGTTATCAAACTGCTCCATAATTGCCTCCCATTTTTCCATACTGTCGGACAGCCGCCGAAAGGTTTTCGGCATCCATTCTTTACATTCTATGCGGCGGGAGCAGGCAGGCTTTCCTAAAAAATCATTTGCTTTTTAGTTCATTTGTGCTATTATAAAATTACTCAACAGAACGGAGGAAATTTTATGCCCCGCAAAAGCGATAAATCACAGCTGATTCTGCAGTTCGTACGGGAGTTTACCCAGGAGCACGGATTTGCCCCCTCCGTACGGGAAATCGGCGAGGCTGTGGGACTGCGGTCCACCGCCTCGGTCAGCTACCACCTTCAGCAGATGCAGGAGAAGGGGTTGTTGGTTTCTCCCGGCACAAAAGGACGCAAACGCGCCATCGTTTCCGCCATGCGCCCCAACCATATTCCGGTCATCGGTGTGGTTACCGCAGGTCTGCCCATTCTTGCCGTAGAAAATCAGGAAGGCACTATGCCCTGGGAAGGGGATTCCTCCTGTTTTGCTCTGCGCGTACGGGGAGACAGCATGGTAGGCGCAGGAATTTTGGACGGCGACAAGGTTGTGGTCCGTCCGCAGCCCACTGCCGATGACGGACAAATCGTTGTGGCGCGGATTGGCGATGAAGCCACCGTTAAGCGACTCAGCCGCAAAAACGGCGAAATCTGGCTGCTTCCGGAAAACGAAAACTACCCGCCCATTGACGGCTCGGAGGCTGAGCTTGTAGGCCTGGTAAAAGCTGTGGTACGGGAGTACTGATTGGAGGAATGTCCTGTGGAAAAAAAGAAAAAATCCCGGGTAGGAAAGATTATCGGCATTATCCTTCTGGTGTTGGCCCTGCTGATTTTGGCCGCTGTTGCCGCAGTCCTTATCTACGTCAACAGCTTGCTGAACCTGGTGGACCGCACAGAGGATTCCGGCAATGAATTCCTCAGTGAAAGTGAAGTCTATGAGGACGAGCCCACTTACGATATCACCGAGCCGCCGGAAGTCATTGAGCAGGTGCAAAACGAATACGAGGAAATCCAGCAGGAAATTGTGCTGGATGAGAGCTATATCGACAACATTCTTCTGATTGGTTCCGATCGCCGCAGCACCCGCGAAAACGGACGGGCGGATTCCATGATGATTTTGTCCATCAATCACCGAACCCAGCAGATTCATATTGTTTCTCTGATGCGCGCCATGTATGTATGTATCCCAAAATCCAGCGGTGATGTCTGGGGTATGCTGAACGCCGCTTATTCCTGGGGCGGTCCGCAGCTTCTGATCAGCACCATCGAGAATAACCTGCGCATTAAGATTAATAAATACGTAGCGGTGGACTTTTCTTCCTTTGAGAAGGCCATTGATCTGGTAGGCGGCGTAGAGCTGACCCTCACAAAAGCAGAGGCAAACAGGCTTTCCTTAGGTGGCGCGGGCACATACAATCTCAGCGGTAAAAAGGCGTTGGATTACAGCCGCATCCGGTATTTGGACAATGATTTTATCCGTACCAGCCGGCAGAGAAAGGTCATTACCGCGCTGCTGAATAAGGCAAAGTCCATCAATCTTCCGCAGCTTATGGATTTGGCAAACCAAATTCTTCCGGCAGTCAAGACCAATCTGAGCAACGGAGAGCTTCTGGACTACCTGTATCAGGCGGCGACCCTGCTCAGTTACCCCATTACCCAAAAGATGCTGCCCGTTGAAAATGAAAGCGGCAAAAACTACGTGGGCCGCATTTTCATCAACGGACGGGAAATGTACCGGGTGGATTTTGATACCAATATTCAAGCGCTCCACGAATTCCTGAAAAGCTGATAAAGGGCGTATTCCAAACGCAGAAAGTCCTTGTATATGGCATAAAAATCGCTTGCTCGTATATCGAGCAGGCGATTTCTTGTTTTTAGTACTGTGTGGGTTGGATATGCCAGATTTCCTCCGCGTACTGACGGATGGTGCGGTCAGAAGAGAACTTGGCGCTGCTGGCCACGTTCATCAGACACTTGCGGCCAAAGGCCATCCGGTCAGCATAGTCGCGGTTTGCCTGCAGCTTGGCATTGAGATAGGATTCGTAGTCCAGCAGCAGGAAATAGTGGTCTGCGCGATGCCAGCCGGTGCCGTCCAGCAGAGCATGATAGAGCTCTCTCTGGTCGTCATCGGTGGGAACAGTGCCGTCCACCAGGGTATCAATGGCGCGGTGCAGGCGGGGGTTGGCATCGTAAATGCCCCGGGCATAGTAGCTGTCCTTGCAGGCATTGATCTGCTCCACCGTTGCGCCGAAGATATAGTTGTTCTCCATACCGGCTTCCTTGACGATTTCCACATTGGCGCCGTCCAGAGTTCCCAGTGTCACCGCACCGTTCACCATCAGCTTCATATTACCGGTACCGGAGGCTTCCGTTCCGGCAGGAGAAATCTGTTCGGAGATGTCGGCGGCAGGAATAATATGCTCGGCGTAGGAGCAGTTATAGTTCTGAACAAATACCACCTTCAGCTTATCTGCCACATCGGGATCGTTGTTGATCATATAAGAAATCCGGTTGATATAGCGGATAATTGCCTTTGCCCGGGAGTAACCGGGGGCAGACTTTGCGCCGAACAGGTAGACCGTGGGCTGGAAGTCAGTCAGGCTGCCATCTTTCAGGCGGAAGTAGATATCCACAATGGACAAAGCGTTCAGCAGCTGACGTTTGTACTCGTGCAGGCGCCTGACCTGTACATCGAATACGAAATCGGGATTCAGGCGGATGCCCTCCTTCTGCTCCACAACCTTGCAAAGCTGTTCCTTTTTCTGCCGCTTAATGGCATTGAACTGGCGAACCATATCGTTGTCAAGGGCAGACTTCAGATTGGCAATGCGGTCCATGTCCTTCAGGAAGTCGCCGCCAACCCGATACTTGATCATCTGGGTCAGCTCCGGATTGCACAGGCCCAGCCAGCGGCGGGGTGTAACACCGTTGGTCTTATTCTGGAAGCGGTCCGGAAATGCCTGATACCAGTTGTGGAACACATCATCCTTCAGAATCTGAGAGTGAATTTCCGCAACGCCGTTGACGTAAGAGCCTACATACACACTCAGATTGGCCATATGGGCGGTATTGTCCCGAATAATGAACAGGTCGGGATGCTCCCAGCGGAGCTTTTCATCAATGCGTACGATAATATCCACAATTTCCGGCACCACAGAACGCAGCAGGTCCAGATTCCACTTCTCCAGCGCCTCGCCCATAACGGTATGGTTGGTGTAAGAGAATGTCTTTTGGGCAATCTGGAAGCTCTGGTCAAAGTCCATACCTTCCTTCATCAGCAGACGAATCAGCTCGGGAATGGACATGGCCGGGTGCGTATCATTCAGCTGCACCGCATAGTAATCGGAAAAATGAGACAGGTCGCTGCCGTGGGCGTTTTTATAGTTGCGAAGCATATCCTGCAAAGAGGCAGAAGACAGTACATACTGCTGCTTAATACGCAAGCGCTTGCCTTCCCACGTGGAATCGTTGGGATACAGCACACGGGTAATGTCCTCAGCCTTATTCTTCTGCGTCAGGGCGCGCATATAGTCCTGATCGTTAAAGGCGTTAAAGTCCAGTTCTTCCTCCGCCTCACACTGCCACAGACGCAATGTGTTGATATTCTGCGTTCCGTAACCGATTACCGGCACATCATAGGGGACAGCCAGAACAGTATGGTCGGGGAATTCCACCTTTACGGTATGGTTATACCGACGGTAGGACCAGGGGTCTCCAAACTTTGCCCAGTCATCCGCTGCTTCCACCTGATTGCCGTACTGGTCAAACTTCTGCTTGAACAGGCCAAACCGGTAGCGCAGACCGTAACCGGACAGAGGAATATTGATGCTGGCGGCAGAATCCAGGAAGCAGGCAGCCAGTCTGCCCAGACCGCCGTTGCCCAACGCCGCGTCTTCCACTTCCTCCAGAATGGCCAGATCCACGCCCTTGGAGGCGAACAGCTGTTTCATCTCCTCCAGGATACCCATATTGTACAGATTGGAATAAACCAGCCGGCCAATCAGATACTCTGCGGAAATATAGTATGCCTTTCTCTGATGAAGGCGGTTATGCTTGGAATGATTCCAATTGTCGCTGATGCTCATCATCACAGCCTGGCCCAACGCCTCATGAAGCTCCTGGGCAGTAGCTTCCCGAAGGGATACGTCGTAGGTATACTTAAGCTGCGCTTCCGTCCACTTCAGAATGTTCAGGCAATTAAAACTCATAATCTTTTCTCTCCGTTTCTATGGATGTTGATTGCGAATGACCCAGTCTGCCGTACAGACGGGTGAGATTGTAAATTTTCTGCGCCAACGAGTCATGGTAGCTGCCGGCTGCGGTACGCCAGGTCCAGTTGGCCGTACCGAGTGTACCCGGGAAGTTCATTCTGGCTTCACCGCCCAGATTCAGATAATCCTGCAGCTGGATAATGCACAAATCGGAAACACTGGCCATTGCGGTGCGGATCACGCCCCATACAAAACCTTCTTTTTCCGTCAGCGCCATATATTCTGTGGCATATTCCACCGCCTCTTTGTCGGCAGTTTCCAGCCACTGGCGCATGGTCATATTGTCGTGGGTGCCGATATAGCACACCGTGTTGGGAGTATAGGTATGGGGCAGGTAGTCGGAAGGCTCCCGGCTGTCGAAGGCAAATTCCAGCACCTTCATACCGGGGAATCCCGACGCATCCCGCAATGCCAGAACTTCCGGCGTCAGATAACCCAAATCCTCAGCAATCATCGCGATGCCCGGCAGCTGCTCCTGAATGGCGCGGACAAAGTCCATATCCGGGCCTTTGCGCCACTGGCCGTTTCTGGCGGTATCCTCTCCGTAGGGAACGGACCAGTAGGCCTCAAGCCCACGGAAATGGTCAATCCGTACCAAATCGTAGCGGGCGCCGGCCGCCGCCAGGCGGCGAATCCACCACTGATAATTGGTCTTCCGATGGGCGCTCCAGAGATATAAGGGATTGCCCCAAAGCTGACCGTCCTCCGAAAAGGCATCCGGGGGGCAACCTGCCACTGCAGTGGGGGTCAGGTTTTTATCCAGCTGAAATAGTCCCGGATTGCTCCAAACGTCCGCAGAATCCAGCGGCACGTAAATGGGAACATCTCCGATAATACGGATGCCGGCTTCGTGGGCATAGGCGCGCAGCGCCTCCCACTGCCCGGAAAACAGGTACTGCACGAAACAGTAAAACCGGATTTCCTCACCCAGCTCCGTCCGGGCAGACAAAAGCGCCTCCGGTCGACGGAACTTCAGCGCTTCTTTCCATTCATACCAGGGCTTTCCCCCATTGGCATCTCTTAAAGCCATATACAGGGCAAAGTCCGGCAGCCAATCGCTGTTTTGCCCGCAGAATCTGTCAAAATCCTCGCCGCCGGCAAACCGGCCGTAGGCAATACGCAGCGCTTTCAGCCGGCTGTTATAAATCAGACCGAAATCCACCTTGCCCGCATCCAGGCCCCAGGGGAAGCTTTCCACTTCCTCTTTGGTTAACAAACCGTCCTCAATCAGCTTTTCCAGGTCAATGAGGTAATGGTTTCCTGCATAAGTAGAGCAGGATTGGTAGGGGGAATCCCCGTAACCTGTGGGAGAAAGGGGAAGAATCTGCCAAAAGCTCTGTCCGGCTTTCTTCAAAAAATCCACAAACAGATAAGCAGCCTTGCCCATAGTGCCCACACCGTAAGGGCCGGGCAGAGAGGTAATATGCATTAAAATGCCGCTGCCGCGCATAAGATCGCTCCTTCAATAAAACTTGGGGGGACCTATAAAACAGTTTATGGGTTGGAGGCAGTTTCTGTTCTGCACGGAACTGCATCCAATCCACACCCTAAGAGAGTAATACTTTTTCCGTGTTTTGTCAAGTAAAACCCTTGTATTATCCGGGATTTCGCCCGTTGAGAATCAGCCGGAACGCTCCGTACGCGCCCGCATCGTTGCCCAACTCCGCCAGAGAAAATTCCACATTGGCGCAGGCGTGGAACACATACCTGCCAAAATGGCGGCCGATTCCCTCCAGCAAAGGCGCTCCTGCCCGGCTGACGCCGCCGCCCAGCACCACCCTCTGAGGGTTAACAACATTGCATATATTGGCAAGGAACTCACCCATATAGGCGTAAACCTGCTCCAATACCTGACCGGCCACAACATCTTTCTGCTTTCCTGCCATAAACACATCCCGGCAGGTCAGCTCCCGTCCGCGCAGAGCAGAAGGCGTATCGGACTCTGCCAACGCTTTTTTCGCCAGCCGCACCACGCCGGTAGCGGAACAGTACTGCTCCACGCAACCCCGCTTGCCGCAGCTGCACACTTCCGTTTCCTCCCGGTTGAGTACCATATGGCCCACTTCTGCCGCCGCGCCGTTTGCGCCGAACAGAAGATTGCCGTCGGTAACGATACCGCCGCCTACTCCTGTACCCAGCGTAATGAACACCATATTGTTACAGCCCTGGCCGCCACCCTTCCAGCACTCACCCAACGCCGCCACAGTGGCATCGTTGCCGGCCTTTACCGGATAACCGGTCAGCCTGTTCATTTCCTCGTGGACGTTAAACACGCCCCAGCCTAAATTTACGCACTTGTGCACAACGCCCTCATTGCTGACAGGCCCGGGAACTCCCATTCCGATACCCAAAATGGCAGCATCCTCCACATTGTGGGTCTGGACGTATGCTTTTATGGATTGGGCAATATCCGGCAGAATCTTCGCTCCGTGATTTTCCGTTGCCGTGGGAATCTCCCACTTATCCAGAAGCAGCCCGGTTTCGTCAAAAAAAGCAATCTTTACGGTCGTGCCTCCCAAATCTACGCCAAAGCCGTATTTCATCTGCGCACAGTCTCCTTGTTGTGATTTTTATTTGCTGTCCATTATACCTTATCAGGGTCGGTTTTTCCATAGGGAAATCCCATTTTCTATAAAATACCGGAAACTTTTTTATTCTCTCTTGCGTTTGTTTGGATTTTGCGGTAACATAAGTACAGAACCCAAAATATATGGGAAAGGACGTTGGTATTGCTATGATTAAAGTAGATATCTCTAATGTATGGGGTCAACTGTCCCTGCCGGATCTGCTGGCCGCAGAAAAGGAGGTTTTTAACGCCCATATGACCCTCACCGACGGCACCGGTGAAGGAAATGATTTCCTCGGCTGGCTGAAGCTTCCCGTTACAGTAGAAACAGACGAAATCCGTCGTATTCGCGCCGCCGCCAAACGCATCCGGGAAACCAGCGATGTATTTGTGGTCATCGGTATTGGCGGCAGCTATCTGGGCCCCCGCGCCGCCATTGAGCTGATGCAGGGTGTGAACCACAATGTGGGCAAAGGCAAGGGGAACCCTCAGATTTTCTATGCCGGCAACAGCCTGTCCACCCGGGGCTGGAACGAACTGTGCCGACTGCTGGAGGGTAAGGATTTCTCCATTGCCATTATCTCCAAATCCGGCACCACCACCGAGCCTGCCATCGCCACCCGTTCCCTGCGCTGGATGCTGGAACGCAAATACGGCACAGAAGGCGCAAAGGCCCGTACATACGCCATTACCGACCCCTGCAAGGGCGCTTTGCGGCAGATGGCAACCGAGGAGGGTTGGGAGACCTTCGTAATTCCTCCCAATGTGGGCGGACGTTACAGCGTTCTGACCGCCGTAGGTCTGCTGCCTATGGCCGTGGCCGGCATTGACCCCATGGAAGTGATGCGCGGCGCAGCAAAGGCAAAGGAGCTGTACGATATCCGTTCTTTTGAAAACCCTGTATGGCTGTATGCCGCCGCCAGAAACCTGCTGTACCGCCAGGGTAAAACCATAGAAATTCTGGAGTCCTTTGAACCGGGCTTCCGGATGATGGGCGGCTGGTGGCAGCAGCTGTTCGGAGAATCCGAAGGCAAAGACGGCAAAGGTATTTTCCCTGTAAGCGCAGAATTTACCGCGGATTTGCATTCTCTGGGTCAGATGATTCAGCAGGGCGAGCGGAACATTTTTGAAACGATGGTGCGCTTTGATGCGCCTGCCAGCAAGCTGACCATCGGCGGAGACTATAAGAATCTGGACGGACTGAATTACCTGGAAGGCAAAACACTGGACTTTGTGGATGAGCAGGCATTCCAGGGCACCCTGGCTGCCCACGTGGACGGGGGCGTTCCGGTCATTACCGTGGATATGGGCGAGCTGAACAACGAAAAGCTGGGCGAAATGTTCTATTTCTTCGAGCTGGCCTGCGGCGTTTCTGCTTATATGCTGGGTGTTAACCCCTTCAATCAGCCCGGCGTGGAATTCTACAAGCGCAATATGTTCCAGCTGTTGGGCAAACCCGGCTATGAACGCTAAAAAAGTTTTTCCTGCAGATAAATAGTTGTTGCAAAATATGCCGATAGCTGATAAAATTACCGTAACAGCATAATAGTGCTGCCAAGCAAAGGAGGACATTCCCGATGATACACGTAATTATGGGCCTGAAGGGCTCCGGTAAGACCAAGAAAATGGTCGATTCCATTCACAATGCTGTCGCACACGCTACCGGTGATGTGGTGTGTATTGAGTACGGCAAAAAACTGACTTACGATCTGAACTACCGTGTCCGTCTGGTCGATTCCAAGGAATACGGCATTAACAATCTGGATATGCTGAAGGGCTTCCTGAGCGGACTGCACGCCGGCAATTTCGATATTACGCACGTTTACATCGATAACCTGTATAAGACCATCGGCAGCGACCGCGCTGCGGGTGAAGCATTCATTCTGTGGTGCGCCGCTTTTGCGGATACCAACAATATGGATATCACCGTGACCATTTCCGATGATCCCGAGCAGGCTTCCGAGGAAATCAAGAAGTTCCTGTAATCCTTTTTAACGCATATATTTTTAGGGCGTGTTGCAGTCAATTTGCAACACGCCCCTTATTTTTTGAATTCAATCCGTTTCTTCGTTCCACTGAGGTACTGCCGCAACGCCGCCCTGGGAGCGGATGGAAAGCACCTGGCATGCGCCATCTCCCAGTACGCCGTCGATTCCCCTGCGAAACCGATCCAAAATATCCACCGGCACGAACGCCTGTACCGTTCCGGCAAATCCGCCGCCGTGTACCCGGTACGCGCCCCGTCCGTTCAAATAATACTCGCACAGATTCAAGGTCAGCGCCACTTCCTGATGCCGGGTATTTCCGGTGGGAATGACGTTCTGCAAATACATATAGGAGGACTGACCGCTTTGGCGTACCAGCGCCAGGAAAGTATCAAAATCCCCCTCCTGCAACGCCTGTACCTGCCGGGGCACTCTGGCATTCTCCTGATAAAAATGCAGCGCGCGCAGAACCGCCCGGTCACCGCAGACGTTACGCACTGCAGGAAGCCGCTGCATAAACAAGCCTTCCGGAATCTGTGTCAGAACTTCACAGCCAAACTGAGCGCAGACCGCCTTCATCTCCCGGGTGATGGCGGCATATTCCTCCGTCAGGTCTGCATGGCTGGCCCGGGAATCTATGATGCACAGGGCGTGACCGCAGGCCGAAAAATCCCATGCCACCGGGGTAATCACCGGGTTTTCCGGATTCAGAAAATCCATACTTACCAAACCGCCTACCCCGGATGCCATCTGATCCATCAGGCCGCAGGGCTTTCCAAAGTATTCGTTTTCCGCATACTGTCCGATTCGGGCGATTTCCGGTTGGCAGAGCCGCCCATCAAAAAACAGGTGATTCAGGATCGTTCCCAAAAGCACCTCGTAGGCCGCAGAACTGCTCAATCCCGAGCCGGGCAGAACCGTAGACTGCACATAAGCATCCAATCCCCGCACCGGACAACCAAGCTGACAGAAACGGGCGGCAACGCCCCGAATCAGCGCCGGCGTGGTGTTTTCCTCCTCCGGCTTTTTCTGCAGTTCCTGCAAGGACACGGTGTAAAGAGGGTATCCTTCCGACTGGATGCGAATGAGATCCCCGCCGTTTACCCGCACGGCGGCTACGGTATCCAAATTCACTGCCGCCGCCAGTACCCGCCCGCGCTGATGGTCGGTGTGATTACCGCCAATTTCCGTACGGCCGGGGGCAGAGAAGAATTGCTCCGGCTGTGTGCCAAAAGCTTTTTCAAAGCCGGAACACAGGCTTTGCGTTTCCTTCCGGGAAAGAATCCGTTTGTTTATGGACATAGTTATCCCTTTCCTTGTTCATTCAGCACCAGAAAAAACCGCCGCGGCAGCAAAACATCTGGGCCGCATAGCACAAACATACAGGCGCACAGGGCGCGGCGGTGGTAAATCCCCGGAAACCGCCGGCGTGCTGCCGGTAGACAGAGCCGCCGTTTTCCATAGTCCGCAGGGTATCCAGATACTCCTGATTTCCCGGTTCCATGGATACTGCCCGCCGAATATGCTCCAAAGCCGTTACCTGATTGCCCAGTCCGTCATTGGCAAGGGCAGACAGGTAATACCACCGGGCATTTCGTTCCGTGGCAGAGCTCAAAACATTCAGCGCTTCCCGATACCGTCCGTACTGGATGTACCGGTACGCCGCCTGCTGATAACTGTCCCCCTCCCGGCGTTCCTGTCGGTAACCGCCGTACCAGTTTCCGTAGGGGTTATAGCCATAGCCGCCCTGAGAGCCGTACGCGCCGGATTTTTCGGGGTTTTTAATCTGTTCATAAGCAGCATTCACCTGCTGCATCTTCTTGGCGGCCTCCGCATCGCCGGGATTGCGATCCGGATGATATTTTTTTGCCAAGCGGCGGTAAGCCTGTTTAATCTCCTCGTCGGAGGCATCCCGGCTTACTCCCAATACCTGATAAGGATCGTCTGTCATACTTCACCCGCTCCCTTTTGCTGTTTCCGATAAGAAAGCCAAATACCGCTGTAAAGAATATTGTCCAAGATCTTTTTGTCCTGCACCAAAGGCAGGCGTTCAAAATAGTCCGTACAACGGCCCATTGTCAGCACCAAATACTGCTCCCAACGGGTCCAGTCCTCTCCCGTACCCATTGCCAAAAACGGATTGTACCGGTTTTTCCTGCAATCGGCGCGGTAATCCAGCGCCGCATCCGCCAAATAGATGAACCGGCCCAAAGCCATTCCCATTTGCCGCAAAGTGGGTTCCCACATATCCTGTTCGTATACGAACAGCTCTTCCATCAATTCCCCGAAGCAAGCGGCAGGCAAATCGGGATTGGCGCAATTTTCCTTTTCCAGTTCCCGCAGACGGGTTATGCACCGTTCCATAGCGGCGCACTGTCTGGGATAGCGTTTTGCAATATCCCCCATGGTTTTCCCAAAAAGCTCCGACTGCTTTTTTGCCCGGAATTTTCCTTCGTCGGCATAGTCGTCCAGCGCTTTATAATAGGCCAGTGCCACATTCATATCCGCGGCATAAGTCACATAGGCATTTTCAATCCACGGACGGGGTTTGAAGGGGTGCAGTTTGCACGCCCGGTTTCCGGAGGTCTCCTCCGGTTCATACAGGCTCATCAGCAAAAGGGCGAGAAAGGCCATATCGTAAGAAAGACCCAATCGCGCCATATTGGAGGCATTGACGCGAATTTGCCGGCAGATGCCGCAGTAAACGCCGTTATACCGGGTCTTTTCCTCCTTGGAAAGTTCTTCCACATTGGCCATAACAAGCCCAAACACCGCCGGCACCTCCTTTTTCTTCCAATATACCTGCTGTTTATGAACAAGCCGTAAAGAAAGGCTTTGTTTACAAAAAGTTAAGTAATTTACACCAGAACTTCTTCCCGTTTACTGTCGTAATAAGAGATAAAGCGATTATCCTGGGCATCCCGCCGTATCAGGACCCTGGACCGTTCCAGGACCACCGTGGCATTATCCGGAATATCCTCTACAACCACGCAGTTTGCCCCAATCCGTACGTTGTTTCCCACCCGAATATTACCGATGATTTTGGCGCCGCAGCCGATATAAATAGGATCCCCGGATACTTATGCTTTGTTCTCTCCTTTTGCCCGGGACATGACGCTGCGCACCATATCCATCCGTCCCCGTTCATCCAGCATCTGCACCAGGTCAAAGCCGGGACGGCGGTTGCCTTCCACGATCAGCGGGCCCTTATCGGAAAAGGCAATATCCCAGCCCACCATCAGGATCTTGTCACTTTCCAGACTTGCCTTCAAGGTCAATTCTTTGGCCTCCTGGAAACAAGGAAGCTGGAAACCGTCAAACTGCACGCCGGTGGTGGGATGGTGGGTATACTCTACGCCGTCCTTATCTATGGCATTACCCACAAAGCGGCCGGTTTCCATATCGATTTTGACACCCATGCCTGCCGCGTGGAAGTTGTCCACGGGGTTTACGCCATTGCCCACGCGCATACCCAGCCACAGGATCTCGGATTTTCCGTGATCGTTAAAGGTCATTACGCGCATGGTATTGACGCTGGTTCCGCACAGAACGTTCATATCCGGGTGCTGAATGATCAGCTCTTCCATAAAGACGTTTTTCTCAACACATTCCTGAAAATACGCCTGCCGGTCGGCTATGTCCGCAGTATATACTTTCCGGACACCGTGTCCGCCGATGCCGTCCAGGGGTTTTTCCATAAAGACAGAATTGTTGTCCAAAAAGCTTTGGAACTGCTGGAAATCACTTTCTTTAGGCACAAGAAAATTCCGCTTGGTATACTCCCGGAATTCCTTTAAAAAGGTGGGCTTGATGGTATAGCGCTTCTTGTACTGGCTGGGAGATACGGTTTCATACAGCGTATTTTGCATCCGCACGCCCACATATTCCTTCCGCTGCTGACCGTTGCGGATGTATATCTTATAGTTCAAATAGTCCGACAGTGCCAGACCGTACCGGAATACGCACCAAGCCGCATCCACCACCAGCGCCGGAAAGAATCGATGTTCTTTTTTCGCTGCCTCAGACAGACTTTGAAAGAATTTTTTGTAATTGGCAGTAAAAATATAAGAATAAAATGCCATTTCTATACTCTCCTTCTTTCTCTATACTTCTTAATAAAGCGGTTGAGTACGCCGCCGTAAAAGACAATGCTTACGCAAAAATAAAGCCACAGCATACCGATTGCTACAGAGTAGACCGACCCGTAAATATTGGAGTAATTGGAGAAATTCTCCACATACGCAGAATACAAGTCGGAGAAAATCAGCCATCCGGCAGAGGACAGCAATGCGCCGGGCACCGATTCTTTCAGTCCGTTGCGCCGATTGGGCAAGGCCATAAACATAGCGGTAAATACCCCTGTTTGCAGCAACAGCAGGAGGAAAAAGCGCAAATTCAGCACGTCCACCAAAAACCGCAATAAATCTTCGTTTAGCGGAATGGTTTTCAGCAGTGTTTTTCCGAACACATTGACCACCAACGTAAGCCACAGTACCAGCAAAAAAGCAAAGGTATACAGCACGCTGACCGACCGGGTATAGAGCCAGCCCCGATTCTCCTCCACCTCGTAAATGGAGTTAAGTCCCGTAAGCAACCCGTAGATACCCCGGCTGGCAGACCACAGCGCCGTCAATGCCGAAAGAGAAAGTACCGTTCCGGACGTCTCCAAATAGGTATTGAGAACCAGTTTTTTTACCGTAGGCATCAGCGCTTCCGGAATCATTCCTTCCAAAAAGGTAATCAGGTTCGTCACTTCCAGGCCCGTATGCCGCAGCAATCCCAGTAGGAGTACCAAACTGGGAAACAGAGACAGCACAATAAAAAATCCGGCGTGGGAAGCGTACAATCCCACGTGAAAGCGGCTGATTTGCCGAACCATTTCCACGGTTTTCCCAATCAGGCCGCCGGCAGGGAAATCCCTCATTGCAATCACATCCTTCACATATTGAAACTTATCCTATGTAAATTCTGTAATGGTCCGATTCCTGTTTGGGGACAGAAGGCCCACTGCGGTGCAGCGGGCCTTGTTTTTGTGTATCAGTTATTCCGCAGAGATCAGATAATAATATACGGGTTGACCGCCGCTGAGCAGATTCACATCTGCATCCGGGCATATCTGGCTAAACAGGTCTGCCGCCTTCCGGGCGTGCTTTTCCTGAATATCCGCGCCGTAATAGATGGTGATATATTCCTTGCCGGAATCCCGCACCTTCTCTGCCAATGCCTTCAGCAGGACCTTGATATCCCGGCTCGTGCCGAACAGGCTGCCGCCAAACATCGCCAGATAGTCACCTTCGTGGATATCGTAGCCGTCAAAATCGGAATTTCGGGCGGCATAGGTGATCTGCATGGTATCCACCGTTGCCAGCGCTTCGGTGAGGGCCTGGGTATTTTCTTGTTCCGTTCCTTCCGGATTAAAGCTGAGCTTTGCGGTAATGCCCTGGGGAACGGTCTTGCTGGGGATGACCACAACGCGCTTGGGGGTAAGGGCATCCACCTGCTCCGCCGCCATAATAATATTCTTATTGTTGGGCAGAACATACACCGTCTCTGCAGGAACGGTATTGACCACTTCCAGGATGTCCTGGGTGCTGGGATTCATCGTCTGGCCGCCGGAAATGATTCCGTCCACACCCAGATTGGTAAAGACATCAGCCAGTCCTGCTCCGGCGCATACGGAAACCACACCAAAAGGCTTTTCCGGCTCCGCGATCTTCGGCGCAAGCTCCTGCTCGCTGAGCACCTTTTCCGTGTGCTGCAGGCGCATATTTTCAATCTTTACGGTCACAAAGGAGCCGTAGTTCACAGCTTCGTGCAGTGCTGCGCCGGGGTCGTTGGTATGCACGTGCACCTTAATGATTTCCTCATCGTCCACCAGCACCAGAGAGTCGCCCAGGCCGCTTAAAAATGCCCGCAGCTCTTCGGGATCTTTGTCATTTTCCCGGGCGATGATAAACTCGGTGCAGTAGGTGAAGGTGTTATCTTCCGTATCAAAATCGGAGAAATCGTCGCGTTCCCGGTCGTCTTCCGTCGCCATTCCCTCGGGAACAACCACGTCCTCACCCCGCAGGGCGCAGAGCATAGCTTCCAAAGCAATGACCCAGCCCTTGCCGCCGGCATCCACAACGCCTGCCTTTTTCAGCACAGGGTTCTGATTCACCGTATTGGCCAGGGCCACCTTTGCCTCTTCCAGAGCAGCCTCATGGACAAACTCGAAATAATTATTTTCCTGAGCAGCCTGGGTTGCCTTTGCGGCCGCCAGGCGGGCAACGGTGAGGATGGTGCCTTCCGCAGGCTTCATAACCGCCTTGTAAGCGGCATCCACGCCCTCCTGCAAAGCGGCGGCCCACAGTACACCGTTACATTCCGTTTGACCCTTCAGCTTCCGGGAAATTCCCCGCAGCAGCAGGGACAAAATCACGCCGGAATTGCCTCTTGCGCCCCGCAGCATTGCGGAGGCCGAGGTAGCGGCGGCCTTCTCCAGGGAAGGATCTTCCACCTTGCGCAAATCTGCGGCGGCGGCGTTGATGGTCATAGACATATTGGTGCCGGTATCGCCGTCCGGCACGGGAAATACGTTCAGCTCGTTAAGCTTTTGCTTGTTGATTTCTATGGCGGCAGCCGCGCTGATCATCAATCGGCGAAAATCGGCTCCGTTAATTGTCTGCCTCAATGGTAATACCTCCGAACTTATCCAATCATCATGGAATCTATATATACGTTCACGGAACGAACCTGTGTTCCGGTGGTTTTGGAAACCACATAGCGGACTTCAGAAATAATGGAATTTCCCACAGCCGCCAGATTCACGCCGTTATCCACAATAATGTGCAAATCAATGGAGATGGTATCATCCTCGTGGAACTCCACGTGGACACCCTTGCTGGCAGACTCCTTCCGGAGCAGGTGGTACACTCCGTCCTTAACGGAACGGGCGGCCATTCCCTTTACACCGAAGCAGTTGGTTGCTGCCGTACCGGCAATGTCGGTATAGACGCTGGTGCTGACGCACACAGTGCCGTTTTCGTTCTTCTGGGTAATCATAGATAGAACCTCCTTATTGTAGTGTCGGGAATCAGACCATACTGTCTTCCCAGCATTCGGGGGCAGTCAGTCCCATCATCTTTACCACGGTGGGCGCCACATTAGCCAGACCGTAAGCGCCCTGACGAATCTGCCAGGTCTTATCCGTATCGTAAATGATGAAAGGAACGGGATTCAAAGAGTGCGCAGTGCGGACGGAGGTTTTGCCCTTCTTGGTCTCCGTCATCTGATCGGCATTGCCGTGGTCGGCGGTGATCAGCACTGTATAGCCGTACCGGTCGGCAGCCTCCAAAATCGCTTTCAGGCCGCTGTCCACACATTCCATTGCATAAACAACCGCATCCATCACGCCGGTATGGCCCACCATATCGCGGTTGGGATATTTACAGCGCAGGAACTGATATTTGCCGGATGCCATCGCCTGCACCATTTTCTCGGTGATTTCTTTGGATTTCATAGAAGGCGCCTGCTCAAAGGGAATGACGTCAGAGGGGATTTCCTCATAATCCTCCAGCGCCTCATCCACTTTGCCGGAACGGTTGCCGTTCCAGAAGTAGGTTACGTGGCCGTACTTCTGGGTTTCGGACAGCGCGTACTCCCGGATGCCGGCCTGGCACAGCACTTCCGTCAGTGTGTTGGTGATCACAGGGGGCTGCACCAGATAGTTTTCGGGAATATTCAGGTCTCCGTCATACTGGAGCATACCGGCAAACTTTACGCCGGTGTAGTCGCCCCGGTCAAACTTATCAAAATCCTTTCGGTCAAAGGCCAGGGAGATTTCCTGCGCCCGGTCGCCCCGGAAGTTGAACAGAATTACGCTTTCTCCATTATCAATCTTTGCCACCGGCTCGCCGTTTCTTTCCACAACAAAGGCGGGCAAATCCTGGTCGATACAGCCGGTTTCGGCCCGGTAGGTCTCAATGGCATCCAGAGCAGAGGGGAACATCCGGCCCTGACCCTGTACGTGGGTGCGCCATCCCTTTTCCACCATGCCCCAGTTGGCTTCGTACC
>JAZUOF010000040.1:0-14871 GCA_045604565.1 Faecousia sp.
CCTGTCGCAGGGTCGTGGTTATGTGTCGGCTGACCGAAACAAGACCGCCCAGACTGTGATTGGTGTGATTCCCATTGACTCCATTTATTCTCCTGTAACAAAGGTGAATTATACAGTGGAGCCTACTCGTGTTGGCGACAAGACCGACTTTGACAAGCTGACCTTGGAGGTCTGGACGGATTCTACGATTTCCGCCAAGGATGCTGTTTCCTTGGGCGCGAAGATTTTGTCCGACCATTTGACGGTGTTTACCAACCTGTCCGATAAGCTCAGCACGGATTCTACTGTTGTAGAGAAGTCCCTTGACCGCCCCGATACCAAGCTGGCAATGACCATCGATGAGCTGGATCTGTCTGTCCGTAGCATCAATTGCCTTAAGCGCGCCAATATCAACACCGTGGCTGACTTGATCAGCAAGACCGGCGAGGATATGATGAAGGTCCGGAATATGGGCAAGAAGTCCCTGGACGAAGTTCAGAAGAAGCTGGAAATGATGGGTCTGTCCCTGGCCAGCGAGGATTCTGCAAACAACTAAGTTTTCGAAACATTATAGGAGGAAACGTTCATGTTCGGTACTCGTAAACTGGGCAAGACTTCCGCTCAGAGAAAGGCTCTGCTGCGTCAGCAGGTCACCGATCTGCTGGAGAACGGCAAGATGGAGACCACCTTCTTCCGCGCCAAGGAAGTACAGCCTGTGGCTGTGAAGATGATCACCCTGGGCAAGAAGGGCAATCTGGCCGCCTATCGTAAGGCTATGGCTTATGTGACCAAGGAAGATGTCGTCCAGAAACTGTTCAAGGAGATTGCTCCCAAGTATGCTGACCGCAACGGCGGCTATACCAGAGTAACTCGTACCGGCGCCCGCCGCGGTGACGCTGCCGAGATGGCAGTCATCGAGCTGGTGTAATCCGGCTATTACAAAATAAAAAAGTGCGTATCGTATTTGCGATACGCACTTTTTCTTTGGAAACCCCTGCTACTTGAAAAATGGAGAAAAAGCAGGTATGATATATCCAAAGTTCAATTCCACAGGAGCAAACCTATGTATATCAGTGAAGTAAGAGAAGAATATTTACGAGCCTTAAAATTGGGCCATAAAGAATACACCGAGCGGGTACAGCGCGGATGGAATCCCTATCCGGAGATTTTGGATGAAATCCTGGATGGGCAGGCGGTGGGCGCTACGGTCGAGGTGGGCACCATAGAAATTCCCGCCGACCGCATTGTAGGTGTAAAGTCTGCCGGCCGGGTACTGGCATTTACCGCAGGGTTTCTGCCCCTACTGGACCCGGACAGTGAGTTCGCGACCAAATGGTATCACTTGTGCAGTGTTCATTTGTCCGACGAAGGCATCCGGGAGCCTATTGTCTGCTATGAATATATGGGCAAATTTTACGTGCAGGAGGGCAACAAACGAGTCAGCATCCTGCGGTATTTTGGCGCGGCGCGGATTCCGGGTACGGTCACACGGATTATGCCGGCCCAGTCAGATGCGCCCGAAGTGGTTGCCTATGGGGAGTTTTTGGAATTTTATCAGGCGAGCGGAATGTATGATGTGCAGTTCCGCCGTCCCGGTGATTACGCAAAGCTGCTTTCTCTGCTGGGCAAAGACCCGGGCGAAGAGTGGACCGACCGGGAACGCATCACATTCAGAAGTTGTCTGCATTATTTCCGGGAGGCTCTGGTATCGGCGAAAGTGCACCAGATAGACCTGCTGCCGGAGGAAGCTCTGCTGCTGTGGCTGCGGGTGCATACTCTGCGGGAAATCTCGGAAATGTCAGTGGAAGAACTGACCAAGGCCGTCGGCGCTCTGCGGGAGGATATGCTTTCCATAGCGCAGGAAACACCGATGCAGGTGCAGACTGAGCCGAAGGACGATGCGAAAACCGGCCTGCTCAGCATGCTGATGTCTTCCAACCCCGACCGGCTGCAGGTGGCCTTTGTCCATCAGCGGGACGAAAATATCAGTCCCTGGACAGCCGGCCACGAGGAGGGCGCGGCTTACGTAGCGCAGGTATTTGGGGAAAAGGTCACCACCAGAAGCTACTTCCATGCGGATACTCCGGAGCAGGCAGACGCCCTTTTGGAACAGGCAGTGGCAGAGGGGGCGCAGATTGTCTTTACCACCACACCGCAGCTCGCCCGCGCCACTTTGCGCGCGGCGGTGAACCACCCGAAGGTGAAGTTTTTGAATTGCTCTGTGGCAACGCCTTACTCCAGTGTGCGTACCTATTACAGCCGCCTGTATGAAGGAAAATTTATTACAGGTGCCATCGCCGGCGCGATGAGCGACAATGATAAAATCGGATATATCGGAAATTACCCCATTTACGGTGTTCCTGCCTCAATCAATGCGTTTGCTCTGGGCGCGCAGTTGACAAATCCCAGAGCGAGAATTGAACTGCGTTGGTCCTGCCAGGCAGGCGACCACCTGAAAGAGTTTTACGATATGGGAATCCGGGTGGTATCCAATCAGGATATGCCTACCACCGATCAGGCGCATTTGGCGCACGGAAGATACGGCACGTACTTCATCGGTGAGGACGGATCTTTGATGCAGTTGGGAACGCCTTGCTGGATGTGGGGCAAAATCTATGAGCACGTAATCCGTTCCGTATTTAACGGCACCTGGTTTCACAGCCGCGCGGGCCTGCAGGCAGTGAATTACTGGTGGGGAATGGATAGCGGCGCCATTGATGTGGCGCTTACCGAACAACTGCCCGAGGGTTTGAAAACCCTGGCGGAAACACTGCGGCAGGGCCTGCAGAACAAAACCATAGACCCCTTCCACCGCAGAATTTTATCCCAGGATGGAACGGAAAAAAATCCGGGAGACCGGGTGTTTACCCCGGCTGAGCTTTTGCAGATGGACTGGCTGTGCGACAATGTGGACGGCGCGATTCCGCCTTTTGAGGCCCTGCTGCCGTTTTCTCAGGCACTGGTTCGGGAACTGGGTATTTATCGGGAATCCATTCCTTTGGAAAAGGAGGGCACTTTGTGAGAATATTGGCTGTCTCTGACCAGGAGTGCCCGGCGCTCTATGATTACTATGTTCCGGGCAGACTGGATTCGTACGATTTGATTTTGGCCTGCGGCGATTTGAAAGCACAATATCTTTCCTTTTTGGTGACGATGGCCCGATGCCCGGTGCTGTATGTTCCCGGCAACCACGATGAGCGTTTTGAGGCGGAGCCGCCGGAGGGTTGTGATGGTATCGACGGCAAGCTGGTGGTCTATCGGGGATTGCGGATTCTGGGACTGGGAGGCTGTTATCGGTATCACCCCGGTCCGCACCAGTATACAGACGGGGAAATGCGCAGAAAAATCCGTAAGCTTCGGTTTGATTTGTGGAGGCATAAGGGCGTGGATGTGGTCATAACCCACGCGCCGCCAGCAGGCGTGGGAGACCAGCCGGACCCCGCGCACAGAGGCTTTGAGGCCTTCCTGGAGCTGATAGATAAGTATCACCCTCAATACCTGCTCCACGGCCACGTTCATCTGAATTACGGCACAGACCGAATCCGGGAACGGGAATATCACGGTACAAAGGTTATCAATGTGTGCGAGCGTTATGAACTGGAAATTCCTGAGGACTGTTTCGATTCTACAATCAGAAAAGGGGATATCACGTATGTTTAACGGATATTGTCCGGAAACGGTAGACTTCCTTTGGGGTATTCGGATGAACAACAACCGGGAATGGTTTCTGGAGAACAAGCAGAATTATGTAAACTACCTTTATGAGCCCACCAAGGCATTGGGAAAGGACCTGTTTGCGCCTTTTCTGGACAAACCGGGACATTTGTTGAAGGTCAGCCGTATCTACCGGGATGCCAGAATGCACTATCCCGTTCCCTACAAAGAGAGCCTGTGGATTTGCATACGTCCGGATGTGGAGTGGTGGGCGGAAAATCCCTGCCTGTATTTTGAAATCAATCCGGAGGGGGTTAGCTACGGCTTTTTCTTCTGGAAGCCCCGTACGGCGGTTTTAGAGGATATTCGCAGAGACATTGCCCAGCACCCGAAAAAGTTTTTAAAGCTGATCCGGGATACGGAGAAGGCCACGGGACTACCCATTACCGCGCAGCTCTACAAGCGGCCGAAGCCAACAGAAAATCCTGCTCTGGAACGGTTTTTTGAATGGAAAGGACAGATTGGCTGTACGGTGGACGAGCCGTTCAGCCCGGAAACCTTCGGCCCGGAGCTGGGTCAGCGGGTTGCAAAACTTTTTGCCCAGCTCACCCCACTTTACGAATACTTCTGCCAATTCAAAACCCAATAAAGAGAGGGCGTGTTGCAAAACGACTGCAACACGCCCCTTGCTTTTTGTAAAAGACCCTGTTATATGTACAGACAAAAATACAATCTATCTTTTTGATGTTGGATGTGTACGGCATCCTGATGTATTTTTGTCTGCTTTCGTATCATTCCGGAGATACCCTTGACAGATTATGCGCGGTTTCTGTGCAAATTCGTCGTCACGAATTTTCCCGTCATCCGTCATCCTCTGCCCGAACATAGTATGGCCGGCAAATACAAAAATATGCAGGCTGCGGATTATCCGCGCTGATTGAATTCCTTGACGGTTTCGTACATGGCAACCAGATTCTCCACCGGTGTGCCGCCTACCACGTTATGAATGGGGTTGAACACATAACCGCCACCTTTGGACAGAATCTCCAAACGTTCCCAAACCTGCTGTCTTACTTCTGCGGGAGAGCCAAAGGGGAGCGTTTTTTGCGTGTCGATGCCGCCGCCCCAGAACACCAGCTTGTCACCGTATTTTTCTTTGAGCATTTTGGCATCCATACCCTTGGCGCTCAGCTGAACGGGATTGAGAATGTCTACGCCCATATCCACGAAATCGTCCAGGAGACTTACGACGCTGCCGCAGCAATGGTAAAAGGTTTTCCACTGGGTATTTTGATGCACCCAATCGTTGACCCTCTGATAGTAAGGCTTATACAGGGTGCGGAAAGTATCGGCGCTGATGAATTCGCCGTTTTGCGTACCAAAATCTGTTCCGCTGATCCAAACAATCTGAATCTTATCACCCACAGCCTGCCGATAGATTTCCAAATTTTTCAGCATTGCCTGGGTTTGCATCTCGAATACTTCTTCGATGTATTCCGGATACAGAATATGGGCCATCAGCCAGTCGTCAATCTTGCGGATTCCCTTGGGATGTAGAAGGTGAGGACCGGGCAGAACGCCGCAGTCGCCAAAGCTGGCGCCGCCCAGATTGCCCACGATGCCATAATCCGTTCCCTCATACAAAAGCGTTGCTTTCTTGCTTAAGTATTCTGCAGTTTCGTCAGACAGTACAGAAAAATCATCCTTAAAGTCTTCCAGAGGTGTCAGGTTATCCTCATCAAATTCTTCTGATCGGTCAATATTATCAAAGAAGTATCCACCGGCCGGCATACGTCCGCTGGGCGGCACAGTTCGGTTTCCCTGAGGATAGATATCCACAGATCCGTCCGGCTTAATGTCAAAGGCGTTGCCTTCGGAAACAAGGGTAGGCGTTCCGTCGGGCATCCGGAAGGGTTTCAGTTGGCCGTCCGGCACGCCAAACAGGTTCACTGGGTTATTCAGTCCAATCACATCTCCGCCGACCCAGTCCAGCATATCCTGATCAATCTGTCCCAGCATTTGCAGGGTTTCGGAGATTACAATGGGGCGTTCCTCCATACCCAAAGCCTTTCTCAGGCGGTAAAGGGTGCTGGCGTTCATACCGGTCTGTCCGGTAGCGCCCAAATCCAACGGAACACGGTCCGGGGTCTGATGGTGGATGGCAGCAAGCAATCGTTCTCTGGATGTCATATCAAAACCACTCCTTTACTGTTGTGCAGATACGGTGCGGAAAAACGAATCAATGTTTTCCCAGGGCGCCGACGGCGGGATATCACAGCCGCTGGAAATCACAAAGTTGGGATAAGCGATGCAGTCGGCCATAATCTTTTTCGTGTGCGCCATAATAGAGTCTGGCGTGCCGCCCAAAAATTGCTCTGCAGGACTTACATTACCCATAACCAGCGCATCGCTTGGGGCATCCGGAAGCATGGTTTTCAGGTCAATGGCATCGCCAAAGTGATAGCCGCTTGCGCCCAACTGGTAAATATCCTTTGCCATAAGGGGCACATTGTTTCCACAGTTGTGATAGATAACGCAAAAATCCTCCTGCTGTACAGCGTCAATCAGGCGCTTTACATAGGGGTGGGAGAATTCTCGGGCCAGACTGGGCGAAAGCAGACCGGCCAAAGGCTCTGCAAGCACTACGCCGTCTGCGCCGGCTTGGTGGAAGGCTTTGCAGTATGCAATCAGAAATGTGGTTGCCTTATCCAAAACGGTATGCACCATATCGGGGTCGTCATAGCACAAAAGCATTGCCTCGCTTACGTCCAAAAGGCGACCGGCCAGAGAGTACGGCCCGATTACGCCGGACAGAATCGGGCGGTCGGTTATCCGCTTAGCGGCCAAGGCAATGGCATCCACGCAGATTCCGGTACGGGCGGCGCCTACCTGAGGGACTTTCAACGCGGCGGCCTCATCTTCGTCAGAAATCAGAGCGCCCACCACCGTGGGAACTTCATTTTCGTTTATGTGAATTGTAGAACCGAAGGCCTCTGCCTCAACAGAAAGGTCCATAAGGCTAACGGATGCGGCAGAGGGCACCCGGTCTGCAACCTGCTTCATACCCTCGGCCTGCAACTGACTGCTGGAAACAAGCTCGCGCACAGTAACATTCATCAGCTGCACACAGGGAAAGGAAAGAATGGGAAGTGCCTTTTTGCAGGGGCTTGCAATTTGGTCTGCCACCCACTGCTTCATATTACGATTCATATTGGATTCCTCCGATAATCAAATTGCCTACGGCAGGCAAGCATTGTCAAACAGGATCTGCTCCACAAAATTTCGGTTAAATATGGGGTTTCCGCCGAAATCCAAATGTTTTGCCCCATTTGCCAGCTTGCGGCCTGCCTGCTCCCGGTTCAGCAACATCTGCATCGCGCCGGTCAGAGCGCCGTTGCCCATAACTTTCACACGGTTTTGCAGAACCGGGGGAATCAGGCCAATTGCAGCGGCGGAGGTCACATTCAGATGAGAGCCAAAGCCACCGGCAATGTACAGCCTCTGAATTTCCGATTCCGTCGCCTGTGCCATTTCCAGTATGGTCTGAATACCGGCGCGGATGGCAGCTTTGGCCAGTTGTATGGCACGGACATCTTTGGGAAGCAGGCGGATACCTTCTGTAAGGGGAAGGAAGTCGCCTGCGGTTGCCCCGGTCTCATCAATATCCTGGGTTGCCAGAAACACGGCAATGGCATCTATCAGGCCTGAGCCGCAAATACCTGTGGCCGGGGCATCGCCTACGGTGTGGGAAACAACCGCGCCGTGGCGCAGTTCTACCCGGTCAATAGCGCCACGTACACATCCACAGCCGCAGGAGATGCCTGCGCCTTCAAAGGCCGGGCCTGCCGCCGTGGATGCCACATAGAGCGTGCCGTCTTTCCACAGTGCAAGCTCACCGTTGGTGCCAATGTCGCAAAGCAGAGCAGTTTCCTGCTGACTGCACATACCGCTGGCCAATAGGGCGCAGGTAATATCTGCGCCCACAAAAGCGTGCATACAGCTTGGGAAAAACACCTGCATACCCAAAAGGGTATCTTCCACACCAAACAGACAATCTGCCGAAAAGGGCGCGGCGTGAAGACAAGAGGTGTCCTTGCCCAGCAATAAATATAGCATTGTGGTGTTGCCGGTTATGACGGCGCACAGCACTTCTTCCGGCGCAATTTGCGCGCTGACGCAGGCATCCTGCCGCATCTGCGCCAAAGCATCCAAAAGAAGGGCCTGCATTTGCAAACCTTTCCCATCCATAGCTGCGGCAATGCGGCCCATAACATCTGCGGCAATGGCCTGCTGCGGATTCAGCCGGCTTTGTACCGACAAAACCTCTCCCGTGGACAAATCCACCAGTTTTAGAGCCAATGTGGTGGTGCCAATGTCGATGGCACAGCCGTATTGTCCGGACATGGGATTGACCGCCTTATATGGAGTGCCGGAGGTCTCAATTTGGGCGTCCGTCTTTTCGGGAAGCCATACCTGCGCATCCCCCAGCAGTACACACTGGCAGGAAAGCCGCATCCCAGCCTGAATTTCTGCATCATTGGGCGCAGAAACCTGCCCGGAGACCTTAACAGCGCATTTGCCGCAAAGACCTCTGCCGCCGCAAGGGTGGGCAACAGACAGCCCGGCATCGGTCAATACCTGATGCAAAAGCGGTGTGCCCTCAAATTCTGTTTGGAACATCCGGCTGTTCTGCCAGATTTTCAGTATACTCATAATTTTTCTCCAAAACAGCGCCGCGCAAGGCGCGTAGGGGACAATCCTTCAAATTTATTGGGCGCAAAGGGATACAGCCAGCTCAGCGGCAGAGGCCGCATCCGGAGTGTAGGCATCTGCGCCGATTTGCTTGCAGAAGGCATCCGTTACCGGTGCGCCGCCAATAAGAATCTTCACATGATCGCGAATTCCGGCTTCTTCTGCCGCCTTGACCACATCCACCATAACATTCATAGTTGTGGTCAGCAGAGCAGAACAGCAAATAATTTGGCAGTTTTCTTCAATGGCGGCCTTTACAAAAGCTTCCGGAGCAACATCGGTGCCTAAATCAATGACCTCCAGACCTTTGCCCTCCATCATCATTCTGACCAGATTCTTGCCGATATCGTGCAAGTCACCCTTGACGGTACCGATGCAGACCTTGCCGCTGGCTTTCAGTCCGTCCTGCACCAACAGAGGCTTTAACACACTGACACCCATATTCATAGCGCGGGCGGCAACCAGCACCTCCGGAACAAAGACCTCGTTGTTTTTGAATTTCTCACCAATCACATTCATACCAGAAAGCAAGCCTTCTTTCAGAATCTGCTGCGCGGGAATCCCTTCGTCAATAGCCTGCTGGACAAGTCCTTTGACAAGCTTTGCTTTGCCGGCCTGCAGCTGCAGGGAGATTTCCTGTAAATCCATCTGTGCGCCTCCTATTGTTTTTTTATGATATTTGTAGTATAATATGGCGAGAGCATACCGGTATTGTCTTTTTATTCGATTATTTGTAATGATAGAGGGTGTCTTTTATGTCTGCCAGTTTGTTTTCTCTTTTACCGGAGGAAAGGATTCGGGATATCTTGGAAAATCTGCAGGTTTTTACCGGATTATCTATTCAGCTCATTGATGGCGACGGTCAAATCCTGATGTCTTTTGGCCAGCCTACCGGTTACTGTACCATTTTAAAGAACAAGGTTTTTGACAAAACAATCTGTCCAAAGCTGCATATTGAGGCCGGGCAGCGAGCCCAGGCGCTGGGCGAAGCCTATATTTTTGCCTGCCACGCCCACTTAACACACATTGCCTTTCCTCTGATCAACCGGCAAGAGCTGCTGGGCAGTGTCATCATCGGTCCATTCCTGATGGACGCGCCGGATTCCACGTTGGTCAGCGATTTAGCGGAACGGGAAAAATTACCGCCCACACTGTCTTTGGAGCTGTACGACGAGTTGGGAAGCCTGGCAATATTACCCCCGGCCCGGGTGAATCAGCTGAAAAAGCTGGTGGATCATCTGCTGTCGCCCATTATGCCTGGTGAACGGGCGCTTCTGATGCAGACGCGGCAAAAAATGACCCAGCAGGCAAAAATTAACGAAACCATACAGCGATATAAGGAACAGCAATCCGACCGGTCTTTAACCTTCTTTTATCTGAAGGAAAAAGAACTGCTTTCCAAACTGCGTACGGGAACCATTCAGGAAGTCAAGGCGCTGCTCAATGAGCTGATTGGGCACGTTCTTTTCAGCGAGGGAGGCAATTTGGAGTCTGTCCGGGTTCGTGCCATCGAGCTGACCACCCTTCTTTCCCGCGTTGCCATTGACGGCGGCGCCAATACAGAACACATTTACCGACTAAACAGCCAGTTTTTGGTAAAGCTGTATCAGGAACAGGCGCTGGAAGATTTGTGTATGCTGATGCAGGAGGTACTGGAAAGCTTTATGCGGGCCGCTTTTTATGAAAAGGACAAGGGAAACCCCCATATCCGCAAGGCGTTGCGTTTTCTGTGGGATCACTACAATCAGCCTTTGGATTTGACGCAGGTTGCAGAATATGTACAGCTCAGTCCCAGCTATTTTTCTGCCTTATTCCGGGAGGTGGTAGGTGTTCCGTTCCGGGAATATCTGTGCCAAATCCGTGTGGAGGAAAGCAAGCAACTGTTGCTGGCCCGGAGCTACTCACTGGCGGATATTGCCGTGTCTGTAGGATTTCCTGACCAAAGTTACTATTGTAAGGTGTTTAAGCGGATTGTGGGCGTCACCCCGGGAAAATTTCAAGGATAAGAAAACCCCTCCGGCATACAGGATGCCGGAGGGGTTATGTTATACCTTCAGTTCGCCAATCAATTCTTCAGTGCAGTATTGATCTATGACAGGACGGGCAAATTCGTCCAGGAAACTGTCCACCTGACTGACGGAGCGACCGATAAAAGCGCCGGGCTCCAGCGTGCGCGCAATTTCCTCCCGGCTAAGGGGGATTTCCGGGTCAGCGGCAATCCGGTCAATCAGATCGTTCTGACCGCCTTCCAGTTTTACCTTGGCAGCGGCGGCGTGGGAGTGGACGCGCAGGAGCTCGTGCAGTTCCTGCCGGTTGCCGCCCCGTTTCACGGACTCCATCATGATGTTCTCCGTAGCCATAAACGGCAGCTTTTCCATAACCCGGCGGCGAACCACCTGCTCATAGACCACAAGACCGGCGGTGATATTCATATACAGATTCAGTATGGCATCCACAGCCAGGAAGGCCTCAGCCACACTGATACGCTTGTTGGCAGAATCGTCCAGAGTTCGTTCCATCCATTGGGTGCCGGCAGTAAAGGCGGGATTCAGACTGTCGCAGATTACGTACCGGGCAAGGGCGCAGATGCGCTCGGAACGCATAGGATTGCGCTTATAGGGCATAGCAGAAGAGCCAATCTGATTTTTCTCAAAGGGTTCTTCCATTTCCTCAAAGCTTTGCAGGAGCCGCAAATCGGTGGCAAACTTCATGGCGCTCTGGGCAATTCCGGATAAGACGGACAGAAAATAGCTGTCTACCTTCCGGGAATAGGTCTGACCGGATACGGGCACGACACCGTCAAAGTCCATTTCCTTTGCGATGATGCGTTCCATTTCCAGAATTTTCCCCTCATCGCCCCCAAACAGCTCCATAAAGGATGCCTGGGTGCCGGTGGTGCCTTTAGAACCTAAGAGTTTCAGATTTTTCAGCTGATACTCCAGATTTTCCATATCCTGAATCAGCTCATAAATCCACAAGGTTGCCCGCTTTCCTACGGTGGTCAGCTGCGCCGGCTGCAGATGGGTATAGCCGAGGCAGGGGAGCGCCTTATATTTTTCCGCGAAGGAAGCAAGGTTTTTAACAACCTGCGCGCATTTTTTCAGCACCAAACGGCTTGCCTCCCGCAGGACCACCACATCGGTGTTGTCGCCTACATAGCAGGAGGTGGCGCCCAGATGGATGATGCCGGCGGCATTGGGGCACTGCACACCGTAAGCATATACGTGGCTCATTACATCGTGACGGACAAGCTTTTCCCGCTCCTGCGCCACGTGGTAATTGATGTTATCCTTGCAGGCTTCCAATTCAGCAATTTGCTCCCTGGACACATCCAGTCCCAGGGCGTTTTCCGCTTTGGCAAGGGCAATCCACAGCCGCCGCCAGGTGCGGAACTTAAATTCCTCAGAGAAGATGTACTGCATATCCTGGCTGGCATACCGGGTAGACAGGGGAGACAGATAAGAGTCGTGTGCCATAGTAACCTCCGGTTCTTTATTTATCCAGATGGACGTTTAGGTGGGGATACGTCATTTTAATGTGATTTTGGGCAAAGACCGATTGCAGCTTCCCGTTTATTGCGTGCAGAGTGGTCCAGTAATCGTCAGAATTTGTCCAGACCTGCAGAATATACTCGATGGCATTGTCGCCGTATTTGGTGACAGCGGCGTAGGGTTTGCGGTCGGACAGGGCAGTAGGCAATTCTGCGGCCAGTTTCAGAGCGTTCAGTACGTCTGCGACCTGGCAATCATAGGAAGCGGAAACAGAAATATCTACACGGCGTATGCCGGAGATGGTGTAGTTAACAATTTGGGCGGAAACCACACTGCTGTTGGGCAAAGAGACGGTTTTCCCATCGGGGGTAAGCAGTTTGGTGTAAGTCAGGCCGATTTCCTTGACCACGCCGGACTGCCCGGCAATTTCCACGAAATCCTCAGAGGAGAAGGGCTTGTTTGCCAGCAGCGTAAAGCCGCCGATCAGATTTGTCAGGGCATCCTGCACGGACAGGGATACTGCCAAAGTCAGAACGCTGGCCAAAGCTACGATGCCGGTTACATCAATCCCCAGAGCAGACGCCGTGATCAAAAGAACGAGCAGGTACAGCACAATCCGAATCACCGAGCGAATCAGACTGACAGCCGCCTTTTCCAGCTTTGTCTTACCCATAGCTGTGGTCAAAATTTTCAAAATAATTTTTATAATAACAATGCCGATAAGCAACAAAGCTGCCGCAGGCAGAAGCTTATTCAGGGCGTAAGTGCCGGCGGAGTTCAGCCACTGCAGAAATGTTTCCCACATAGTCCGGGGCTCCTTTCAGGCCGAGAAAATAACATATCTATTATACCCCCGGAAAGAACGTTTCGCAACCCCTTTCCCAGGAAAGCGAGGAAATTATCGGGAAAAATGGAAATCCCGGTATCGTTGAGCAGACGATACCGGGTTCCGAGAAAAGAGAGATAAGAAAATGAAAAGGAGAGATAAGATATCTTAGTTACATCTAAATTATAGCACCGAAAATCCAGAAATGCAATAGGATAATTATTAAAAAACAATGAAGACAATAAAAAATCACCCACATATTTTGTATAAAGTGCACAAATCATAAGCTGCGCGAAGGGTGTCAAAATCCGAAGAAACCACGGCTTGAAATCCCTCTTTGCAAAAGCCGGAGAAAGTGGTATACTAATAAATAATCAGGAAAAAACTGCAAGGAGAATCTTATGAATAAGCTACGGTGGATAATTCTGGCGGTAGTCATAGTGCTACTGAGTGCGGGTCTGATCTGGTATTTTTCAACCGACCGAACGACCACGGTAGGGATTTGCTACCGTACCCCTACAGACCGTGAAAATGCCGTCTACCGGCAGGAGCTGGAAGACGCGCTGCGCGCCCAGGGGTATGAGGTACTGGCTGTGGACTGCGACAATAATCAGGCAAAACAGCTCAAGCAGATCGAAACACTGGTAGACAGAACCAGTGTGGCGTTAATTGTGGAGCCGGTGATGACATCCGCTTCCGACGAGCTGCTGGCCAAACTGCAGGAAGCAGCTGTTCCCGTAATTCTGACAGACCGGAAACCGGAAAGGGACTTGTCTGAGCTGGAGAATATCTGCTACATTGGTTACGATGTGTCCATATCCGGCATTCTGCAGGCGCAGATGGTTGCTGAACTGCCGTCAAAGGGCGACCTGAACGGCGACGGACGGACAACCTGCCTGTTTCTGCAGGGACCGGAGGACGATTTGGATGCCATCACCTATACAGAAACCTGCCAAAAGGCATTGAAGCTTGGCCCGGTGGAATGGGATTTGCTGGAGGTTTTGTACTGCGCCTGGAGTCAGGATAGCGGCTTCCTGCAAGGTTCCCGGGCGCTGAGCAAGTACGGTAAGGATATGGAAGTGATTATCTGCTCGGATGATGCCATTGCGCTTGGCGCGTCTGCCGCCATCGAGGAGGGCGGCCGTCAGGTGGGGAAGGATGTCTACCTCGTGAGCATCGGCGGCAGTGAAGACGGACTGGAGGCTGTCAGCCAGGGTAAGATTTCCGGCACAGTCGCCCCGGACCGGTCGCAGAAGATATCTCTTATTATGGATGCCCTCCGGGCTATGATGGCAGGGGAGGACCCAGAAGCATACCGTTTTATGGATTTCAGCATTGTTACTGCGCCTTAACAAGAAATTGCGTGTTTTAGAAAAGCGTATGGGAGAGAGCCATAAGCATTGTCCGCGTAATGGAACAGCGCCCCACATAGTTTCTTCAAGCCGCGCCTCAAGACTGATGCCGGACTATATGAACGAATTTGCTGCGGTCTGTTTCCCGGCACGATTTTGCAAGCTTCTTAAAAACCGCGTATCCGAACCGGATGTGCGGTTTTTGGCCTGTGTCCTGGCAAAATGTACAAAAAAATTTACAAATTCTGTCGCAAAAAACCGTTGCATATCGGTAGAAGCTGTGGTATGATTGTACCATCCGGGCATAGTGTGTTCTACTCCACTAAATAGGCATACTGTGTCACAAAAGGAGGAAATATAAACCCCGTCTGACTCACGGTGCGGCAGTGTGGAGACCTGTCGTAATGCTTCCGCTGTTTTACCCGGCGGATATGCGAGAATACACGCGAAATCCTCGGTGTGTTTAGAGTCGTAATGCTATGGCAACTGTATCCCTGAAAAACATCAAGAAAATCTACCCCTTCAGCGGCGACGACGTCAAAAAGAACAAGAAGAAAAAGAAGAACGAATCCGTCTCCGATGAGCCCAAGGCAAAGCTGCAGGTCACCGATAAGGGTGTTGTGGCTGTTCAGGAGTTCAATCTGGAGATCGCCGACAAGGAGTTTATCGTTCTGGTTGGTCCTTCCGGCTGTGGTAAGTCCACCACTCTGCGTATGATCGCCGGCCTGGAAGAGATCTCTGAGGGCGAGTTGTACATCGGTGAGCGTTTGGTCAATGACGTGGCTCCCAAGGACCGCGACATCGCCATGGTCTTCCA
>JAZUOF010000041.1:0-6478 GCA_045604565.1 Faecousia sp.
CCTTGTGCGTTGTTTTGATCTGACGACAAAGTAAGACGAATGATTTTGCAAAAGTTTTTGCTTTATCTCTTAATGCAGTTTCAGACACTTTTATAACCTCAACCACAATATACATATATTGCACTGTAGTTTCAAGTTATATTCCACCTTGCGGTGGAGTTATATTTTTACTTCGTAAAAGTTATATTGCTGCTACGCAGCAGTTATATTATATTCGCCTCCAAAACTGCCCGTAGGGCAATATAACTTGGCGCAAGCCAAATATAACTGCGAAGCAATATAACTCGCCGAAGGCGAATATAACTGAAAAGAAAGGTAATCGTATCACGATTACCGTTCTTTTCTGGTGGACGATAACGGACTCGAACCGCTGACCCTGCGCACGTCAAGCGCATGCTCTACCAGCTGAGCTAATCGTCCAAAGGCGAATGTCATTATATAAAAGAGAATGCGTTTTGTCAAGCCTTTTTTGGGAAATATAAAAATGTTTCCCAATTTTTTGCAGCAAAGGCGCGCAGAAAAAAGAAACTTCTGGGAAATCATAGATTTCTGCAGTTTTCCCTTGAAAAATTTTCATTTTTAGGGTAGTATTATCCATGTAAAAAGCGAATGTGTCGGTATGGGATGCAAAAATTTGCCCAGACACAAAGAAAGGAACAGACTGATGAAACGTACAACTGTAAGAATTCTGGCAGTCCTGTTGGCGCTGGCGCTGAGCCTGGGCCTTGCGGCCTGCGGCGGTGGCGGCGATGTGCAGAGCACAAAGGCTGTGGATGTGCAAAAACTCATGGAGAAGCTGCTGTCTGATGTTCGCTACGCCAGCGAATTATCTATGCTGGAGGGCAATGCGGAGCTGTTTTTCCCCGACCTTCCTGAAGCAACCGTTACAATGTATGACGGAAGCGGCTACGATGCGGACGAGCTGGCGCTGATCACCGTGACCTCCGAGGAGGATGTGGAGGCTGCTGTTGTCAGTGCTCAGGAGCACATTCAGGAGCTGCGGGCGCAGTTTTTGAGCTACATCCCCGAGGAAGTTGCTAAGATTGATAAGGCTGTTATCTGGAATCAGGGCAAGTATGTGATTGTGTGTGTCACCGAGGACTATGCGACCGCTGAGAGTATTCTGGCCAATCCTCCTGTAGTGGGAGAGGGCGCGGGTGACGCCACAGAGCCTTCTGCGGAAGATACCACAAACGACTCTACAGAAGATCCCACAGAACCTCCCACCGAGGAAGTTACCGAACCTCCCACGGAGCCGGTAACCGAGCCTCCTTATGCCTACATTTACAGCAAAAGCGGAACCTATAAGAACTACAACGGCGTTCTGCTCATCGACAATATGGCCTACGAAGGCTATTCTTACTCCGAAAGCGCGGCAAAGAACTATGCCAAGCTGGTGAATAAGGTTGCCAGCGATTTGGAAGGCAAGGTCAATGTTTATGACCTGGTTATTCCTACGGCTATCGGTGTTGTGTTCCCGGATGATATGAAGTCCAAGGTGTCTTTGGAGGACCAGAGCGCCCGGCTGGAGCAGATTTTCGGTATGATGAACGACTCTGTCATTCCGGTCAACTGCTTTGACCGCCTGTTGGCGCACCGGGACGAATACCTGTACTTCCGTACGGACTGGCACTGGAACGGCCCCGGCGCGTACTATGCCTACGAGGAATTCTGCCAGGTTAAGGGCATTACTCCCTACACCATGGAACAGCGTCAGGTTAAGGAGTTTGGAAACTACCTGGGCGGTCTGTATCAGAACAACTGCAAGAAAGACCCGGCGCTGAAGGCGACTCCGGATACGGTGGTTGCCTACCTGCCTTATTCCCCCAATGCTACGATGAAGTATACGGATACAAACGGCAGAACCTATGCCTGGGATATTATTAAGGATGTATCCGATTGGAATGCCGCCTCCAAGTACAACTGCTTTGCCGCATCCGATCAGCCGTACGCAGAGTTTACCAACCCGGACGTAACGGACGGCTCTGTTTTGGTCATTGTGAAGGAGTCCTTCGGCAATGCGCTGCTTTCCTATTTGGTAGACCATTACAGCACCATTTATGAGATCGACTACCGGTACTGGTCAGGAGACCTGGCCGCCTTCTGTGAGAAGGTGGGCGCGGACGATCTTCTGTTTGCCAACAATATCGGTATGGTGCGTACCTCCTACCTGATTGGCAAGCTGGACAACATCATCAGCTGATTATCTTAAACAACGACGCCCTGCGGAATTCCGCAGGGCGTATTTTTTACCGTTCCAGAGTTCTTTGCCGATATTGTCTGGGTGTCATTCCCGTGATATTCTTAAACACTTTGGTGAAGTAGTGCACATCAATCATACCGCAGTGCTGGGCAATAGTCTGAATTTGCAATTTGGTGGTGTCCAGCAGATGCCGGGCGTGGCGAATCCGCTGATGGTTAATATAGGCGGTGACGGTCTGACCGGTTTCTTTTTTAAACAGGGCGGAAAGATAGCTGCTGTTTACATTCAGCAGATTGGCCAGATGCCGCAGACTTAAATCCGCGGTCAGGTCCGCATCAATGGATACAATGGCCTTTTGCACCGTGGCGGAGTAAGCTTTCATAGAGTTCTTCCGCACCAGCCGGCAGTAAGCCTTTGCCATTTCAGACAGAAGAGCGGGCGCATCCATAGGGGAAGAAAGCTGCTCAATGCGGATGGCAAAGGAAGAGGAAACCGAATCCAGGTATACCGGGTGCACACCGCCCTGTTCTGCGGCTTTTCGCATCAGAGTGTTGGAGATGATGCAATAATTTTTCATATTTCTCAGCTGATCCGGTGTGCGTTGCTCGAAGTTAAGGGCGGAAAACCGGGATAAAAGCGTTTCGATTTTCTGAGACTGACCCAGCCGAACCGCATCCATCAGCATATTCTCCTGGGCATAACGCTTTTCCATCATATCCATATTCCACAGCATTCCATCCTCCTCAAAAGACTGGAACCGGGAACGCAGAGGGGAGTCCTCCTGGGTGTACTCCGGGCTGACGTTTTCCACACGGTAACCGTCTGCTCCCCAAAGTTTTTCAAAGAAGGTGTCCAGCATTATGTGCAGGTGGCTGCTGTCCTCCAGCAAGGGAATACTGCTGTAATAATGCTCCAGCTGCCGGTGATTCTGCGCGCCAATGCCGTATTTTTCCGCCTGCTCCCAGATATATTCTCTGGACAGCGGTTTGGAAAGGAACGGACCGATGATAAAAACAGCTTCCTGCCCGAAATCCGGCAAACGAAGGTACATATATTGGCAGTAAATCCAGTCGGCTACGTTATATACGGTTGCGGACGCAATCGGGGGGAGATATTCCTCCAGAGGACGGTCCGCCTGAAACCGGCTGTGCGGCAGCAAATGGCTGAGCGTATCCAGGTGCCTGGAAATCGGCCGTGTGGGGTCAACGATGACGGCCTGGATTCCGTATCTGCGCAGAGCGTCGGTGACAAATCGCAATTCCGCTTCGTAATTCATAAACTTCCTTTTGGTCGGTTTTGACAACTAAACCAAATTATCCTTTCTTTTTCTTGCTATTATAGTACAACTTTCTCAGAGAATCAAGGAAGAAAAACGTGGAAAACCAAAAATAATACAAAAAGAAACAAAAATAATCCTTGCAGACGCAGGGGTGAGATTTTATAATAAAAATACTGTTCCACAGGAACAAAAATGTAACGAGAGGACTGTTTTGTTTATGAAAACGCAAAACAAGCTGAAGTCCTTTGGCATTCGCGACAGCCTTGCTTATGCCGCTGGTGACTTTGGTTGCAACATGAGCTTTGCCCTGAAGGGCACCATGGCGATTTTCTGGACCCAGTTTATGCGTATGGATTCCGTTCTGTACGCCGGACTGCTGCTTCTGGTTCAGATCTGGGACGCCATCAACGATCCCCTGATTGGTACCATTATTGATAACGACAAGCGGGAAAAATATAAGCGCGGCAAGTTCCTGGCTTACATATGGCTTGGATCTCTTGGCCTGCTGGTTGCCGGCGCGATGTGCTTTATCCCCTGGGTGAAGGATGCCGGTACGGTGATTAAGAGCATTGTTTTTGTAGCCGGTTACATTCTGTGGGACGCATTCTACACCATTGCAAACGTTCCCTATGGCAGCTTGCTGAGCCTGATTTCCGACAAGCCTGCTGACCGCGCCTCTTTGTCTGCCTGGCGCTCCGTTGGCTCTATGGTTGGCAATATGGTTCCCATGGTGCTGCTGCCCGCCCTGATTTACGACGCCAATAACAACATCAAGGGCGAAGTGGTATTCTTCGTTGCCCTGCTGATGGGCGTTCTGGGCTTCATTGCGTTCCAGTTTATGATTCGCAATACCACCATCCGTGTCAACGAGAAAGTCAACTGCAATGAGGACACTCCCAAGTTCAACATTTGGACGGCCATGAAGAACTTTGCCAAGAACCGTCCCGCCGTGGGCGCTACCGTAGCGGCTATGGGTATGTTCCTGGGCATGCAGGGCGCGACAACTGCTGTGACAGTTATGTTCCAGTCCTATTTCAAGAACGTGGCTGTTTCCGGCATTATCACGATGTTCGCTATGATTCCCATCGTTGCCTTTACGCCCCTGGCCCGTAAAATGGTTGTGAAATACGGCAAGAAGGAATTGTCCGTTGTTGGTTCTGTTTGCTCTATGGCCGCTTGCGCCATCATGCTGTTTGCCCGGATTTCCCCCGACGGTTCCGGCGTACTGGTTTATGTTGTATGCCAGCTGCTGAACTCTCTGGGTATGGGTATTTACTCCACTGTTTCCTGGTCTATGATGGGCGATGCCATCGACTACAATGAGTGGAAGAACGGCACCCGCGAAGAAGGCACAGTTTACTCTATGCACTCCTTCTTCCGTAAGCTGGCTCAGGGTCTTGGACCGTCCCTGGCGCTGGTAATTATGGGCTGGCTGGGTTACGCCGGTGTCAACGGCGGCAATCAGCTGTTCACCGTTGCTCTGAATATGCGTTATTTGGTAGCCGGTTTATATTTGCTCAGCGCCTTCCTGCAGTTCGTAGGCCTGGCACTGATTTACAACCTGGATAAGAAGACCCTGGAGACGATGACCAAAGAACTGGGCCGGACTGAGGCTGCTGAAGCCAAGCCCGAGACCAATGACTGAGCCGGTCACCGGGAAACCTGATATGGAGGATATGCAAAAATGAAGAAATGGATTGCAATTGCCCTCGTTATTGTTATGGTTCTGGGTCTGGCCGCCTGCACCATTAATGATAAAGAGGTTGCCGTTCTGTGGAGCGGTGACAACGATGTTGCTGTTGTTCCCAACAGCCTGATTAATGCTCTGGACAGAGCAATGTATATTGAGAATATCTCCTATAAGCACTATGCCGCAAAGGGCAGTCAGGATACACAGACCAAGCAGGCAGAGGAAGCCCTGAACGCCGGCTGCGGCGCGCTGATGGTGGAACTGGTGGACGCATCTGCCGCTCAGACCATCGTAGACCTGGCAAAGGCAAAGGATGTACCGGTTGTGTTCTTTGGCTGCGACGTGGATGCCGCTGTTGTGTCCGGTTATGCCAAGTGCGCGGCAGTCGTTACGGATGCAGATACGCTTGCTTCCACTTACAGCGAACTGGTCAATGCATACCTGAAAGACAATGTGAAGAAAACTCCGGCAAAGGACGACCTGGACCTGAATGATGACGGAAAAATCACATATCTGGCGCTGGGTGAGCTGACTGTGACCCCCGGCGACATTGAGCTGGTAGCTGTCAACGGGAAGCTGGAAGACCTGACCGTTGTCACGGAAACACGTGAGACCACCACCTTCTTCTTTATCAAGGGAACGGAGGAAATCGGCAAACTGACTACTGCTGACGGCACAGTCATTGAGCTAATCCTTGCTGACGATGATACGCAAACACTGAACACGTTGGTTGCTCTGCAGGAGCTGGGTTTCAATTCCACCAGATTGGCAACCCATTTCGTGCCGGTCATTACGGTGGGCGCAGAAGCGGACTACAAGGCCTATGTTCTGCAGGACCTGCCTGCAGATGCACAGCAGCGCGCTGTTTACCTGGAAGAAGTTCGGAGTCTGATTGATATGACTACCATTGAACAGAATGAGTGGACGAAGTGGGAGAAGAAAGAGGCCAACCAGGTTGACACTATGATCTTCAACACCATGAATCAGATCGACGCCGGTAAAATCAACGGCACAGTTGTAGAGGACTATGACGCGCTGGCTGTTGCCGCCGCCAAGGTATTGAGCAACCTGTTGCAGGGCAAGGCTCTGGAGCAGACGGTTGTTGCCGTTCCCTACGCTGCTTATAAGTAAAAAACTGTCACCCTGCTGATATTTTCGGCAGGGTGATAACCCAATCATTATCCAATGTCAGGAGGAAATTCCTTTGAGAAAAGTTATCAATTTGAACTACAAGTGGGCCTTCTCCAAAGAGGCTACTGAAATTCCTACCGAGGTTTCCAGCAAGTGGAACTTTGTGAATCTTCCC
>JAZUOF010000042.1:0-22930 GCA_045604565.1 Faecousia sp.
TGCCCCACCTGCGACCATCCCCAGAGTTACTTCGAAGTCCACCCGGAGAACTATTGATCAGACAAACGGAAACCCGACCGTAAGGCCGGGTTTTCTTATTTGTATAAAGAAAAACACCGGCAGTGCCGGTGGTTCCAAAAAGCTTTAGCTATGCCTAGTCCCGCCGCAGCGGCAAGCCTCCCTTGTGCAAAGGGAGGTGGCAAAAATCTCTGATTTTTGACGGAGGGATTGATCTCATAAGGACAATCCCCCAGTCACCGCTGTGCGGTGACAGCCCCCTTTACACAAGGGGGCCTTGAATACGCGCATCATCGCAGTAGGGCAGAACACGCAAGCAAAAGACAGTTCCATGAGTAAAGGCCCTGCGCGTAAAATCGGCAGGTTCTGCCGGGAACAGACAGGTTTTAACCCCCTCCGGACGAAATGCCCGGAGGGGGTTTGCACATTTATGTATCAGCGCAGGAATTAGTCCTTTGCGGGGGGATACTCGGTGCACAGCAGACGGTAGGGAGCTTCGTCCTCTTCGATGGTGGGGAAGCGGCCCAGGGGTCTGAGGAAGTGGTTGTCGTTCTTGTCGTCGTTGCACATGGAAACTTCACCGATCAGGACAGGGCCTCTGCCGTTTTCGGGGATGATGAACTCGTGGTAGTAGCCGGGATACAGGGATACACTTTCGCCGGGCTTCAGCACGATGGTGGTGCCGGCGGGCACGAAGTAACGGCGGCCGTCCTGGAACACTTCCACATCGGTGTCAGCCAGTTCGCCGTTCTCGTCAGCATTGTACATGGTGAAATGGATGTCGTTGCCGCCGCGGTTGATCAGGTCTTCCATCTTGCTGTAATGGTAGTGCATGGGGGAAACCTGGCCGGGGTAGCACATAATCAGCTTTTCAGCGTATGCCTTGGTGTACTTGGGGTCGTTGACGTTACCGTTACGAACAGTAATCAGAGCCAGACCCAGATGCTCGAAGTCGCCTTCGCCGTAGTCGGTTACGTCCCAGCCCAGCATATTGTCACGGATTTCGTCATACTCGTGACCCTTGGTCTGCCACTCTTCGGGAGTGAAGTTCAGGTAGGGAGGAATGGCGAACTTGTACTCGGCCAGCAGGGCCTCAAAGTCCTTAATTACTGCATTGATTTTAGAGCGCTTCATAGTGTGTTTTCTCCTTTCATTTGCCGAGCAAGGCCTGGCATTCGGCTTCCGTCTGCCGGATGGCGTCGGCATCTTTTAAAATAGTGAAGGACAGGCGGTAGGTTTCTTTCGCGAAGGGTGCGATGCGGTGCATCGTGCCCTGAGCTTCATGGTATTTTCTGCCGTAGACACTGGAATTGGAAGGCTCCAGACCGATAACATAGTCACCGGACTTCACGCTCATCCACTCCATAAAGTGAGGCTGGACCTTGCGGTCGAAATCCAAACGGACGCCAAATCCCAGCTCGTCGCTGACCAGCGCGGCAAAGGAACAGCCGTTTGCATCTTCTGCCAGCTCGTGAATGTAGACATATTCGGTCTCCCCATCCACGCACTGACCCATCGTCTGCCAGCAGTTCAGGTGATTCTCCGACCACTCCTCGCGGCCCTTAACTGCCTTGGAAGGCAGCACCAGACGGGTGCCGGGACGCAGGAAGGGGTAGCCGAAGTTGCAGTGGTACATCAGCATCAAATCCGCTTCCTCAGCGGTCTGATTTTCCACTTCATCAATGATCTCAATTTTTCCGGAGCCGTAAACGGAACGTACGGTACGCCGCAGCACCAAATCGGTACCGAACAGGTGGCTTTCCCGCATTTCGCCCTTGACTTCCAGCACGTAATCTTCTCCATCCCAATAGGCGTCGGAGCACAGGTGCTCGGCAGGGGTGGTGCGGATACGGCCGTGCATGGGATACTCTACGCCATCCGTTTCACACGGACCGCAGATGTTCTGCAGACCGCAGGTGAAGAACAGGCCGCCCATAATGCTGCGCAGGGCCTCTTCTCCGTGGGTGTCAAACTGGTTACGTCCGTTCAGACCGGGCTTGGCGGTGAAGGAGAGGGTCATTCCCTGATACTCCAAAGATGCCACGTCCAGACACTTGTCAGCCATCACCAAAAAGCGCAGGTCGTCATTTTTGACTTCCACAGCTCTCAGACCGTTGGCTCTGCCCTCGCGCACAATGCACTCCCGGGTGTAGGCCAGCTGCTGCATCGTGCCGGTATATTTCAGCTTATTGATTTTATCCATAGCTTACTCCAAATTGGCGTGATACTGCCACAGACCCTTCATATCCAGCTCTTTGCGGTCAATGATCATTTTGGCAACAATGTCGCCCAGCAAGAGCAGAGTCTGCTCGAACAGGCTGGTCATAGGCTGCTGAGAGTCAATTTCGTCCTCCAGGTAGTACTTGGTGCGGACGGGGATGCGAACCATCAGGCAAATGATGTCCTTCAGAGGGCTGTTGGGGTTAGAGCCGATGTGGACAATCTTTGCGCCGATGTTGTGCGCCTTCTGAGCGATGCCGGCGGGGAACAGGGTTGTGCCGGAGCCGGAGCCGACAATCAGCAGGTCGTCGGCGGTAATGGCGGGCTCGGTAATCTCGCCTACCAAATGGGTATCAATACCCAGGTGCGCCCAACGCTTGGCAATGGACTGCAGGGAAAGCATTACCCGGCCAACGCCGATGAAAAATACTTTACGGGAGCCAAGAACCAGCTCAATGAGTTTTTCCACACTTTCGGTATCGATACTGCCCAAAGAAGTTTTGAGCTCTGCGACCACCAGGTCGGCGGTCTGCTTAAACGTTACGTCTGCCATATTTATACCTCACCCAAAATGGATTTTCTGTACTGAATCAACGCCTTGGCGCTGTTCTTCAGGTCCTTTTTGTCCAGGCAGGTGCTGCCTGCCACAAAGATATCTGCAATACCCTCGGGAGCGAATGCCGCCATATTCTCCTTGGAGATACGGCCGTCCAGGATGACCTTGGTATCCAGACCGCGGGAAACAATCATTTCGTGCAGTTCCCGCACCTTCCGCTGTGCGTAGGGAACCTGACCCTCGGACTTGCTCTGGGCATAGCCGGGGTTAATGAGCATCAGCAGGACAGCGTCGCACTTTTCCAGCACATACTCCAGTGTGCACAGAGGAGTACCCGGCTTCAAGGCCACGCCGGCCCGGACACCGGCCTTGCGAATCTGATTCAGGCGGTTGTCCATATGAGGCTCCATCTCGCCGTGGAATACCAGCTGCTGTACGCCAATGTCCAAAAGCTCTTCCACGAAGAAATCGTGGGCGGTGGTCATCAGGTGCACATCAAAAATCATATCCGTACGGCTGCGAAGCTGGCGGACAGTGTCCAGACCCAAAGGCATACTGGGACTGAAATGACCGTCCAGAATGTCCACGTGGAGCATTTCAATACCGGCTTCCTCCAGATTCTTTACAGAGGCTTCCAGATTGCACAGGTCACAGCAGGATATCAAAGAAGGGGACAAAATGCACTTTTCCTGATAGATACTATCACGCATTGTACTTTTCCTCCCAGTAGTGCTCAACGGCCTCGGCAGTGGGCAGAGATTCAATGGCGCCCTTCTGCTGTACACACAGCCAGCCGGCAATATTGCCGTGCTCCATAGCGTTGCGGAGCAGTTCTTCGGTCAGATCCGCGGGCTTGGTGACATTGGCCTTCATCAGAGTGGCCAGGAAGCCGCCCCAGAAGGAGTCGCCTGCGCCGCAGGTATCTACACACACCGCCTTCAAAGCGGGAACTTCAATGACCTTGCCGTTCCAGTAGGCTCTTGCGCCCTTACTGCCCAGTGTTTCGATGAGCAGGGAAATGTTCATCTTCTTCACCAGCTCGGGCAGATTCTCCTCGCCGCCCAGCATATCGGCTTCCTCGTCGGAAATCTTCAGCAGGTCCACGAAGGGCAGAATCTTCATTACGGCATCGGCCGCGGCAGCCTGATTGTCGTTCCACATCAGGTTACGGTAGTTCACGTCAAAGGAGACAATCTTGCCCCGGTTGTGACCTTCCTCCAGGGCATACACCGTTGCCTCCGCGGCAGAGCCGCGGGACAAGGAGCAGGAGCCGGCGTGTACGATGGTGGCGCTGTCCAGCGCGGCATCGGTAACATGCTCCTTGGTCAGGAACATATCGGCGCCGGGTTTACGGGCGAAGGTGAAGCTGCGGTCACCGTGCTCGTCCAGAGATACGAAAGCCATCGTGGTGATGGCCTCGTCGGTCAACTGCTTGACCACAGGCTCAACACCGTTTTCTTCCAAAGTCTTGTACAGGAAACGACCGAAATCGTCATTACCCATCATACCGCAGAAGTCTGCCTTGCAGCCCTGACGGGAAACAGCAATAGCAACGTTGGCGGGAGCGCCGCCGGCCTTGCGGATGTAGCTTGCCTCCTCGCTGCCGGGGAGGAAGTCAATGACCATTTCGCCGACACAAAGCAATTTTGCCATAATGCTTACCTCTGCAGATAGTTCTCGTAGGGAACTTCGTCCACGGGCTTCAGGCCCAGCCAAGCCATAACTTCCATAACTTCCTCGGTGAAGTCGCCCTTAACCATGGGGAAGTGGTGCTGGAAGCCATGAACCATAATGGTGTTGAAGAAGTTCATAGCGGTGATGGGCTTGCCGTTCAGGCGCAGCTCACCCAGCCAGCCGCGGCTGCCGCAGTAATCGTCCTTGGAGCCGTCCTGCATAACGCCGGAAGCCAGGAACATGGTGTTGGATTCGCCGGTCAGACGGGCGATGGTGTACTTATCATCGTCAAAGACCATATCACGGGTGATGCCGGTGCCCACGGCGTGGTCCAGGTCACGGCCTTCGTGATCCTTGCCGGAGTAGTTCAGGCTGTAGGAATAGCCCTTCTTCTCGCAGAAACGCTTGGCGGCAGGACCGCAGTGCCACATCATCACGGAGTTGTCGTTGGTGTCCATAGCGGACAGGTCCATGAGCATTGTGATATCGTCGGCAATGTAGCTCAGCAGAAGCATGCTGATGGTACTGGTCAGGTCGCCCTCACAGCCGCAGACAACACCCTTGTCATTGATTTCGCCCACAACGGCGCAAACACTGAACAGGTAGTCATCCTGGAACTTGGGCCAGCAGCTGACGGCGATGGCATCGTAGCCATACTTTTCCACAAACTTCTCATAAGCCAGAGCATAACGGGCATTGACTTCCAGCAGGGACATCTTGCGGACGGCCTTGGAGGGGTCAACCTCGTTAATCTGATTTTCGATGGCGTCGTTGTAAGCGTTGGCTTCTGCCTTCAGGGCAGCGACCTTGGCGTCCACTTCGTCCTGGGGCAGGCTGTGAGCGATATCCTTCAGCTCGCCATACTCGTGCAGGCGGTTGATACGGATGCCGTCGAACAGACGGATGAGCTTTCTCTCATCGTCATACAGGTCATTGAAGCCGGGAGCAATGCCGCCAACCAGAGCAACGTTGGAATGCTGCATCTTCTTGATGGCGCGCAGAGCAACCACAGTGATGCGGAAACGGCGCAGGAACTGAGCGTCCTCAACGTCGCCGAAGAACCACTTGGTTGCGATGTTGTACTCGCGCAGGTAGTGGGCGACAATGGCGGAATACATATTGATGCCGCACAGGGAGTTGAAGGAAACAATGCCCTTACTGCGCATCTCGGGGATTGCCCACAGGCCCAGACGGGCGCCCTTGGTGCGGGCCAGAGTGCTGACCACCAGACCGGCGGCGAAGCTGGTGCACTGCAGCATAATGAAGTCAACCTTCTCTGCCTCCAGAACCTCGCGGCATACCAGCGCGTCATCCTCGGTGATAACCTGCTTGTCGTAGACGAACAAATCGAAATCCCAATCTGCTGCCAGTTTCTTCAGACCTTCTGCAGAATGTCCAAACGCGGTAACCTTGTCACCAGGGAAGGACAGCTGAGAAGCGCCTACCAGACCAATTTTAAATCTTACCATTGAAATAATCTCCTTCCGTTTACTGTATATAAATTTTAAAGGATAAACTGATTAAGCCAGCCTTTTGCCAAATCTATCCATTGGCTAACATACTGGTTTTCCGGGTCGGTATAGTCGTGGACACCCTGCCTGTCGGCAGTGCCTGTCCCGTGCCGTCCGGCGGGGAACACATGGATTTCAAAGGGAATATCCTGGGCAGCCAGCGCCTCACCGTAACGCAAGGTGCCTGCCACAGGAACGGAACGGTCTGTGGCGGAGTGCCACAGGAAGGTGGGCGGGGTAAGCTCTTTGGAAACAAAGGCGTCCAGGCTGTGGGCGTCCAGCTGCTCCTGGGTGGGTTCCTGTGTGCCCAGCAGATTCCGGTAGGATCCGCCGTGATAATTAGGTACGTGCGCAGAAGTGACCGCATAACCCAAAATTGCCGCGCAGACAGGCTGCGGCTCCAAAAAGTCCGTAATTTCCTTCCGGTCGCGGACGGTGCAATAGGACGCAGCCAGGTGACCGCCGGCGGAGAAACCGCAAAGAACAATTTTGTCGGTGTTGATGTTCCAGCTCTGGGAATTCTTGCAGATGAGATCTACCAACGCAGTCACTTCCCGCAAAGCCTGGGGATATGTATGGGGAGCAACGGAATAATCCAGCACAAAGCAGTTAAAACCCAGAGGCATGAACGCCAGAGCGATGGGTTCGCCTTCCCGTCTGCCCACGTGGTGGTAGCCGCCGCCGGGGAGAATAATCAAAGCCGGACGGGGCGTGGGGCGGAGCATTCCTTTGCAGTCGCTTTCTGTGATATCTTCCTGCAAATACATAGTCACTTTCGGGTCAGCGCCGTTGGCCGCAAGACCGGGATAACAAGCGTTCAGAGAAAATGTGGAAGTTTGCACAAAAATACCTTCTTTCCAGGGCGCACATCGTGCCCCTAATCTATACTACCAACGATTCCGCCATCTTTCAATTTCATAGTTTTATTTCTGATTTAACTTTTTTGTGATGAATGGGGATTCCGGGGGAAATGAAGAGGCCATACCCCAAAAGCAGTCCCCAAAAACCACCCGGTTACCATCCTTTCACCCCGCAACTTCTGAAATCGGGCGGGAAAGACAAACCCCTGGATTTTCAAGGAGAACCAAGGAGAAAAACCAAGGAATTCCAGATATTTTTAGCAGGGTGCACAAAAAATGGATGTCACTTTTGAACAAGTTGCCAAGAATTTTGGTAATTTCAATTTTTTATTGTAAATTATAACTTTCTGTGGTAATATCGTTTTGCGATATACCATACAAATATAGCAATAAAAATACGAAAGGCAGGAGGTGCAAAGTATGTGTACCATATTGCTGATTGACAATTCCGGCCAGATGGAATCCTATCTGCGCGGATTGGTCGCGGAACTGCATATTGACGCGGTGATTGTCGGTATGGAAGACGGACAGGCGGCTGTGCGTTTTTTGGAATCCGGCAATAAAGCCGATATGATTTTCTCGGATATTGACCAGCCATCCTCCGGAGGCATTGACCTTTTCAAGCGGATTGCTCCGGAATATCCCCTTATCAAGCGGATTGTGGTTACCTCTTCCCAGTGCTTTGAAATGGCGAAATATGTGATAAATCTCCAGTTAAATGGCTATTTATCCAAGCCGCTTGACACGAAAGAAGTCATTTCCCTGCTCCAGCAGCTTCTGCCGGATGCCTTTTATCAGCCCAGCTGCCCGGAACAGCATGACCGGACGGAACGGGATGAGGTGGCAAAACGCCGGATGATCAATGAGGTGCTGGCCATTGTGGAACGGGATGTGGAAAAGGATATCGGCCTTGACCATATTGCCCAACGCGTCCACATTTCCTCCTGCTACCTGAGCGCTCTGTTCCGGGAAGTGATGGGACAAGGACTCATCAGCTATATTACTGCCTACCGGATGAACCTGGCAGCCAATCTGCTGCTGAAAACCGACTTACATATTTTTGAGGTGGCACAACGGACAGGCTACCGGAGCGCCCCGTATTTTTGCACGGTTTTTAAAAATAAGTACTGTATGACCCCCTCGGAATTCCGGGAAAGGAACTACGGAAAACAGCCGGAAGAGGCCATTGCGGCAAATACCGCAAATATTTGAAATTGTATTTACAAACCCCCTGTGGCATAATGAAAATGTATGAATATGGCAAGGGAAAAACCTTTGAAAAGAGTGGGAAAAAAGCCATGAAAACAGAAGATCTGTTACAGGATTTAAGCCGATTTGTTCCTGCCTGGAAGAACGATTGGACCCCTGCTCCCGGTATGCTGGATTTTGAGGAAAAGTGGGAATCCTTTCACAATCCCAAAGGTCGGCTGATGGTGTGCGCCCACCGGGGCGATATCAACATCTATTATCCGGAAAATTCCCTGGAGGGTTGCCTGGCTGCTATTGAAGCAGGCGCGGATATGCTGGAAATCGACCTGCATACCACCGCCGACGGACAGATCGTGATTATGCACGACGATACCCTGACCCGCACCACCAACCTGACGGCGCTCCGCCAGGCCGGTGAGAAGTGGATGCCGGAATCCGATGAAATCCGGGACTGGACTTTGGAACAGATCCGCCGTCTGCGTCTGGTGACCAAAAGCGGAGAGCTGACGGAATATGCCGTCCCCACCTTGCGGGAGATCCTTTCCATTGCAAAGAACCGGGTATTCGTTACATTAGATAAAACAGACAGTTTCCGCTGGGAAGATGCCTACGCCGTTGTGCAGGAGCTCAGAGCTTACCGTACGGTGCTGATTCCGTACAATTATCCTCTGGAGCGGGTTTTGAAGATTCAAAACCACGTGCGCCGCACTACCGGTTACAATATGCCCTTCTTCGCCGGTATGAATATCAACGCAGAACCGGGAAACACCCGCCGGTTGTATGAAACGGCGCAGTTTCTCAAGACGCATCATATGCCGCCCATTCTCCGGGGCACTTATCACAACATTGCGGAAGAGCAGCAGGTCAGGCCTCTGGCAGAGCAATTTACCCAGACCCACCGCATCTATTCCGAATCCATGGGAATTCATCGGGATTTTCCCGAAACGTGGCAGTCCATGCTGAAAATGGGCTTTAATACGTTTATGGGAAACCGCCTGTATGATTTTTTGAAGCTGGTCAAAGAGCGCCACTTCAGTAATACTCTGTAATACTACGAATTCAAGGTGATGAAAATTATGAGAACAGAAGAACTGATGAAAGACCCCAGTAAATTTGTCCCTGCCTGGAAGAACGATTGGACTCCTGCTCCCGGCATGCTGGATTTCGAGGAGAAGTGGGAATCCTTCCATAACCCCAACGGCAGACTGATGGTCTGCGCCCACCGGGGCGATATTAACATCTACTATCCGGAGAACTCTCTGGAAGGCTATCTGGCAGCCATCGAAGCGGGCGCGGATATGCTGGAAATCGACCTGCATACCACCGCCGACGGTCAAATTGTGCTGATGCACGATGATGCCCTCACCCGCACCACCAACCTGACAATGCTCCGTCAGGCCGGCGAACAGTGGATGCCTGAATCCGACGAGATCAAGGACTGGACGCTGGAGCAAATCCGCCGTCTGCGCCTGATCACCAAAAGCGGAGAGCTGACGGAATATGCTGTTCCCACCCTGCGCGAGTGCATTATGCTGGCAAAGGACCGGGTTTTCGTTACCCTGGATAAGATTGACTGCTTTGAGTGGGATACCGTATATGAAATTATCTGCGAACTGAAGGCTTACCGCACAGTTCTGATTCCCTACAACTACGACCTGGACCGGGTTTTGGAAATTCAGAACCACGCCCGCCGCACCACCGGCTACAGCCTGCCTTTCTTTGCCGCAGTAGGCATTGACGGCGGCATTTGGTCTGTGGAGAAGCTGTATCAGGCAAGCGCATTCCTGAAGGTACATAATATGCCCCCCATCCTCAGAGGCGGATACCACAACCTGGAGGATGTGGAGAAGCTGAAGCCTGTCATTTCCGAACTGGCCAAGACCCACCGGATCTATGCGGAATCCATGGGCGCCAAGCGCGATAACCCCGAAACCTGGGCATCTATGCTGGATATGGGTTACAATGTGTTTATGGGCAATAAGCTCTATGAGTTCCTGAGAATGGTTAAAGAACGCCACTTTCAATAAAAGCGAGGAAATATAAAATGAGTCTGAAAAAACTGATAGCACTGCTTTTGGCAATGACTCTGACGGTAAGCCTGTTTGCCGCTTGCGAGCAGACTGTCGACCCGACGGAGACAACACCTACGGACGATACAACGCTTCCTGAAGAAACCGAACCTGTCGAGGAGAAGCGCGATTACTATCTGGCAGAGGATTACCTGGCCGATCCCAGTCTGTTTGTTCCTGTTTGGGCAGGACAGTGGGAAGTTCCGGAAGCAATGCTGGACTGGGAAGAGAAGTTTACATCCTTCTTCACCCCCAATGGTCGTACCATGTCCATTGCCCACCGGGGCGACCGGAATCTTCTTTATCCCGAAAACTCTATTGAAGGCTTCCTCAGCGTGATCTATGCCGGCGCTGACGTGCTGGAAGTGGACGTTATCAAGACCAAAGACGGAATTCCCATCGTATTCCACGACAATGACCTGCTGCGTACCACCAACCTGGCGCTGAAGCGTCTGGAGGGTGAGGCAGACCACCTGCCCGCCAGCAACGCCGTGGCAGAATGGACGCTGGCCGAGATTCGTGAGCTCCGCCTGGTTATGGAGACCGGCGAGGTTACCAACTATGTGGTGCCCACGCTGGAAGATGTTCTGATGGTTGCCAAGGACCGGGTGTTCATTTCTTTGGATAAGTTCAGCCGTTTCGACTGGAATATGGATATCGTTCCTGTGATTGAGAAGGTGGGGGCCCTGGAGACTGTCCTGATCCCTTATAACTACACCAATACTTACGGCTTCACCACTACATACTACTTTATGAAGCGTCTGGAGAATAACGGCGCCCGTGACGTGGGTATGACCTGCGCCGTTACCAAGAGCAACATTGCGGATATCACTTCTCAGATTATTGAAAATGATTATCCCAAGGCGATTCGCTGCGGCGAATATCAGCCCGGCAACAAGTCCTACGCCGCAATCTATACGCCCTACGCCGGCAAGTTCCGTATGTTCTTCGAGACTTTGACCCGTGAAAACGATAATGTGGAAGTCTGGAAAGAAATGGATGCATACGGATTCAACCTGATTATGGCTAATATCAATATTTACGATTTGACGAAGTTTATCGCTGAACGTTACTTCAGCTGATTCCCGTGGAATATATGGAGACAGAAGAACCAACCTCTGTCTCCATTTGCCCGTTTTTCAGGACAGGCAATTTGTTGAGTAAATTGTCGTTTTTTGAGGTATTTTCCAAAAACGAAGGGTATAACGTTAGAAAGGAGTTTCTTTATGGAAGAAAGAAACAACACCCCGAAGCCAGCTAAGGGCGGCAAGAAGGTACTGCTGATTGTTATGGCAGTGGTTCTTGTGGCGCTGTTGGCGCTGCTGTGTGTTCTGCTGGTCCGCTGCAACGGTCCTGAAGACACAACTCCCACAGATACCACTGTGGATGTTACACCCACCGATCCCACCGATCCCACTGAGCCCGTTGTGGAAGAATTTTCTTTGCCCGGTAAAATCTGGGATATGGAAAACCTGCCCACCAGCTTAATTGATGAGGGTATGGCTTACGCCAACAGTAACTCCAATGTCTACGGCAACGCAGTTATCGGCGGTGTCGAAGGCAAGGGTATTCTGGGAACCAAGGCGTTTGGTTATACACTTGTGGGCGACTATTCCGACGGCGACCAGTTCATTATGTCTCCCAAATCCCTGAAGGATGCCGCTTTCCACAGTGACTGGACCGGCGCGGAGATGCTGTGGTTCTGGGTTGGCGGCGCTGACCTGATGCAGAACGTCCGTCTGGAAGTCATTATCAACGGCAGATATATGCCTATCGGCTCTCCGTATTACACCATTGATGAGGAAGGCTATTGCACAAAGGTTGGCGAAATTCCCATCGCATGGGGTAGCACCACCACCCGTGGCCGTATTCGCCTGAATGCCGGTTGGGAAGGCTGGATCGGCCTGCCTTTGAGCATTTACGAATATCCCGAGACCATTACCAGCATCCAGTTTATCATGGGCAACTCCACCCTGAAGGGCGGCAACGTGCTGTACCTGGATGATTTCTGGCTGACCGATTCTTATGATGCACCTCCCATTACCAAGGAGGAGCAAACCTATAAGGCTCTGAGCGACCTGACTCTGGGTCAGATTTGGGACGTGGAAGCCGCGCAGACCGGCGCCTCTTTGGGCGAAATCGGTACCGATGCTTCCCGCGCTGATATTGTCACGCAGGTTCTGGAAGAAAAGGGCGTGTTGGGCAGCAAGGCGTTGTCTTACATTGTTAAGGGATCCAACACCACCAATACCGATAACCTGAACATCCAGTTTAACGGCCTGAGAAACGATGGCGCAACTCTGCGCGCCATTCAGGATCCGTCCAACATCTTCTGGTTCTGGATGGATACCAATCTGTCCAGCACGCAGCTGATGCACGTACAGCTTAACGGCGTGTTTATGGATGACGGTCTGCCCGTTTACACCATCGTGGACAACAAGGGCACTCCGGAAATCAAGAAGGTTTCCTACTACTCCGCCCAGGGCGCAGTCAACGGTATCAGCGTTGTGCCCTACAACGGCACCACCACCGGCAAATATACCCGTCTGGAAGTCAGCCCGGGTTGGTCCGGCTGGGTTGGCCTGCCTATCGGCAACTTCTGCGTCAACTCTGACGGCACACCCGCGGAAATGCCCAGCGGTATGGTATCCAGATTCACCATCCGTCTATTCGGCACAAAGGGCACTCTAAGCAAGAATGACAACATCAACTTCGACGAGTTCTGGATTACCGAAGAGGGTCAGATGCCCGAGCTGCCCGCCGAGGCGCTGATTTACGGCTACACGCCCTCTTATGCCAGACCCACCGTTCGCTACGGCTGCATCTGGAATGCGGAGAGAGCATCCGTCGGCCGCAGAGTCGGTATTACTACCACAGACTCCACCAAGAACGCCATTTCCGGCAAGGTGGTTGCAGATAAGGGCGTATCCGGCAGCAGAGCGCTGGCGTTCTCTCTGGTGACCGCAACCAAGACCAACAGTAACAACCTGGAACTGATTACTTCCGATCTGGAATCCATCAGATTCAAGACTGCGCTGCCCTCCAAACAGAGCGACCTGCTGTGGTTCTGGTTAGATTCCAACGCAAATTATGATATGCTTCTGCACGTCCAGATTAATGGCCGCCTGATGCTTAAGGGCAAGCCCATTTATACCATTCAGGACGTGGACGGCACAGCAACTCTGGTACAGCTGCCCTATATGGAAGACGGCGCGATTGTGAAAAACGGCATTGGCGCAGTTCCCTCCAACGGCAGCACCGGCGGCAACTATGCCCGTATTAAGGTCTGCGCCAATTGGTCCGGCTGGGTTGGCGTTCCCGTATCCAGCTTCTATACGGACGGTAACGGCGTAAGAGCCACTACGGCAATCGACCGTATTGTGAAGTACCAGATTCGTACTTACGTACCCAGCGCAGATGTGCTGACCGAAGGCGAGACCTTGTACTTTGACGAGTTCTGGCTGACCAAGGCCGGCGCAATGCCCAGCCTGACCAACGAAGAACTGCTTTTCGGCAATACGCCTTTTGCAGAGAACGTTCCTCCCTCCTACATTGACTACGGTTGCATCTGGAATGCGGAAACCGTGACTGCGGGCACTTCCATTGGCATCGCAGGTAAGGATACCGGCAGAAATGCCATCACCTCCATGGTAGCCAGCGGCAAGGGCCTGTCCGGCTCCAACGCTCTGGTATACTCCCAGACCGCAGTGGGCAAGAGCAACGGTAACAATATCGAACTGACGCCTGCAGGTATGGCAGACCTGGGGTGGAATGTGGCCAAGGTTTCCAAGGCCACCGACATCCTGTGGTTCTGGGCAGACTCTACTGTAGGACATGACCAGATCATCCATATGCAGGTCAATGGCCAGCTGATGACCCTGGGCAAGTCTATCTACACCATCGCGAATGTGGAAGGCGTTCCCACCATTCAGGAAGTCCTGTACTACTCCGACGGTTCTGCCGTCAACGAGGGCATCGGCCTGGTGCCCCACGACGGAAAGGTACAGACCGAAACCAGCACCTATAACCGTATTAAGCTGTGTGACGGCTGGTGCGGCTGGATTGGTATCCCCGTAGGCAACTTCGGCACCAACTCCGACGGCTCTGCCGCGTCTAAGACACCGGATAAGATCAGCAAGATTCAGTTGCGTAACTATGTTACCAATTCCAGCGTCCTGACTGTGGGCGATGCCCTTGTCCTGGATGAGTTCTGGCTGACAGAAGCCGGCAAGATGCCCGGTCTGACCGATGCAGAACTGCTGGCCGGCGTGTTTGTCCCCGCTGAAAAGGGCGGCAACATCTGGAGTGTGGAAAGCGAATCCTTTACCTATGACGGATTTGCCTTCACCGGCCTGGTTGGAACCGACGGCGGCCGTAGCAATGCTACTGCCGGCGCCTATAAAGAAAAGGGCGTTCTGGGCAGCACCGCATTGGGCTACCGCCTGACCTCCGTCAACAAAACCAATACCAATAATATGACACTGAGCCAGAGTTTGAGCACTTATGGCTATGTGGATTCTCCCATCGAGGATAGTTCCGACATCCTGTGGTTCTGGGTCAACGCCGATTTGTCTGCAGACCAGCTGATGCACCTGCAGCTGAACGGCACCAGCGTCTTTATGGCTGCCAACAAGGGTATCTACACCATTAAGGACGTAGACGGAACTCCCACAATCAGCGATGTTGCCTGGTATGGCGATTACAGCACGGTACCCGCCGGAGAAATCGGTGTGGTTCCCTCCAATGGCGCTTCCGGCAATTATGCCCGTATCCTGCTCAGATCCGGCTGGTCCGGCTGGCTGGGCGTCCCCGTATCCAATTTCTGCGTCAATTCCAGCGGTGAAAGTATGGATTGTCCGTCCGGCAATGCCAACAGCATTGTTATGCGTATGTACTATCCCACCACCAATGTGCTGAGCACCGGCGACACGCTGTACTTCGACGAATTCTGGATTACCAGAGCAGAGGCAATGCCCGCTTTGAGCAATGAAGCTCTGCTGTATGTCTATGAAGAAGTGATCGGATCTTCCGAGCTGGTTCTGTCCGACCGTTACGAAAACGGTATGATCTTCCAGCAGAACAAGCCTTGGAAGCTCCACGGCACCGGCGTTGTTGGCGATGCCGTAACGGTTACCGTGCTGGATGCAAGCAGCAATACCGTTCAGACAGCCAACGCGGTCGTTGATGAAAGCGGCAACTGGTCTGTCACATTGAACGCAGTGGCCGGCTCTTACGACCGGTACTCCGTCAAGGCGGAAACGGCTACCACCCAAATTACACTGGAGGACATCGTATTCGGTGAAGTTTGGTCTGTGGGCGGTCAGTCCAATATGCAGCGCTCCGTCTCTGACATCACCACTTCCGCTCAGCAGACTGCCCTTCAGACCAGCCTGCAGAGCAACGATAAGGCAGCCTACATCCGTTTCTTCGTCCAGACTGCGGTAAATGGTCAGGACACCGCCAAGAGTGAGCCTGTTGGCTTCTGGGGCGATGCTTCCGTCTGGACTGAGGTTCTGGATTGCTCCGCTACCGGCATCTACTTTGCCAAGGATATGCAGAAGAAGCTGGATGTTCCTGTGGGCATCGTGGTTTCCGCAGTGGGCGGCACCGGCATTACTGCCTGGGTAGACCCGGCAGTGGCTCAGACCCATACAGAATACTATTCCAATGTCCAGGCTAAGGGTTACGATAACCTGGCAAATGAAGCAACCCGTGAATTCCTGGATTACCTGGGCGGCTGGTATAACAGCCGGGTAGCTCCCTGGAACGGTTACGAAGTGTCCGGCATTCTGTGGTACCAGGGTGAGCACGAGCGTACCGGCAACTCTGTCTTCCAGAAGCTGGGTATTCCCGTTCTGGTAGAATCCTGGAGCAAGGTATTCAACAGCGAAGCAACGGTAAATCAGCTGCCGTTCCTGGCGATCCAGATTGCGCCTTACGCAACAGCGGCCAGCGATGCCACTCTGGCAAACAACTTCACTTTGAACCAGGCAATGCGTGAAGGTGTGGCTGAGGTGGCAAAGACCGGCAAGGCGGTTTGCATTTCTCAGTACGATATTTATGTCACCGTCAATGACATCCATCCCATGAACAAGCCGGAAGTGGGCGCCCGCGCAGCCAATGTGGCTTACGCGCTGGTTTACACCTCCGCTGACGACCTGGTGGTTGGCCCGACGGTTAGCGCGGCAACCTTTGAAGACGGTCTGATTACCCTGACCTTCGACAATGTGGGCACCGGATTGAAGTACATCCAGCTCAATGAAAGCGACAACTTCCGTGTGTTGGATACGGATCATACCGTGGATACTTCCGACTTCTTTGTGGATAAGCTCAACGGATTCAGCATCCTGACAGAAAGCGGCCTGACCTCTTTGGATGCCACCATTGTTGGCACGAACCAGGTCCAGATTACTGTACCGGCCGGCGTGGCAGTAGAAGGCGTCTACTATGGCTACGGACATGAGATCCTGTCCGCGAATATGTTCAACTCCGCAAATCTGCCTGCAGAACCCTTCTACTTTGCAAACGAGGCATACGTGATTCCCGCCCATCAGACCCTCATCTGGAATGTGGAAAATGCCAACCTGACCGATGGTAAGGATATGGCTCTGGTCCCGGACGACACCAATTCCTGGGATCCCGCAACCTCCAAGATCTCCGCAAACACCGGTATTGGCAACAGCAAGAGCCTTGCTTATGCAATGGTCACCGTTACCAATAACCAGTCCAAGAATATGGTGATCAATGCCACTACCCTGGCAGAGTACGACTTCCATAACAGAATGATGCGCGCCGACGATATTCTGTGGTTCTGGGTCGACTCCGATCTGGCTGTTGACCGTCTGCTGCACGTACAGCTCAACAGCAGCCACCTGGGTATGCACAGCATTTACACCATCGTGGATGACAACGGCGCTGCCAAGATTCAGGAACTGGCCTATGATCAGATGGGCGCCACCAGCGGCACCGGTCTGGCTCTGATCGCTTCCGGCGGCTCCGGACACACCGACTCCACCAAATATGCCCGTATCCGTCTGGATGCAGACTGGTTTGGCTGGATTGGTATCCCCGTTGAAAACTTTGACGGCAACGGAACTGCGGTACCGAACGGCGAAATTGCTACTATCCACATCCGTCTGGCAGGTGCCAAGAGCCAGGCAGCCGGCGAAGCCATTTATCTGGATGAGTTCTGGCTGACCTCTGCCAATATGATGCCTAACCTGACCTATGCGGAATTGATGCACGTTCCCGCCGGGGAAACCCTGATCGTACCGGAACCCGTTGTGGACCAGGTAAGTCTGCAGAACTTCAACGAACTGACCACCGGTGATGACTACGGCACTCTGGGCACCACGTCCTCTCAGGGCCTTGTGGAACACAAGGTTACGGAAAATGTTGGTATCAGCGCCTCCAAGGCCATGGCTTATGTGCTGAAGGATGCCAGCAAGTCCAACAGCCGTAATGTGGACCTGAAAACCGTTGTGGGCAACCGCGAATTCAAGAGCGGCGACATCATTTGGTTCTGGATTGATTCCGACTTTACTCTGGACCGTCTGCTGCACGTACAGCTGAACGGCAGCCATCTGGCAACCAACTATATCTACACCATCATAAACGATAGCGGTACCGCTAAGCCGAAGCAGATTGTTTATGATGAGGCAGGCACAACGGTCGGCGACGGCTTGGCATTGGTTGCTTCCGGCGGCTCCGGCGGCGCAGCCTCCTCCAGCGCTTACGCCCGTATCCGTCTGGATGCAGACTGGTTTGGCTGGATCGGCATTCCTGTTGCCAACTTTAACGGTAACAGCACCAGCATTCCTACTGGCGAATTCGCGAAAATGACCATCCGTACCATGGGTACTACCGGTTCTGACTATAACGGTGAGGCTATGTACATTGATGAGCTGTGGCTGACTGCTGCGGACCAGATGCCCAACCTGACCGACGCAGAGCTGCTGTATGTTCCCGCTGGTGAGAGCGCAGTGACACCGGATCCCGATCCTGATCCTGATCCCGATCCCGATCCCGAGCCTGACGACAGTCAGGTAGCCTTGCAGAACTTCGATGCTCTGACAGCTGGCGAAAGCATCGACACTGTGGCAACTTCTGCCGCAAACTGCTCGGTAACGGCAACGGTTACCGCATCTTCCGGTATCAGCGCTTCCAATGCTGCCGGCTATATGATTAACAAGTTCAACAGAGGCAACAGTAACAACCTGACCTTAGAAACCTTCTTTACTCATCGGGAAATCGAGACCGGTGATATCCTGTGGTTCTGGGTAGACTCTGACCTGGAAGTTGACCGCCTGCTGCACGTACAGCTCAACAGCAGCCACCTTGCAACCAACTACATCTACACCATCATAAACGATGGCGGTACCGCTAAGCCGAAACAGATTGTTTATGATGAGGCAGGCACAACGGTCGGCGACGGCTTGGCATTGGTTGCTTCCGGCGGCTCCGGCGGCGCAGCCTCCTCCAGCGCCTACGCCCGTATCCGTCTGGATGCAGGCTGGTATGGCTGGATTGGCATTCCCATTGCCAACTTCAACGGTAACAACAGTGAAGTTCCCAGCGGCAATATCACTAGTATCATCTTCCGTACCTACGGCGCAATTGACAACACCCTTGCTGCCGCCACCGTGTACTTTGATGAGATTTGGCTGACTGCGGCAGATAAGATGCCCGGCCTGACCAATGCTCAGCTTCTGTACGATCCCGACAACACCACCGATCCGGATCCTGATCCTGATCCCGAGCCTGAACCTGCGCCTGCGCTTATTTCCGTGGTTGATCTGAGCACTGCTACCGAAGGCGACTTGGAAGACAAGGCGTTTTACAGCGTAGCGACGTCCGGAGACATTTCAGAAACACAGTTCAGTATGGATGTGGTAGCCGGAAAGGGATACAACAGCTCCAAGGCAATTTCCTTCAACAGCTTCGATAATATCAACTACACTATGTGGATGATTCTGAATCTGACTCACGCCGATGCGGCTGCCGGTCTGGGTGTTGGAACCCTCAACGGTCACTCCACAGACGGCATCCTCTGGATGTGGGTTGATGCGACGGAAATGACCTCTGATTACGCCCGGCTGAATGTGAAACTCAACAATACCAAGAATGACGAAGCTACCACTTACTACACTCTGACGCAAAGCGGCGGCACTTGGGAAATGACTCAGAAGACGCTAAGACATGCGGGAACCAACGACAACAAGGAAGTATCCTCCGGCAATGAAGGCTTGGTGCATATTGCTAAGGGCTTTACCGGCTGGATCGGTATTCCCCTGAGCAACTACTTCACCACTGAAACTGTGGACATCACAAACTTCTACTTCCATCTCAGAAACAACGGCAGCGGCACCGTCCTGGCATCTACTGATGTCATCTATGTCGGCAATTTCTGCATCGGCGAAAAGTCCGGTGATAGCTGGGTTAAGCCTGTTGCGTAATTTCTGAAAAAGCATAACCAAATATCATTGGGGCATCTTCCGCAAGGAAGATGCCCCAATCAGAGTGTCAAAGAACCCCCAAACCGTCAAAATGCTTATTTCAAAAGTAAGAAAAATGTATTTTTTTTGCAGATGAGAAAACAGAAAAATATGTTTCTTTTTTGTCAAGAGGAAAAAACCTTGCTGCGCAAGGCATTTTGACTTACTGCACAACTCGAATCCTACCGTACCACCTGTACGCCGACGGATTCGAGTTGTTTGTCTTTGGCGCTTCTTTGCCCTCTGGCAGTCTGTCAAAAACAAGTTTTTTGACAGACTGATTGGGGCATCTTCCGTAAGGAAGATGCCCCAATTCTTTTTATAAAAAACGGGCGGATACCAATCCGCCCGTTTCGTCTTTTACAGGATTATTCCCAGCCGAGAATTTTAAAATTACCGCTGCGCAGAAGGTCAGCCAGCTCCTTGGAATCCTTGGGCAGGTACTCTGCCTCGATGCCGCCGATGCCCACATCCTCGGGGTCGTGGCAGTCGGTACCACCGGTTTTCAAAAGACCGTAGCGGTCAGCAAAGGCTATGGCAAGCTCATTACGGTTGGGGTGGCAATCGTGGCGGTTAACGGCTTCTACGCCGTCCAAAAGGTAAGGCGCCACAGGTACGCAATGCTTCCGGAAGGGGTGCGCCTGCAACAGCAGAGCGCCGTCTGCCCGCGCCAGGGCGGAGAAGTCGGCAATGCTCATAGAGCAGATCTTTCTGGGGTCTGCCAGCAGTTCGTCACTAAAGCCAAACACCAGATAATCGTTGTCATTTTCAAAGAATTGAATTTCTGCGCCGTAGTAGACCATCATACCTTCCCGGTCTGCAATTTCCTTAACCCGGCGGTAGCCTTCCAAAAATGCCGGGAGCTTGCTGCCCGGCGCATCCAGATCCACGCCGGCAAATTTAAAGCTGGCGAATTTGTAGTGGTCGGTGACGGTCAGGGCGGAATAGCCGGCGGCCTTATAACCCATAACCAGCTCTTCTGCGGTTAATCTGCCGCAGGGGCTGACGTAGGGAGTATGTAAATGGGTTTCAATTTTGTACATAATCTTTCCCTCCTGCATTGGATATGCAACGATAGTGTAGCACAAAAAAACGGAAGTGAAAAGTACAATTTCTTTGTTTTTTTGCTATTTAGCGGAAAAGCACCTGAAAAACCAAAAAATATCGTTGCGTAACCATGAGAATTCGATATAATAAAGGTATACAGCATGGGAGGTGAGCGATTTGCCGGTACAACACAACTCTATGAGAAATGCCAATGCCTTGTCCATTTTGCGTTATTTGCAAAATAACGGCGTCAGCACCCGCCGGGAAATTCAGGCAGCAACGGGCCTGAGCTGGGCAGCGGTTTCCACCATCACCGCGGAACTGCTTTCTCAGGGTATTTTGGTGGAAAAAACATCCACGGAGCGCGCCTCCGGCAGAGCGCCCACCTTACTGGACTTCGATACCAGTATTCACATGAGCATCGGCGCGGAAATCAATATGGAAGGTTTGACCGTGGTGCTGCTGGACATTCGGGGGAATGTGGTGGATGCCCAGGAAGAGCCGATGATAGAGGCAGAGAAAAATTCCGCGCTGAATCAAATCACCCGGATGATTGAGGAAGTTTTGCGGAAGAACAATATGCGAAATGACCAGCTTTTGGGAATCGGTATCTCTGTCCAGGGCTCGGTGGATAAAGCCGGCGCGGTGTCTTTGTATAACCAGTATATCAAAGACTGGAAAGATGTACCCCTGAAGATGCTGTTTGAAAATTACTTTGGCGTTCCTGTGCGGGTGATACACGACCCGGTATGTATTGCGTTATCCGAAGAGCGAAATCACCCGTTTTTAAAAAGGGACGATTTTATTCTCATCCGTTTGGGTTACGGTATCGGTATGAGCTATATGCACGACGGACATCCGCTTTTAGGTCACGAAGGTATGGCCGGTGAGCTTGGCCACATGGTGGTCAATATAGGCGGAGAACCGTGCTCCTGTGGAAATCGGGGATGTCTGGAGGCATATTGCTCCGTACGGGGAATTGCCCGACGGATTTACGAGGCCATAATCCCGGAGGCAGAGCGGGCGGAAAAGCCCTTCCCCGGTCAGGATATTGCTTATATGAAGGAACTTCTGCATAAGGCGGCGGAAATGGCGGATAAGGGAAATGCCATTATGCAGGAAATTTTTGAAGAAGCCGGAAACTATCTGGGCGTAGCCGTGGCGAATATTATCAACCTGCTCAATCCCCGCTATGTGATTCTCACCGGCGGTGTCCTGGACGCCTCGGACCGGGTTTTGGCAAAGACCAGTGAGCTGGCGGAAAAAAAGACGTGGCACATTTCTTCTTTTGAGATTATCGTATCCCGGGAGAGCCGCCGCCGGGCATCTACGGGCGCGGCGCTGAGTTTTATAAACGCGGCGTTTGAAGATCCGGAGGATGGTATTCTGCAAAGGAACGGACAATAACCCCCCGGCGACAAAATTGGAAATTCTTTTTTGCCCCAGTCTGTTAAACTGTATGTAACGCTTACAGGAGGTGAAAATATGCTCTATGAGTATATGAGCGGCGCCGGAAATGACTTTATAGTGATGGACGCCCGCGGCCTGGAACTGAATTTTGAGGAATTGGCAAAAAAACTGTGCGCGATGACAGGGGCGGACGGCTTTATGGCGGTGGATTACGCGGAAAATGCAGATTTTCGGCTTCATTTCTACAATTCCGACGGCTCTCGGGCGGATATGTGCGGAAACGGCAGCCGATGTGTATGTAAATTTGCTTATGACCACGCCATCGCGGGGGAACAGATGACCGTCCAGACCGATGCGGGAATCGTCCAGGGCTGGCGCGTAGGAGAACGGGAGTACCGGGTGAAGCTCACTTGTCCCCGTGAAATTGCGCTCAAATGCAAACCCGGTGTGGACTATGTGCACTGCGGTGTACCCCACGCTTTGCAGGAGATTCCCGGACTGGAATGGACCCAGAAGGAAGCCTTGCGGGAACAGGCGGTATCGCTGCGCTATGACAAGGTCTTTCCCGCAGGCGCAAACGTGACGTTCTATACCTGGCTGAAGGACGGGGAAGTCCGGGTGCTCAGCTACGAACGGGGCGTGGAGGACTATACCCTTGCCTGCGGAACGGGATGCGGCGCATTGGCGGTGGCGCTGTACAGCGCCGGAAAGCTTCCCCAGGGCAAACTGATTGCCCACAATCCCGGCGGCACATTACAGCTTACCGTAGAGGCAGAAAACGGGGATATTACGGCGGTCTTTCTGCAAGGCCCTGCGGAAAGCATTGCCCAATACGAGGTATAAAAAATACCCGAAATGCATT
>JAZUOF010000043.1:0-9921 GCA_045604565.1 Faecousia sp.
CTTGGCCATCTTAAAGTGCTTAGACTTAGAACCCCAGTAGCCCTTAGCCAGCTTCAGGGTAGCATTTCTTCTCTTGCGCGTCATCATTGCGCCTTTAACTCTTGCCATTTCTCAATATCCTCCTGTGCTTATTTGTAAGGGATCATCTCTTTGATCGCTGCGACGTTGGTGGCATCAGCGAAAGCAGTGGTGCGCAGACGACGGGTACGCTTGGTGTCCTTCTTGGTGAGGATATGGCTCTTGTAAGCGCGGGCTCTCTTGACCTTACCGGACTTGGTCAGGCTAAATCTCTTCTTTGCACCGCTATGGGTTTTCAGCTTGGGCATAGGTATTTCTCCTTCCGTATCTTTGGTGTATTACCAATTATTTACTGTTTTTCGGGGAAAGGAACATCGACATAAAGCGACCTTCCAGCTTGGGGTTCTTTTCCGTGGAAGCAATATCAGCGCAGGCCTCGGCAAAGTCCATCAGCAGCTTCTCACCCAGATTGGTATGGGCCATTTCACGTCCCCGGAAACGGACGCTCACCTTAACCCGGTTGCCGTCCTTCAGGAACTTCTGGGCGCTCTTAACCTTGGTGTTGAAATCGTTGGTGTCGATGCTGGGGCTCATACGGATTTCCTTGATTTCGACCACCTTCTGATTCTTCTTGGCTTCCTTTTCCCGCTTCTTTTGGTCGAAGCAGAACTTGGAATAGTCCATGATCTTGCAGACAGGGGGTACGGCGTTGGGCGAAATCTTTACCAGATCCAGACCCTGTTCTTCCGCCAGATTGTTGGCCTCGGCCGCGGACATAATGCCCAGCTGTGTGCCATCGGCGCCAATCAGCCGAACTTCTTTATCCCGGATTTCCTCATTGAGCTGATGATCTAACTTTGCTATGGTAAGCACCTCCAATTAACAATAAAAACAAAAAACGGATGCTGACCGCATCCGCATACTCCCATAGCTTCCCCTTGCGGGAAAACGGTGGAATATTAACCTCTTTGCCTGCGGCTGGAGGTGAGGCGGATGAGCAGCCTTCTTTATTGCCTGTGTATCTTACCACATCCTTTTGCCCTTGTCAATAGCTTTTTTCCTTCGTTGACATTCTTCTTCTCCAATGGTATCTTATTGCGGAAGGAGGTGCGGTAATGAAAGCCAAAAACCTGGTTCTGTGCGGACTTTTTGCCGCACTTTTATCCCTGTGCGCCTGGATCTATATCCCCGTGGGCGGCATTGGTTTTACCTTGCAAAGCTTTGCCGTGTGTATGATATTGGGCCTTCTGGGGGGCAAATGGGGGACGGTGTGCCTTTGCGTTTATTTGATATTGGGCATAGCCGGCCTGCCGGTTTTTTCCGGATTCCGGGGAGGTATGGGCGTGCTGTTGGGCGCCACCGGCGGTTACCTGTTAAGCTTTCCCCTCCAGGGCGTCGTCTACTGGCTGCTCACCGGATGTCTGGGAACAGGTCGCCGGGTAAGGCTGTGGGCGCTGATCGCCGGGCAGGTGCTGTGCTATGCTGTGGGAACGGTCTGGTTCGGCGTGGTGTATGCCGCCGGAAACGCAGGATTGGGCGCGATCCTTTTACAATGTGTCGTCCCCTACCTTGCGCCGGACATTTTCAAACTTTTTCTTGCCTTTACCCTTACCGAAAAACTCAAACCCTTTCTGTAATGCGGCAGCTTGTTCTGCCGCATATTTTTTCGTGGTCCTTCATAGATTGTCCCCGGGAGGGATCTGTATGCGAAAAAAGGACATTTTTATTGTAATGGGAGCGCTGTTTGCGGTGCTGATTCTGGCTCTGGCGCAATTTGAGCCAAATGTGATACAGACCGGCGCCTGGGGGCTGAGTTTTCAGCAGGAACATCAAGCGCCTTCCGGCCCTGCCAGTGCGCAGCAGCTTGCCCGGTACGATGGGGCTTACCTGGGCAACACAGAGGAAAAGGTGCTGTACCTGACCTTTGATGCCGGCTATGAAAACGGTTGTACGGAAAAGATTTTGGATGTGCTGAAAGCGCACGATGTTCCGGCGGCGTTCTTTCTGGTGGGGCATTATATACAGACCAACGCAGACCTGGTCCGCCGTATGGTGGAGGAAGGTCACATTGTGGGCAACCACACAATGCACCACTACGATATGAGCAAGCTGGCAGACAAATCCGCTTTTGAAAAGGAACTGACCGATTTGGAAGCGGAGTTTTCCGAAATCACCGGCAAGGAGCTTCCCAAATTCTACCGGCCTCCTCAGGGCACTTACAGTGAGGAAAATCTGAAAATAGCGCAGGAGCTGGGGTATAAAACCGTGTTTTGGAGTCTTGCCTATGTGGACTGGAACAACAATGCGCAGCCTACCCGGGAATACGCGCTGAGCAAGCTTCTGCCCCGTATTCACAATGGCGCAGTAATCCTGCTTCATTCCACCTCAAAGACCAACGCCGAGATTTTAGACGAACTGCTCACTACCTGGGAGCAGGAAGGGTATACCTTCCGGAGTATTGAAGAATTGTTTGACTGACGGTAAGGGCACGAGCATATCGTGCCCTTCAACTTTGCCTTGCCTTTTCCGGGGCTTTGAAGTATGATAAGAAAAAAGAAAAGGAGTCTGCTATGGAAAAGATTGCCAGTTTTACCGTTGACCATATCCGGCTGCAGCCGGGACTGTATGTGAGCAGAAAGGATACCGTCGGCGCTCAAACCGTTACCACCTTCGACCTGCGGCTGACTTCTCCCAACGATGAGCCGGTGATGAACACCGCCGAAGTGCATACTATCGAGCATCTGGCTGCCACCTATCTTCGTAATGAGCCTGTGTGGAAGGAACGGGTGCTTTACTTTGGGCCTATGGGTTGCCGGACCGGGTTTTATCTGCTGTTAACCGGCGACCTGAGCAGCCGGGATGTTTTGAGCCTGGTCACCGATTGCTTCCGCTTTATCCGGGACTACCGGGGCGATGTTCCCGGCGCCTCCGCCAGGGATTGCGGCAACTATCTGGATATGAACCTGCCTATGGCAAACGCTTGGGGCGCAAAATACGCCGCCTTGCTGGCGCAGGCAGACGATTCCCGTCTGCGCTACCCTGAATAAGAAGGAGTAACCGGTATGAAATTGGGAATTATCGGCGCGATGGCCGTAGAAGTGGAAACTCTGAAATCCAATATGGCTGATTTGACCGTCACGGAAAAAGCCGGAATGGCGTTTTATGAAGGCACCCTGGAGAATCTGCCTGTAGTGGTTGTGGTATGCGGAGTCGGCAAGGTTAATGCCGCGTTATGCGTTCAGGTGCTTTGCGACTGCTTTGCGGTAACGCACCTGGTCAATACCGGCGTGGCTGGTTCTTTGTGCGCGGAATTGGATATTGGAGATTTTGTGATCAGTCAGGATGCCATGTATCACGATTTTGACTGCCATATTTTAAATCCCAACTACCCCGTCGGGCAAGTACCGGGGCTGTGTGTACGATCCTTTCCCGCAGACGAAACCCTGATGCAGTACGCCTTGGATGCCGCGCTTCAGGTGCATCCCGGTCACGCCCGCATCGGCCGGGTCGCCAGCGGCGACCAGTTCGTTTGCCAAAGGGAACAAAAGGAAACAATCATTGCGGATACCCACGCCCTCTGCACGGAAATGGAAGGCGCGGCCATTGCCCACGCCGCCTGGCGCAACGGAATCCCCTTTGTGATTCTGCGCGCCATCTCCGATAAGGCCGACGACTCCGCGCAGATGGACTTCCCCACCTTTGAAGCCATAGCCGCCAAGCAGTGCGCCGCCGTTACCCAGGCATTTGCAAAGCGGTTGTCCGGAAAATAAGTTCGCAAGGCGCTGCTTTTTTAAAAAGCAGCGCCCTTTTTGTGGCTGTTGTCTTGTCCGCAGAGTCCGGGTGTGATATAATAGCGGTACTTTCTTACAGGAGGCAGGAAAATTATGACAAAAGTCAAACAATCTCCTAAATTTTGGATTGCCCTTGTCATCTTCTCTCTGGTGGGCCAGGTCGCCTGGGTCGTGGAGAATATGTACTTAAATGTCTTTATCTACAAGATGTTCCACGCCAGCGCCGAAGCCATCTCCGGCATGGTGTCCGCCTCTGCCATTGCAGCCACCGTAACCACCCTGCTCATTGGCGCGCTGGCAGATAAGGTAGGTAAACGCAAAATGTTTATTTGCGCGGGCTATTTATGCTGGGGTGTTTCCATCCTGAGCTTTGCTCTGATCCGCACGGATGTTATCAATGCTCTGTTCCCGGCGGTAGCCAGCGCCGCCTCTGTGGGTGTTACTCTGGTCATCCTTATGGACTGTGTCATGACCTTCTTCGGTTCCTCTGCCAACGACGCCGCCTTCAACGCCTGGTTGACCGATTCCACCAACGAAACCAACCGGGGCGCTGCGGAGGGTATCAACTCCATGATGCCTTTGGTTGCCATTTTGTGCGTATTTGGCGGCTTTATGGGCCTTGACCAAAATCTGGCAGAAAGCTGGACCGTGATTTTCTGTATTATCGGCGGCGCTGTTTTTGTGCTGGGTATTGCCGGTTTTTTCCTGATTCAGGAGGTTTCCGTAAATACCGTGGAGAATCAAAGTTTTTTTGCCAATCTCCTTTACGGCTTCCGCCCCAAGGTGATCGGCCGCAACAGTCAGTTCTACCTGACTTTGTTGGCATACGCCATTTTTAACATTTCCATTCAGATTTTTATGCCCTATCTGATTTTGTACTACAATGTATCTTTGGCGATGGACAACTACGTGCTGATTTTTGCCCCCGCCATTATTTTGGCGGCGGTCTTTACCGCCTTCTACGGCCGGGTGTATGACCGTAAAGGTTTTGGCCCGTCTGCCGTCCCCGCCATCGTCTTGCTGATGGCCGGCTACGTACTGCTGTATTTCTTCCGGGATACGGTCATGGTATTCCTCGGCACCGTGCTGATGCTCTGCGGCTATCTGTCCGGTATGGCGATTTTCGGCGCAATGCTTCGCGACCGCACGCCTGCAAACAAATCCGGAATGTTCCAGGGTCAGCGCATCATCGGTCAGGTGTTGATTCCGGGCATCATCGGTCCTTCCATTGGCGCGGCGGTCCTGCAGAACGCCGAGACCATCCTGAACGATGACGGCACAACCTCCTTTATCCCCAACGAAAACATCTTCCTTGCGGCATTTATTGCCGGCATCTTGATTTGGATTTCTCTGATTCCTCTGATAAAAAGAAAAAAGAACGGCTGATACGAGGTATTGCTATGCTCACAGACCTGTATACCCCCCAGGGAGAAGCCCTGTCCGGTACACCCTGGGAAATTTATCCCCGCCCCCAGATGAAACGCGACAGCTATCTGTGTCTGAACGGACATTGGGATTTTACCGTATCAGAACAAAGCGCTCTGCCGGCGCAATATGACAAGACCATTCTGGTGCCTTTCTGTCCGGAAAGTCTGCTGTCCGGTATTCACACCCATTTCCCGGACGGAAATTACCTGTTCTACCGCCGGTTTTTCTCCCTGCCGGAGGGCTTCTTCCGGGGCAGAGTTTTGCTTCATTTTGGCGCGGTAGACCAAATTACAAAGATTTATGTAAACCAAAAAGAGATTTCCGTTCATACCGGCGGGTATGATGCCTTTACCGTGGATATTACGGAGCATCTTCTGCCGGAAAATGAGCTGACCGTCTGTGTCCTGGATGATTTGCGGGATACCACTTTGCCCTACGGCAAGCAAACATTGACCCGGGGCGGGATGTGGTACACACCGGTGTCGGGCATTTGGCAGTCGGTGTGGCTGGAAAGCGTCCCCCTGACTTATATCGAGGCCCTGGATATCCGCGCCGACGATACCAAAGCTGTGATTGCCGTAACCCCCGCCCAACCAGGCAAGGTTGTTTTTTTCGGAAAATCCTATCCCCTGCAAGACGGCAGAGCAGAGATTGTCCCGGAAAATCCCAATCTTTGGTCGCCGGAAAACCCTCATTTATATGATTTTGCGGTGGAAACAGACACCGACCGGGTGGAAAGCTACTTTGCCCTGCGAAAAATTGACATTCAGACCGTTGGCGGTTATCCCAGACTGCGCCTGAACGGCAGACCCTATTTCTTCCACGGCCTGTTGGATCAGGGGTATTATCCCGACGGCATTTTCACGCCTGCTACTGCAGAGTGCTATGCCAACGATATTCTGGAAATGAAACGTCTTGGCTTTAATATGCTCCGCAAGCACATTAAGGTAGAGCCCGAGGTCTTCTACTACCTGTGCGACAAGCTGGGTATGGCCGTATTTCAGGATATGGTCAACAACGGCGACTACGCCTATGTCCGGGACACCGTTATGCCCACCCTGGGCATCCAAAAGCGGCCGGATAAGCGGATGCATAAAAACCCTGCCGCCCGAAAGGCCTTTTTGGATGGGATGGAGGCCACGGTAAATCAGCTGAAAAATCACCCCTGCATCCTGTATTGGACCATTTTCAATGAGGGTTGGGGACAGTTCGACAGCGCCGGCGCCTATGAAAAGCTGCGCGCTTTGGACAGTAGCCGTATCATTGATTCCACCTCCGGATGGTTCCGCAGAAAAGCCACCGATGTGCAAAGTCTGCACATCTACTTTACCCCCTGGAGTTGGTTAAAAGCCTGTGACAAGCCGTTGGTTCTCAGTGAGTTTGGAGGCTACTGCTACGGCGTTCCCGGGCACATTTTCAATCCGGAAAAATCGTACGGCTACAAAGCCTGCACCACGCAGGAGGAGTTTCAGGCAGCCTTGGAGGAGCTTTACCGCAAACGGGTCATCCCGGCGGCAGAAAAGGGTCTGTGCGCCGCTGTCTATACCCAGGTTTCCGATGTGGAAGATGAAATCAACGGACTGCTGACATACGACCGCAAGGTATGCAAGGCAGAAGAAACAACTATGCGCGCCATTGCTCTGGAGCTGCAAAAGGCCGTACAGGAATGACGCTTTGCGCGGTCACAGAACATCTGCCGCCCTGCCGAACAATATCAAAAGCTGCCCGAAAATCATTTCGGGCAGCCTTTTTTCTCGGAACGGGATTTCGGATAAGGACTTGAAATGGGTAGACTTCCTGTGATACAATGGGCGGGAAATGAGGTGCGCTTATGGGCAATATGAAATTCATTCTGAAACGCATCATGCATATGGATTATAAGACGATGTTTCAGAAAATCCACGCGATTCACAAAAAGACCGGCAAAAGCCGCTTGGCAATTTTCCGGGATATGCAGGACTGCGCGGTGAAATACGGCGCAGGCTATATGGATTATGACCTGTTTGAAATGTACAACCTGACCCCGGAACAGCGGGATACCTACCTGACCCGCGGACGGAACAACGCCCTGATTCAAAAATACAACGACCCGGCCTATGGCTATATCTTTGATGGAAAAAATGAGTTCAACGCCCGATTTGGCGACTTCATTAAGCGCGACTGGATTCAGATGACCCCGGATAACAAAGACGATGTCCTTGCATTCCTTAGCCGCCATAGCGTTTTTGTTGCCAAGCCTCTGGCAGGCTGCTGCGGTAAGGGAATCGAGAAGCTTAATACCTCTGATTTTGACTCGTTGGAGGCCTGCTATGAGTACCTGACAGGGCAGGAGGCGCAGTTTGAGTTGGAGGAGCTGATTTTGCAGCACGAGGCCGTCAGCGCAATTTACCCCCACGCAATCAACACCGTCCGTACCGTCACCATTTACGACGGCAGCCAGGCGCGTGTTGTCTGCACCTATTTCCGCATTGGCAACGGCGGCAGACACGTGGACAACTTTAACAGCGGCGGTATGGTAGCTCCGGTGGATGAAAAAACCGGCATTGTTAAGGACCGCGCCATTGACAAGCAGAAGAATCTCTACGCCAACCACCCGGAAACCGGCGCGACAATCCAGGGCTTCCAGTTCCCCTACTGGGAGGAGGCAATGGAGCTGGCAAGGCAGGCGGCAAAGGTCGTTCCGCAAATCGGCTATGTGGGATGGGATGTAGCCTTCACCCCCGACGGGCCTTGTCTTGTAGAGGGTAACAACTACCCCGGACACGACATTTATCAGCTTCCCGAGCATACCCCGGACAAAGTGGGTATGATGGTAAAATTTCAACTGGATTAAAAAGACCATCTGCAACCGGGTCGTTCCCGCAAGGAGGATGGATGGAATGGCAATCACTACGGTGTTATTTGATCTGGACGGCACTCTGCTGCCCATGGATCAGGATGTTTTTATTCAGGATTATTTTCGTCGCATCGCCGCAAAACTGGCTCCTCAGGGATACGATCCCCAAATGCTGATCAGCACCATTTGGCGCGGTACAGGCGCTATGGTCAAAAATGACGGAACCCGGAGCAATGAAAAAGCCTTTTGGGAATTGGCTGTGGCCGTGTACGGCGAACGGATTTTGCAGGACAAGCATTTCTTTGACGAATTTTATGAAACGGAATTCGACAAGATCCGCGCCGTGTGCGGATTCCACCCGGCGGCGGCTGAGATTGTGCGCAAGCTCCGGGAAAGCGGAATTCGGGTTGTTCTGGCCACCAACCCCATCTTCCCGGCGCGGGCAACTCAGTGGCGCATCCAATGGGCAGGCCTGAAGCCCGAAGATTTTGCGCTGTATACCACCTATGAAAACTCCCGTTACTGCAAACCAAACCCAGACTATTACCGGGACATTCTGTTGCGACTGCACGTAACCGGAGAAGAATGTGTGATGGTAGGCAACGATGTGGGCGAAGATATGATTGCCCGGGAGCTTGGTATGCAGGTGTTTTTGCTGACCGATTGCCTGATTAATAAAAATGGTCAGGATATTACCCAGTACCCCAACGGCGATTTTTCGGCATTGTCTGCCTTCCTTGATGCATTGACCTAGCATCGCCAGCTCCGGCGAGAACGGATACCATTCAAAAAAAGACCTCTTTTGTCTGTAGACAAAAGAGGTCTTTTGGTTGTGAAAGAGCAGTATGCTTGTGTTAAATGAGGGACAAATTACTCCTCGGCTCCCTCTGAAGAGGGAGCTGTCAGCGAAGCTGACTGAGGGAGAAAGTTTTTAACAGTCAAGTCTATATATTCGCAAACACCTCTAAAATTTCGGTCAATATCCAAATTACAAATCCTTAAAATTGTTAAATTCATACCCTCTAACTCTTTCGTTCTAACTTTGTCTTTTTCTGTTTGCTCTGGTGTATAATGTCCGCCACCATCAAGCTCAACAACAAGTCTTGCTTTTGCACAATAAAAATCAACAATATAATTTCCTATGGCTTTTTGCCTTTGAAATCTTATGGGGTAATATCTTAAAAACTCATACCAAAGTTTTCGTTCCCAAGGTGTCATATTTTTCCTTAAAGTTTTTGCAAGAGGGATATTTGCTTTATTATATTCTTTCATATTCTCTCCCTCCGTCAAAACTAAAGTTTTGCCACCTCCCTCGTCAGAGGGAGGCTATCAACTTGTGGAAGCCATTTTCACAAGTTGAAATCTACGCATAACAAGCATTTTCTTTAATATAATATAACATTTTTCACTGATATTTTCAAGTTATATATGTAAATAGAGTTATCCCGAAAATACGAGATAACTCTATTTTTGATGGTATGACAAAAATCATACCGACACACCCAAAATCATACCACAAAAAACGACAGTTTTCAATGATATATTGCTCACACGATATGATATACGGCGCTGCCGTATGATATACTTGCTTCGCAAGCATGATATAATATCCGTTTCTCATATGCCGCAGGCATATATCATCGCACGACAGTGCGATATCATATCGAAGATATATCACCCGTTCCACAAGGAACGGATATCATTGAAAAAAGTCACCTTTGTCAGTAGACAAAGGTGACTTTTTTCGTGGTGACCCGTACGGGAATCGAACCCATGTTACCGCCGTGAAAGGGCGGTGTCTTAACCGCTTGACCAACGGGCCTGGTAGCGGCGACCTGATTCGAACAG
>JAZUOF010000044.1:0-8101 GCA_045604565.1 Faecousia sp.
GCAGACCAAGTATTATTTCCTGTCCGGTTTCACAGCCAAGCTGGCCGGTACGGAGCGCGGCATCACCGAGCCGACGCCGACCTTCTCCGCATGCTTCGGCCAGGCGTTCCTGGAGCTGCACCCCACCAAGTACGGTGAGGAGCTGGTCAAGAAGATGGAAGCCAACGGCGCCAAGGCCTATCTGGTCAACACCGGCTGGAACGGCACCGGCAAGCGCATCACCATCAAGGACACCCGCGGCATCATCGATGCCATCCTGGACGGTTCTATCAACCAGGCAGAGACCAAGGTGATCCCCCTGTTCAACCTGGAAGTGCCCACTTCCCTGCCCGGCGTCAACCCCGCCATTCTGGATCCCAGAGATACCTACGCCGATGTTTCCCAGTGGCAGAGCAAGGCAGAAGACCTGGCCGGCCGCTTCGTTAAGAACTTTGTCAAGTACACCGGCAACGAAGCCGGCGCCGCTCTGGTGGAAGCCGGTCCCAAGCTGTAATACTCCATACCAAGTCAGGCGCACTGCTCCGGCGGTGCGCCTTGCTTTCAAATTTCAAAGAGGCCTTTTCTTTTGATTTTTGTTCTGCTATCCTCCCGTTTATCTCAGTCAAAGGAGAACACCATGAAAAAACACAAAAAGCGAAAAATCTTCGGCATAGTGGTTGCCGCCATTCTGGTCTTTTTTCTGACCATCAACCTGATTCCGCCCAAACAGAATGTCCCCAGCAATCCCTTTATCGTCGCCGACGGCGGGCTTCCCATGATCGCGGCGCACCGGGGCGGCGGTGACAACAACCCGGAAAATACCATGCTTGCCTTCCGGGAAGCCGTGAAGACCATTGGCGTAGAGATTCTGGAAAGTGACCTGTACCTGACCAAGGACGGCTACCTCGTCTACAATCATGACAGCTATGTCGACGAAACCTGCAACATCAACGGCGACATTTCTCTGGAGGAAGTGGAGGCACTTTGCGAAAACAAGGAAAACCGCCACTACATCCGGGATATGACCCTTGCCGAGCTGCAGCAATACAATTTCGGCTACTATTTTGAAGACGAAACCGGAACACGGATCTTTCAGGACGCCACCGATCTGGAGGGCATGGGCCTGCAGATCGCCACTGTGGACCAGCTGTTTGAGGAATTCTATGAGGCCTACCCCGACCTGATGTTCATCGTGGAGATCAAAAACAGCGGCGAAGCCGGCTATGAAGCCTGCCGCATCCTCTATGAAACCCTGCAAGCCTACCCCGGCTATCTGGATCAGATCGTGGTAGGTACTTTCCACGACGAGATCGAGGCGGAACTGAAAGCCAAATATCCCGACCTGCTCCGGGGCGCGCCCACCGGCACCGCGGCCAAATTCGTGCTGACCCAGTATCTGCGGGTAAACCTTTTTGACAATTCGGATTTTGCCTGCCTGCAGATTCCCATGTCCTACGAGATCAAGGATATCGAGCTGAATCTCACCGCCCAAACCATCGTAAACCGGGCGCACCGCCGCAACATTTCCGTGCAGTACTGGACCATCAACGACCCGGAGGACATGCGCCAGCCCATTGAAATGGGTGTGGACTGCATCATGACTGACAATCCGGCGCTTTTGAAGCAGGTTCTGGATGAGTACCGATAATATGCTGAAACAGAAGGTTTATGCTTATCTGCTGACCATTCCCAAAGGCAAAGTGGTCACCTACGGGCAAATCGCCGAAAGCCTGGGAAACAAAAAACTCGCCCGGGTGGTTGGCAACATTCTCCATGTCAACCCGGATCCAGACCGCTACCCCTGCTACAAAGTGGTTTCTGCCCAGGGGAAGCTGGCTGCGCATTTTGGTTTCGGCGGCATAGAAGAACAAAAACGCCGCCTGGAAGCAGACGGCATTATCGTCACCAACGATACTGTGGATCTGAAAATATACGGACTGTAAAAAACAGGGAGCGAATCGCTCCCTGTTTTTTAGTGGCTGTGGTTGCTTTCGTTGACCTCCAGGATCTCGCCGGATTGGCTGTCCACCAGATATTCCAGCGTCTTGCCCCCAACAGTAACATAAATACTGTAGCAAGGCATTCCCTCATACTCGCCAATGTGCACGTGCATCGTAGCCTCATTGGCGGAAACACCCAGATCCTTCAGTACGATCCTCTGGGCCTTTTCCATAGAGATACCGTCACCGCCACAGGCTGCCAGCAGCACCAGCAGCAGGCAGACCACGGACACAACAGCAATCAACCGCTTTTTCATGGTAATCCCTCCTGTTCTTTTTGAATGATAACAAAAAATCTCAAAAATTGCAACCCCTCATGTAGCAGGAAATACCCGGTCAGTTCAGCACCTGCATGGGCTTTCCGCAGCAACGGGGAATGACCTGTCCCTCCTGCACATGGAGCATTTTATGGCAGATGGGGCAATAGACATCGCATTCCTTTTCCGCCCGGACCACAAATCCTCCCAGGCCGCTTTTCCGTTCGTTTTCCATAGGCGTTCAGCCCAGAGGAAGAATGGTCTTTCCGTATTCTTCCTTGAGAATCTGACCCACAGCGCTGTAAATAGCGGACAGGCCGCAGAAAATGCCTTCAAAGCCGGCAATGACCGTGATCACATGGATTCCGGTGAAATCGCCCAGTGCCAGCAGAAGGAACAGAACCGTCAGACTGCCGAAAACCACCTGGGTAGCGCGGTTGTGCTTCAGGGTACCAATGAACATGAAACCGGTAAAAATGCCCCACAGCAGCAGGTAATAGCCCACGGCTACCTTGCTGCCGGCTTCGATGCCTGCTTCCGCAAAGGGATTGACCCAAATCAGCACCAGCGACCACCAGAACAGGCCATAGGCGGTGAAAGCGGTGCCGGCGAAGGTATTGCCCTGCTTCAGCTCACGGGTGCCGGCGATGATCTGCGCCAGACCGCCCAGGGCAATGCCCATGGCGACGATGACAATGGACAGGGGCAGCAGACCGGCATTGTGCAAGTTCAGCAGAACAGTGGTCATGCCGAAGCCCAGCAGGCCCAGAGGGCCGGGGTTGGCGACCTTGGATGTAGTGTTGGACATAATTCGCTCCTCCATGTTTTGTTTTCAACTCCAATATACAGGATTCCGCAAAGAAAAGCAACCACCATTTCGGGTTTATCCCATACTGCAGATGGACAAAAGAATATTTTGTGCTATACTATGGGTAAAACCGGAAAGGATAGCGTAACTATGAAAGAACTGACATTCCGCAATGCAACGGAGCAGGACTGCGGTCTGATTCTGGAGTTTATCCGGGAGCTGGCAGCGTACGAAAAAATGCTTGACGATGTGGTGGCCACGGAGGAACTGCTGGCGCAGTGGATCTTCCAGGAGCACCGGGCGGAGGTAATTTTTGCCCTCGAGGATGGCGCAGAGGTGGGCTTTGCTTTGTTTTTCCATAATTTTTCCACCTTTGTCGGAAGAGCGGGCCTGTATTTGGAGGATGTGCTTGTCAAGCCCGCCTATCGGGGAAGAGGTTACGGCAAGGCACTGCTGAAAAAGCTGGCTGCCATCGCTGTGGAGCGGGGCTGCGGCCGGTTTGAGTGGTGCTGTCTGGACTGGAATCAGCCCAGTATTGATTTTTACCGCAGTCTGGGCGCCGTGCCCATGGAGGAATGGACCATTTACCGTCTGGCAGGCAACGCCCTGCAAAAGCTGGCGGAGGGGTAAAATGAAAAGCAGAGGCTCACGCGTCTCTGCTTTTGTTTTGGCTTTCCTTACTTAAAGTAACGCTGCAGCAGGCCCTGCAGAGCCTTACCGTGCCGGGCCTCGTCGCGGGCCATTGGATGTGACTACATTATACATGGTTCACAGAAAAAAGTCCAGTAGTTCTAAGCAATTTCCAACATCTTTTGGACAGAAATTGACCATCTTTGTTTAACCTCTGAATACTTTTGGACAACCTTTGAACAACTTCTCAACTGAGTATTATCAAAAGAGGTTGATTTTATGGCACAAAATGATGCGGGCGTAACAAAGTTGGAGAATGGAAATTGGGAATACCGTTTTGTTATGGTGGTAGACGGCAAAAAGGTGACAAGCAGAAAACGCAAGGATGAACAGGGCAATCCGCTGACAACCAAACGTGCTGCCATCAAAGCACGGCAAGCGGCCATGAAAAAGGCACAGTTAGGAATTACGCACACTGCGCCGACAGCAAAAAAGACAGTGGCCGAAGTCTATATGGAGTATTGCGAAAAGGGGCGAAGCGGAAAAGCATATGCTACAATCCGCAAACAGGATTCCCTGTGGAACAATCATTTATGCGCCCGGTTTGGCAAGCGGTATATTGACGAAATCAGTGTGGCGGAAATCGTGGACTATCTGACGGAGTTATACTACACAGACGGCCTTGCTTTCAAGTATGTGGAATCTTTCTTAAAGATGTTCTATCTGATTTTCGGGCAAGCCTATTCACGGAACTATTTGGATGTGGACACTTATAGTAAACTGTGTCTGAACAAGGGAACGAAAATCCATATGCCGAAAATGAAAACCAGTGAGGAGGACGATATTGCTATCTTCACGCGGGAGGAACTTGCCCGGATGGATGAATACTTTTCCGGCAGCAACGGCGAAACGGCCTATCTCTTGGGAAAATACTGCGGTCTGCGTATCAATGAGTGTTACGGCATCCGGTGGGAGAATGTCAATCTGGAAGATGGTACGATTCTGATTGACCGCCAGATGCAGTATCAAGATGGGTTAATCAAATTGGTTTCCTTGAAAACCCGGAACGCGAAACGTACTGTGATGATGAATGACCGATTGAAAGTGTATTTTCAAAAGTTAGCGCGGGAGCGGGTGGCGGCAGAACAGGATATGGCAGCAGTCCGGCAGCAGAATCAAACCTTTATCACGGATATGGACGGCAAAATGCTTTCCAGTCTGGAATTGGTCAATTCCCTGCCCAACGGCAAAATCCAGACCGTAAACTCCATGAAATATCACTCCCGGACTATCAAGCAGAAATTGGAGATTGAGTTCAAATTTCATTATCTCCGGCATACCTACGGAACACACATGGCAGAACTGAATACGCCGCCGCATCTGCTCTGCAACCAAATGGGGCATGGCAATATCCGCGTGACACAGAAATACTATATCGCGGTATCGCAGACAGGCTTGGATATTTTGCAGAACAATTTGAATCGGATATGAAAGATGGCAGTCAGAAGCGCAATGTTTCTGACTGCCATACTGCTTATTCGTATTTTGCCTGTATATCCGATAGAAATTTCTTCATGCCGCGTTTGACCTTGTCCGGCGCAAGGATTTCTGCTTTCTTTCGGAATCCGCATATCCACGCATAAAACTGGTCGCTGACCTCTACTTCCATTTTGACAATAAAATGAGTATCACCGTCCTGCTGATACTCCGCGCCGAAACCTACTCCGAATTTGTCTATAACAGTATCCAAAAGACTGTTTTCAAAGCGCATTTCAACCTTTGTACGGTCACCATTGAACATTGAAAACGTTCGCCGGACATAGGATTTTATCGGGCGAATATCGCTGTATTTGCGATAGTTTTGTCTTTCATCTACAATCTGAACGTCCCGCATTCTATCAATACGGTAGTGTCGGATTTCCTCCGATTCATCCTCCATGGCAATCACATAATAATCGCCGTTGTTAATAACCAGTGCATAGGGACTGACCTTGTATAGTTTTCCGTTGTGTCGGTCGATAAGCTTATGTATATCAGAGATAGAATGGGTTAAATAGTGAAAGGTGATTTTCTTACCTCTACCATACGGGGCGGAGGATATTGCTTCTCTTATGGTATTGAGCGTGTACAAGGTTTTGTCCTGCGTTGTTTTCACCCGGTCACAAAGATAAACATCCCTTTTAAGCTGCCATGCTTGGTGATTGCTGCAAAAGTCACACAGCACGTCAATTAAATCTTTTGTTCTTTTTTCGGAAATAAATCTTGCCGCATAAACACACTCGGCAAGGATTTTCAAATCATCCAATTCAAATTCGCGCGAAAGCAAACGATACCCGTAGTATGGCTGTTCTTCAATGTCCATACCCATTTCGTCCCGCAGCATTGCAATATCCCGCTTGATGGTTTTTCTGTCCGGCATAATCTCCAACTCTTGATAGAGATAGTCCATTATCTCCCCTTGCTTTACCCAATGTGTATCGTCCGTTTTGGCGCGAAGAAATTGCGCAATGTAAAGCGGTCGGGATTTTTTATGCTCATCACCCATACTGTCATATCCTCCACAAATTTGCTATTTGTTACTATTATAGCAGTATTTCCGGGAAAATAAAGACAAAAACAGAAAAAGGCCGAACCTTGCGGTTCAGCCTCCCTCCATAAAAGAAATATACCGATATGCGGTTGTTCGGCTCATATCGCACACCCGCGCAAGTTCAGACACATTAAGCTGCCCTTTTTTATAGGTGGGATAGTGCCGGAGGAAATTTGCCGGAATATCCTCCGCCGTAAAGCGCGGACGGCCAATTTGTTTGCCCTTGGCCTTTGCGTTTGCCATGCCGGAGCGCACACGTTCCCGAATCATAGCCAATTCCAACTGACTGAACACGCCCGCCATTTGCAGAAATGCCTCGCTCATGGGGTCTGCGCGCCCCTCGCGACAATCCAGTGTAATTGACCCCACAATCACAAGTCGCAGTCGCTTTTCCCGAACCTTGTCGATAATCTCACAAAGCTGCTGTGTACTGCGCGCCAGTCTGGGAACCTCTAAGGTGATAATGGTATCTCCGGGCATAGCGGCGGCAAACATGGCCTCCTGCTGGCTCTTAACTTTGCTGTCGCCGTGTTCGTATTCCAGATAGATTTTCTCCGCGCCCGCCGCTTTCAGTTCGCGCACTTGGCGGTTTATGTCCTGCTTGGTTTCATTGGTGGAACATCTTGCGTAACCGTTATTCATAGTGACCTCCTAACGTGGCGGCGGGGATTGCTCCCCGCCGTTTTGAAATCTACACTTCACACATCTGCACACCGCAGTCCAGACAACCAATGTTGACCCTTTTTGTGGCGCGGACGGAATTTCCGCAACAGGGACAGAGGTATTTCCGGGTACTGGACGTTCTGGGCGGCAGGGTTGCGGCTGTGCCGCTGTGCGTACCTGTTCCGGTAACCCGGTAGCCGAAGAACTCGTTTCGGTTTATCAGAATATCGCTTAAATCATTGTCCAAACAGAACTGTAAAAGGCTATCACCGGGGGAAGTGTGCGACCAACCGTATTTGTCGCTGTGGCTCACACACAGGCCGCGCGCTTCCGCTGCTTCTTTGAATCGTTTATTGTGGTATGTATTGCCCCGGCTGCAATCTTGGATGCCGTTCTCATAGTTGAAGTAATGCACCATTTCGTGCAGCAGTGTGGCGGCGACTTCCTCAATGGGGCGCGCCAGTGTTCCTGCGCCGATATTGATTTCGTGCGTGCCGCCTAACTTGGAAATCCATGTATCTTCCCGGAGGGAGAAGTGGCCGTATGCTTTGGGCGTTGATTGAATGGTGATGGTGGGTCTTGAAAGTGTACTTTCAAAATAGGCATCATTCAGCAGGTCAAAAATCTTGTTGAGATAACCCGCCGCGCGGTTGTAACTGGTTAACTGTTTCATGTGTCCTCCTTGATTTTTGGGAGTGGACACTGTATAATGTTGGTGTCCACTCCCTTGGTTGGTGGTGGTCAAGGCTCTTTGCGTGTGTACTTTGGTCGGTTCTCACGCAAGGGGCTTTTCTTATGCAATGGAAAAGCTGCGACTGCTGACTTGTTTGGTGTACTCCTTGTAAACATCCGGCATAACCTTTTTGAAAGCGGTGGTATCGAACCGCTGTGTCAGAACGGAAGTCCACCGGACGATGTACTGCCCGGCCTCCAGTTCCGCGGTGTCCCGGTTCAGCATTTCCGTTTTGATTTCATCCCGGAGTGCTTCGGCCTCGGCCTTGGCTTCTTCAATGAGAGATTCCAAATCCTTTAAGGCCTCGATTTTGCTTGTGATTTCGGTAGTTGACATATGCATTTGCTCCTTTCATATTTGGGATTGCTCCCTTAACTGTTTATATTATACACTAATTCGTTTATAAAGTCAACACTTATTTGATGATTTCATAAATTTATT
>JAZUOF010000045.1:0-26318 GCA_045604565.1 Faecousia sp.
CGTTAAGAGTATCACGCCAAGCAGCCTTCTTTTTTTGTATCAAAAATGATCTGGGACAATTTGTCCCAGGGCGTTATTTATGCAAAAATTACGGTGATATTGGCATTCTCTCTTTGCGCATCCAACAAAGTTTCCCAGAAACCGAGCGCCCAATCATCCAGCATTTGCCAGTTTTGTACGGTAATAACGCTGGGCTCACGAATATCTGTCAGGCAATCCATCAGCGCATCCAGATTGTGCCCGTAGTAGTCGGGAAAAGAAAGCGTTTGCGCGATCAGAAGATGTAAGCTGTGTTTATCCGGAATTCCGGCGCAATCAATCGTATAGTTCATATCAAGGTGTCCCATAAAGCAGTGTAAAGCTTTCGTAGTGGTCATTGGTGTAGTAAATCAGGCCGTCGTTGGAATAGACGATGCGTTTTCTGCCCCGGGAGCTTTTGCCCAGTGTGTCGATGTCACACTCATAATAAAGCCGGCCGCTGGCATTGGGCAGATGCCCCTCACGGTTATAAAACCGGTCGCCGCCAATGGTTTTATTGGAAGGATATCCCTGGGCGGCGGCCTGAGATTTGGTAATGTAGTTACTGGGAAGCCGGCCGTAGGTATGCAGGTAAAGGGCAACTTCATTTTTAGAATCGTAAATGCCGTCATAGGCAATGGATCCGGACGAAGAGCCGGTTGTAGTTTCCGGTTGACCGGAGGTGCTGCTGGAGCTGCCGGAGTTTCCAGAGTCATTATTGGTGACACAACTGTGGGTACGGTATCCCAGAGCAAGTGCTTCGGACAGCGTGCCGGTGAATTCCCAACGGTTGGAGGAGCTCATACTCAATCCACCGGAGCAGGTGGTGCTGTGAATGACTTTGGAGCTCTTATTTAGCAGGTAGGTAACGGCTGGGGGGTCTGTAGGGGCGGAGACGGCAGGCTCGGTGGATTCCGTGGTTTCCGGTGATTCCGTAGATTCAGCCGGTTCCGTAGGCTTCGCGGACTCCGTAGGTTTAACCGGATCCGTAGGTTTCGTAGACTCCGTAGGTTTAATCGGTTCCGTAGGTTTCGTGGACTCCGTAGGCTTAACCGGTTCCGTAGGTTTCACGGGGTCAGTAGGTGCAGTGGCCTCAGTCGGCTCTGTAGCATCCGTAGTTTCCGAAGGCTCGGTGAGGTTTGTTTCTTCTGTACCTTCCGTCGAATCCGGAACATTTGTGAATTCGGTAGGTGTACCTTGCGCAGATGCATCGTTGTCCGGCAGACTTGGTGTGTTGCATCCGGCCAGAGACAGGGTTAAAATCAGCGCAAGAAACAAAGATACTATCTTTTTCATGGCAATCTCCCAAATATGCAGTGTTTTTAGATGGTTAGCAACAGTATATCACAGTTTCTTCCAATAGTAAATAAGGGAAGTATCTGTCTGAAAAATTCCCTTTTTCCGGATAATTCCCGAATTGGAGGAATATCCGCTTGCCAATTCCCCGGTTTCGGTTGACAGAAAGGAAGGGGGTGTTGTATAATATCTGTACAAAAACTGTCCACTGGAGGCTGCCAAAAAATGGAGCAAATAAAAAAGATTGATCTGACAGAAATCGTGATGGCATTGCTGCATAGAGGCTGGATTGTTGTCGTGGCGGCAGTTCTGTTTGGTATTTTGGGATATGCCCATTCAGCAAAATTTGATACGCCTATGTATAGCGCCAGTGTTACTTTATATGTGGTCAACAACCGGTCAACGAGCGGATCTTCCGGCGTAAATGCTGCAGACCTGGCTACCGCGCAACGGTTGGTACTTACTTACGTAAATCTGCTGAAAAGCTATACGGTTTTGGATAAAGTGGCGGAGAGCGTGGATGCTGATGTGACAGCCGGACAGATTAAGGGAATGATCTCAGCATCTTCTATAGACGATACCGAAATTTTTACCGTTACCATTTCTCACACCGATCCGGTGGAAGCGGCGCAAATTGCCAACGCCATAGCGGATGTTGCGCCGGAGGTTATGGCCAACTATGTGGAGGGCAGTACCACCAAAATTGTGGACTATGCCCGTGTCCCCGGCGCTCCCTATGCGCCCAACAAAACGAGCAAGGCCATCAAATGGGCGATGATTGCCGCAGTGCTTGTGATGGCAGGAATTATTCTGCAGGTACTGCTCGATGGCAGAATCAAGAGCGAAATGGATCTGGCGCAGCTTTCGGAGGCGCCGGTTTTGGGTGTAATTCCCGACCTGATGACGGAGACGAAAAACGAGTACTCCTATAAGACCGAAAAACCAGCCAAGGAAGGTTCGGAGGTAACGAAATGATACTGCGACGAACAAAAGCGGTGGATGCAGAGCAAAGCTTTGTGAACAGACGCCGGTTAATTTTGACGGATAAGAGTAGTTTCCAAACTCAGGAAGCCTATAAAACACTGCGTACCAATGTGCGGTTTTCTCTGGATGGCGATGGCTGTAAAAAGTTCTGCCTGACCAGCAGCCTGGCCAATGAGGGCAAAAGCACCACCATTTTGAATCTGGCGATTTCCTTTGCCGAAAGCGGCAGCCGGGTTATTCTGTTGGATGCCGATATGCGCCGTCCCACTCTGGCAAGACTGCTTATTGAAAAAGCCAATCCCGGTTTGTCCAATTTGCTGGCCGGACTGTGTACAGAAGAAGAAGCCATTCACAAAGAAGTTCGCCCCAATCTGGACGTGATTTTTTCCGGTGAGATTCCCCCCAACCCGCTGGCGCTTATTTGCAGTCCCAGAATGAAGCAGCTTCTGGACAGCCTTGCCAAGCGGTACGACTACATTTTGCTGGACACCCCTCCCGTGGGTGTTGTTTCCGATGCCTGTGAAGTGGCCAATCTGACGGACGGCGTGCTGTTCCTGGTGCATCAGGGTGTTACCGAGAAGGACCCTGTTTTGCGTGGATTGAAGCAGTTGGAAATGTCCAATGCCAAACTGCTGGGCTTTGTGTTGAACGGAGCATCCTCGGTCAATGACAAAAAGTATAAGCGGGGATACCGGTATAAGTATTTGTACAGATATAAGTATTCTGCCGAAACGGTCAAAGCGTACCGGGCAGATGATTAAGCGGCAGAAACAGGAGGGACGAATATGCGTAGAAATCCTGATTTTTTAGTCCGGCAGGTAGCCGGCAAGACAGTCCTTGCCCCTGTGGGTGCGGCGGCGGAGAAATTCTCCGGTATGATTTCCATTAATTCTTCCGGTAAGACCTTGTGGGATCTGCTGGAGCAGGAGCAAACCGTGGATTCCCTGGCGCAGGCGCTGACGGAAAAATACGAGGTCAGCATAGAGCAGGCCAGAGAAGATGTGGAGAAATTTGTTGCCTCCCTGATTCCCACCGGCGCAGTAATCGAATAAATGTAATGCCTGACCGGCGGTTACGCAAATGCGTAACTGCCGGTTTTTTGTTTTTACAGGTGGGAAATCTGCGGGAGGTTTTCTTGGGAAAACCCAGTTATGATGTTACCGTAGAAATGGATCGGATGAGGAGGTGATCGTGTTTGAGGAAAGCCGACAAGCGAAAGGCCGAATCCTTACCGGAGGAGATTCTCGGAGAATTGGCGGCAATCGGACTTGCCAGGGCAACGGATTGCCTGTGTATTTGCGACGGCAAGGTGGAGCTGAAGGAATCAGGCGCCATAAAGGGGGATGGCGCCGCGGCCATTGCTGCCATTGAGAAAACCGCCGGCGGATGGAAAGTAAAGTTCTACGACAAGTTGAAGGCGCTGGAGCTTTTGGGAAACCACCTGGGAATGTTCGGCACCGGCCAGGCACAGGAAACAGAAAATAATTTACTGGAAGCCATTTTGCTGGCGACCCGGGAGGATTTGGATACAGATGATATACCGGAACTTCAGTAAGCGGCAGATGCTTGCCATGACCTGGTGGAATCGCACAGGTTTGCAAAAGCACGATGCGATCATTTGTGACGGCGCGGTACGTTCGGGAAAGACGGTGTCCATGACCAATGGTTTTTTCCTGTGGAGCATGACCTGCTTTGACGGGCGGAATTTTGCCATTTGCGGCCGGAGTATTTCTTCCCTTCGCCGGAACATTGTGGACAATCTGGATGCCTGGCTGGGCGGTGTTGTGCAGATTCAAGAGCGGCGCAGTGAAAACAAGCTGCTCATATCCTGCGCCGGAAGGCAAAATACCTATTACCTTTTTGGCGGCCTGGATGAGAGCTCCTATAAGCACATTCAGGGCATTACCCTGGCGGGCGCGCTTTTAGACGAGGTGGCGCTGATGCCGCGCTCCTTTGTGGAACAAACCTGCGCCCGGTGCTCGGTTGCCGGATCGCGGTTGTGGTTTAATTGCAATCCATCCGGCCCGGAACACTGGTTTTACCGGGAGTGGGTATGCAAATGTCAGGAGAAAAACGCCTTGCGCCTGCATTTTACTATGGCGGACAATCCAGGGCTGGAAGAATCCATCCGTAAGCGGTATGAGGCGCTGTATACGGGCGTGTTTTACCGGCGGTATATTCTGGGACAGTGGTGTGTGGCAGAGGGTCTGGTGTATACCTTTGAGCCGGAAAAACACATTGTGCACACATTGCCCACTGCAGGGCGTTATTACATATCCGTGGACTACGGAACGTGCAACCCCTTTTCAGCGGGACTGTGGTGCGTATCCAACGGCCAGGCGGTGCGCCTGAAAGAGTACTACCACAGCGGCAGGGACAGTCACAGACTGCTTACGGATGAAGAATACTACCGTCAACTGGAAACACTGGCGGGTGGTTATCCGGTGGAGCAGGTGATCGTGGATCCCTCGGCGGCATCCTTTATTGCGCTGATCCGTCGTTACGGCCGCTTTTCCGTTCGCAAGGCGCAAAATTCTGTTTCTGACGGGATTCGGCTGGTATCTTCCTTACTGCGCGCGGACGCGCTGAAAATCGGCGCAGACTGCGGCGATGCCATCCGGGAATTCGGGTTGTATCACTGGGAGGAGACCGCCGGTCAGGACAGACCGGTAAAGGAGAATGATCACGCTATGGACGACATCCGTTATTTCTGCACGACAGTGCTTCGCAGAGATCGGGAAATTATGGAAAGGTTGGGAATCAGGGAATGAAAAAATGGCTGACAGAAAACTATCTGCCAATGTGGGCAAAACAAACCGTGCTTTCGGAGAACAGACAGCTTCGCCGGGAAAATGACAGGCTTATCCTGGAGAATCGGGAACTGCGGGCATATATCCGAGGCTTGCGGACCGGTCTGAGGAAGTCCGGACATTCCCGCAGAAACAATGGAGGAGAAGAATGAAAATTTATGACTATGAGGCGGCGTTTCAGGCCTGGGACAAGACCTCCCCGGCGATGCGGCGCGCCATTGCATCGTGGTTTCAGCTTTATTACGGAGCAGAGGCCACGGAGGAATCAGACCCCAGCCAACGGGTGGCATATACCATCGTCAACAAATTGGTAAAAACCGTATTCGGCGAATACAAGACAAGCGTGGAGTCTGCTTTTGTCCAAAATGTACTGACCCGGTTGAATGGCCATGCCAAAACCGCAATGCAGCTGGCATTGGTGGGCGGAGAATGTTACATCAAACCCTGTCCGGATAAGGACGGATTCTCCTTTACCCTGATGGGCAGAGACCAGGTGCTGATTTTCGGCAGAAATGCAGATGGCTGCCCCACGGATATCGGCACAGTGGAACGCAGCACCCGGGGCAAGTTTTACTATACGCTGCTGGAACGCCGGCGGGTAGATGAACAGGGATGCCTGATCATCGAAAATCAGCTCTATCGGAGTTTGAACGGGCAGAACTTGGGCAGCCGGGTACCGTTGACAGAGCATCCGGATTATGAGAACCTTGCCGCTTACCACCGTTACCAGGTTCCCATCTGGTCGGTGGGCGTGGTACAGATGCGTACGCCAATACTCAACTGCGTGGACGGTTCGCAAGAGGGCGTCAGTGTGTACGCGCCGGCGGTGGGACTGATTCGGAACATTGACCGGAACGAAGCGCAGATGAATGGGGAATTCTCCCGGGGAGAAAGCCGCGTATTTGCCTCGGCGGACCTTTTGCGCCCGGAAAACGGCCTGCAGGATCACTTGTTTGTAGGGTTGGATGACGACCCGGAGCGGGTGGGAATGACGGTGTTTTCCCCGGCATTACGGGAATCTTCCTACCTGGCAAGAAAGCAGGAGTACCTGCGCAATGTGGAGAGCGTTGTGGGGTTAAAACGGGGAATGATCTCCGATGCCAATGCGGATGACCGCACCGCCACAGAAATTACAGCCTCTGCCGGTGACTATAATTTGACGGTTATGGAGTTTCAGCAGATGTGGGAACGGGCGATGCGCCAGACGGTGGAGCTGTGCTGTAAAATTGCGTCCCTCTACAATATCGCTCAAATCAAAACCGTGCCTCAAGTCACCGTGGATTGGGGCAACGGGGTGCTCTATGATGAGGAGCAGACCTGGGAGGCATACCGGACAATGGTCAAGGACGGCCTGCTGAAACCGGAGATTGCCTTGGGCTGGCGGTTTAATATGCCCACGGATACGCCCTGCCAGATTGCGGCGGTGCGGGAAAAACTGATGCCTGAAGAAGCGCCGTAAGCTTTTTCAATATATTTTGCCGTTGCGGGCGTAAAAACGCAAACCGCAGGGGAGGCAACCCCCGTAACCAAAGCGTAGCGGAGAAAGGAAAAGGATGAAAAGAGAATTTTTACAGGAACTGACAGTGGAGGGACAGCCGCTTCCCAAGGCCGTAATGGATGCCATTATGGAAGAAAACGGCAAAGACATCCAGCAGGCAAAGAAGTCGGCGGCAGACTATGAAGCCGCCCGGCAGAACGCAAAGGATTGGGAGCAGAAGTATTACGAAGCCATCCAGCGCCACGCCGGGGAATTGGCGCAGCTGCGGTTTGAGGGCATTGTAAAAGATGCCATTACCGCCGCAGGCGGCCGCAATCACAAAGCCATTACGGCGCTTTTGGATGTCAGCGCGCTGAAGGAAAACGAAGATCCCAAAACTGCGGTGGAGCAGGCCGTCGCGCAGGTGAAAACTGAATGTGATTATCTGTTCTCCGAACCCCAGACACCGCCCCCTTACGCAAGGGGCACAGGCTCCCGAACGGGAGAAACGGAAGGGCCCGCCACATTGGCAGGCGCCCTGCGAGAAAAATTTGAAAGGAAGTAAAAAACTATGGCAATTACTCTTGCAGAAGCAAAAGTCGGCATGGCCGACAAGGTAGATCAGCAGATTGTGGATATGTTCCGCCGCAGCTCCTTGCTGTTGGACAATATGGTGTTTGACAATGTCATCTCCCCCGGTACCGGCGGCAGCACCCTGACCTACGGTTACATCCAGCTTAAGACCCCCTCTACTGCCGCTGTGCGCACCATCAATGCCGAGTACACTCCCGGTGAAGCTAAGCGCGAGAAAAAGACCACCGGCGCAATCATTATGGGCGGCGCATTTCAGGTGGACCGTGTTCTGCAGAATACCGCAGGCGCGGCAGATGAAATGGCATTCCAGGCAGAGCAGAAGATTAAGGCAACCGCAAACTATTTCCACAATCTGACCATCAACGGCTCTGTGGAAGAGGCCGAAGGCTATGTGGGCGGTACATTTGACGGCCTGAAAAAGCTGCTCTCCGGCACCGAGAACGAGATTACCAGCCAGGTCAGCCTGACCAGCTCTCAGGAATTGGATGATAACTATAACGCCTTCCTGGACGAGATGGACAGCTTCCTGAGCGCGCTGGACGGCACACCTTCTATGCTGCTGATGAACCGCGCTATGCTCATCAAGCTGCGCTCCATTGCCCGGCGCGCAGGCTACTACGAGCGCACCAAGGACGATTTCGGCCGCACCGTGGAGACCTACGCCGGTATTCCCATGGTGGATATGGGCAAGTACTACAACGGGCAGACCACCCAGGATGTGGTAAGCACTGAGGACGGTAAGACCGCGATTTATGCGGTTTCCCTGGGCCTGGACGGATTCCACGGCATCAGCCCCATTGGCGATGGCGTGATCACCAGCTATATGCCGGACCTGTCCACCCCCGGCGCAGTCAAGACCGGTGAGGTGGAACTGGTTGCGGGCGTGGCGCTGAAGAACACCCTGAAGGCGGCCGTCCTGAAGGATATCGCCATCGAGGCTGCCTGATAACAGGAGGTGCCTATGGTCGACTATGATTTCTACATTCATACCTATCTGGGCAGTATCATCCCGGAACAGGCATTTTCCGGAGTAGCCGCTCAGGCGGCCAGGGCGCTGGAACGGTTCAAAAGGATCTATACGGTGCACTCAAGCGGTGTGCAGTCTGAGGCAATGGCGGTATGCGCCATGGCGGAGGCGGTCTATCACCACGCCGGGAGAAAAAGCGGCGTGGCCTCCGCCACCGTGGGCGGTGTCTCGGTTCGCTATGACAGCGCGGAACCGGACAAGGCGCTGGAACGGGCGCTGTACCAGAGCGCCGGCGTATTTTTGGATATCTGCCGGGGGGTGCGCTGATGAACTGCCCGCTGGATTACAGCCTCTGTGACCGGACGGTAACTGTCTACCGCAAACAGGGCGACTCCGTTCTGCGGACGGTGCTGGAGGGTTGTTACTACTCCTGGCAGACCGTAAGAAAGGTCGATGCGCTGGGCGCGTGTCAGGAGGTCAAATTCTTGCTCATTGTTCCCGGAAACGAGCAAAAGGTTTTTCCGGGAGACCGGGTTTATGACGGCATCGGCCCGGAGCTGGAAGTCCGGGATTGGCCCCGGTTTTTACCGGGGGCAGTGCCCGGAGTGGGGGAGGTTTCCTATGCCAGACCCTACCACTGGCAGGGTCGGCTCTGCCATACAGAAGCCGGACGGGAGTGAAAGGAGAACCTATGACAGATTTGGAAAAAATGAAGCAGTGGCTCCTCACATTTCCCCGGTGGGAACAAGGCGGCCTGCTGTACATTGATTTTACCGATGCGCTGCCGGAGAATATGGGACTGTATCCTACCGGTATGGAGGAGGTGTCCCGCCGCGCCACGGTGGACGGAGGGGTCATCACCCGAAACCGGTACCATTTTGCTTTATACCGGGTTACAACCGGCCAGGAGGATAATGCTGCCAACGCGCAATGGCTGCTGGATTTCCAAAAGTGGGTGCAGGAGCAAAGTCTGGCAGGATACGCCCCTGTTTTTGGCGACGAGCCTGCCCAGGAACGTTTGCGGGCGGAAAGCGGAAAACTCCGGGAATCCAAAGCTCCGGGCACAGGCAAATATGTTGTTATGTTAACCGCAGAATTTGTAAAATACAAGGAAGGAGAGAACATTTATGGCGAAAATTGAGAGAAAATATCTGGCGCATTATATCAATGCGTCGGAAGGGGATGCATCCTATGAGCGACTGGGCAAGGACCTGGAAGAGTTCAGTCCGGAGCTGTCAGCCCAGGTGGACACAAAAAAGAACATTTTGGGAGAGACATCCATTGTCATCTCCGGCTATGAAAAGTCCGGTTCGGTAGAGCCTTTCTACGCAGAATCCGGTTCTGCGCTGTTTGAGCGCCTGCAGGACATTATTGACAACGGCCTGGTGCTGGACGCGCTTAAGACGGATGTTGTGGAAGTAAAGCTGTGGGAGAATGAGGAAAATGGCGCTTATCCGGCTACCCGTGAGGAGGCGTACATCGAAATCAACAGCTATGGCGGGGATACCACCGGCTATCAGATTCCCTTTACCATTCACTACACCGGCAGTAAGGTGCGCGGTACCTTTAACGTAGCCGAAAAGACCTTCACAGCCGCCGAATAATAATCAACCGGAAAGGAAGAGGAATTTCCTCTTCCTTTCTCATTTATCAACACAAGGAGAAACAGTATGGAAAAGATCGTATTTGACAGCGGAGTCAGGGAATACAAGCTTAACGGTATGGGAATCCTGCGTTTTAATCCCGGAGACCCCAATCTGTATGCCCGGTTTTTGGAAGCGGCGGATAAGATTCGATTGATGGAGCAGACGATGGTGGAGCAGGCAAAAGCCGACAGCGCCAAGGGCGACAGCGGGAAGATTGTGCAGTTAATGCAGGAGGCAGACCGGCAGATGAAGGACGTGCTGAGCTGGGTGTTTGGCGCGGGAAATGATTTTGATAAGCTGCTGGGAGGCGTAAACCTGCTGGCGATGGCCGGAAACGGGCAGCGGGTGGTGACCAATCTGTTTACAGCGCTGCAGCCCATTCTCATTTCCGGGATTGAAAGCTACACACGTGAAAGAACTGCGGTGGCCGTCAGGCAGGCGAAGGCACGCCGGGCAACCCAATGATTCCGGCCTGGGGACTGCCCACAGACACGCTCCTTGGGGGCAGACGCTACCGGATTCACGCAGACTACCGGGATATTCTGGAGATCTTTTCCTATCTGGAGGATCCCGACCTGCCGGAGTATCTGCGCTGGCAGATCGCTTTGGCGCTGTTTTATGAGGAAGAAATTCCGCAAGTCCATCAGCAGGAGGCGCTGGACTATCTGGTCCGCTTTATCAACTGCGGCAGTATGCAGACGGACAAACCCGGCCCGAAATTACTGGATTGGGAGCAGGATGCGACAATGATTGTGGCAGATGTGAACAAGGTAGCCGGTCAGGAAATCCGGGCGCTGCCTTTTTTGCACTGGTGGACATTTATGGCGTATTTTCACGCCGTGGGAGAAGGACAGCTTTCCACCGTGGTGTCCATTCGGGATAAACTCCGCCGGGGCAAGAAACTGGAGGATTGGGAAAAGACTTTCTACCGGGAAAATAAGCGCCGAATTGACCTGCCTGTCCGATACACCCGGGAGGAACGGGAAGAACAGGCACGGCTCAAGCGCCTGCTGGGTGAGCTGTGAAATGTGTAAAAGGCAGGTGATTGCATTTGGCAGGCATAGAAATTTTTAATTGGAATATTTCCAACGCGGAAGAGCTGGAGAAAGCGCTTGCGGAGGTATGGGAGGGGATATCCCTGCTCATGAAAAAAGTCAAACGGGAGATTGACAAGTCCATGCGGGCCGTGTACAGGGCCGTGAAAGACGCGTTGGAGGGGATAGACCCGCTTCTGCGGGATGCTTTTACAGTGGACAGCTTGTCCGACTTCCGGGAAGGTGTGGCGCTGTACGGCAGGGAGCTGGCTGAGGCACTGTGGGGTATCCAGATGGATATGGACGGCTTGCGCGCTGCGATTATCCGGGCGGCATCGCCGATTGCGGCATTTTTTGTGCCGGTGGTCAAACAGGCAATTCAGGTTCTTACTTCTCTGGCCTACAGCATAGGAAAAGTGCTGGCGGCGCTGTTTGGGGGTACGGAAGGCCTGGATGCCTTTACCGGAAGCGCCAATGCAGCCGTCTCCGCGGGATCGGCGCTGAAGCGCACATTGGCGGGATTTGATGAAATCAACCGTTTGGGTTCTTCCGGCGGTTCGGGCATCATCAGCGGCTACATAACGGATATGGACGGACAGATGAGCGACCGGATAGCGTCTATTACGGCTGTGCTGTTCCGTTTTCTGGAGCCGCTGCAGGCCATTGACCTGACACCGGCGGCAGAAGCATTTGAACGCCTGCGCCAGGCGCTGGAACCTATTACCAAAGCGCTGTTTGAGGGCCTGGAATGGGCGTGGAACAACCTGTTTGTTCCTCTGGCGAAGTGGACCGTTGAGGACCTTTTGCCTGTGTTTTTGGATTCTGTAACCGAGGCGCTGAAGGGACTGGACAAGATTATTACCGCGCTGAAACCCAGTTTTACCTGGCTGTGGGAGAACTTTTTAAAGCCTTTGGCGGCGTGGGCAGGGGATTCTGTCATTCAGGGCCTGCAAACGTTGACCGCCAGGCTGTACGGCGTAGGCGACAGCATCGGCCAGAACCAGGGTTTGGTGGACAGCTTTATACAGTCCATCGACAGCGCAGTATACTCCCTGGACGATTTGAACGGAAAGACTTCCAAGTATACCCAGATCATGGACCTGGCAGTGGGAGTAGGCAATGTGTTTAGCATCAGCATTGACGCATTGACCGATCCCCTGGGAACTGCGGCAAAGGCGATGCTGGGCGTAGACAGCGCCGCAGGCGATTTGATTGGGGAACTTTGGAACGTGGCATCTACCAGTACGGGCGTATGGGGAACCATTGAGGCGGTATGGGGCGCAGCCTGGGGCTGGCTGGAAAAAGAACTGTTTCAGCCACTGGTGCAGGGAACAAAAAACAATGTGAATTCCATCATTGGATTTTTGAACAGTATCATTCTTGCTGTGGCGCAGGCGATCAATATGGTTGTGGACAGCATCAATCAGCTTTCCTTTACCGTACCGTCCTGGGTTCCGATTATTGGCGGCAATTATTACGGCTTTAACCTGAAACGGGTAAGCGCGCCGCAAATTCCCTATCTGGCGCAGGGCGCGGTATTGCCGGCCAACAAACCTTTTCTGGCAATGGTTGGCGACCAAAAACACGGCACGAATATTGAAGCGCCGTTAGCCACCATCCAGGAAGGCTTGCAGACGGTACTCTCGTCGGAGCTGGGCGGTGTGATGGCAGGCTTTCAAGCTGTCACAGACCGGCAGGAACGGATATTGGAGGCCATTTTGGGCATAGAGCTGTCTGAACGCGCCGTTGCGGGCGCGGCAGAACGTTACCGGCAAAAAATGGCAGTAGTCACAGGAGGTCAGTGGTGAGACAGACAACAAACCTATTTACCGTGAACGGTATGCCTATGCTGGCTCCCGATGAGGACGTGGTAATCAACTATGAGGACCTGGACAGCGCAGATGCGGGCAGAGATGAATCCGGATATATGCACAGGATTTTGGTGCGGAGCAAGGTGCCGGTATGGAGCTTTTCTTATGCCCATTTAACGGAGGCGGAAAGACAGTACATGGAGAGCTTGTTCGGTGAGGAGGCTACCTTTCTTTTTGGGCATCCTTCCCGGCTGGATACATCCGTTATGGAGCAAACCCAATGCTACCGCAGTAAGTATGGCATTACCTGGAAAAATGCCCGGACAGGATTATGGAGCGGATACAGCTTCCATATCATCGCCTGTTAAGGGAGGCGCGCTATGCTGAAAACCGTTCTTGTCCTGCCGGATGGCAGGACAATTTCTTCCGGCCAGGAAGGACAGTGCGCGGTGGCTGCGCTGAGCATTACCCAATGCGTCAATGACGCGCAGGAATTGATGCCCGGAGCTGTGTGCGCGGATATGGCGGAAATTACCCTGATTACTTATGGAGAGTGTCCCATTGCCCCGGCGGACGAGGTCACACTGTACCGGCAGGACAGCGCCGGCACACTCCATAAGGTCGGCATATTTACGGCGGAAAAGCCTACCAGAACCGGAGCAAATACCGTGAAGCTGACTGCCTATGACCGCATCAGCAAGCTGGACCGGGATTTAAGTCAGTGGCTTGCTCAGCTGCAGCAATGGCCGTATAGTCTGGGGGATTTTGCCTACCGGGTCTGTCAGGCTTGTGGGCTGGAGTTTATTACGGAGGAAATGCCCAACGGCGCTTACCCCGTTTCCCAATTCTCCCTTGGAGAAGTGACCGGACGGAAGCTGATGCAGTGGGTCGGAGAAATTTCCGGACAATTCTGCCGCGCTACTCCGGACGGACAAATCGAAATGGCGTGGTATACGCCGGTGCGAAGCAGTTTTTATCACAAGGGTCACCTTACCATCACCAGTAGGGAACTGGCGATAGCTGATGACGGAACAGGTAATGGAATTCTGACTTCGGACACAGCGGAAATAACCCACGATGGGAATGGAAACTGGACTGTAAATCTTGCCCTGGACGTGCAGGATTTATATTGCTTCCAGAATGGCATGACCTTTGAAGACTATACGGTTGCGCCCATAAGAAAGGTACAGCTGCGGCAAAGTACGGCGGATATCGGTACGGTCTATCCGGACAGTCCGGGGGAGAATACCTGTATTATTTCCGGAAACTGTTTGCTTACGGGCAGCGCGGACGAGTTAAGGACGGCCGCACAGACCCTCTATGAACAACTGGAAAACCGGCAATACACTCCCTGTACCCTTACCGTTCCGGCAAACCCTGCCATTACGGCGGGAACCGTTCTGTGCCTGACGGACGGGGAAGGCCGGCCGTTTACTGCTTACGTGATGACCTCCCGGCAGACAGGGCAGAAGCAAATTCTGGAAAGCACAGGAAGCCGGTATCGGGACAGCACAACGGCGGTCAATAACCGCAGTTATAAGAGCTTTACCGGGAAGGTGCTGAATTTACAGACCGATGTGGACGGTCTGAAAGTGCAAAATGCCGCGGCTAACGGACGGATGGCGCAGCTGCAGCTGGATATAGACGGCATTTCCACACAGGTCAGCCGGCAGCAGGAAACTATGGGTCAGATGCGCCAGAGTGTGAGCAGCTTACAGCAGACCGCCGAGGGGATATCCCTGCAGGTGCAGGATATTGTGGACAAGGGTGTTTCCAAGGTGACGAATACCCTTGGCCTGAAAATTGACGGTACTGCTGTTACTATCAGCCGGGCAGGAAACGCAATGACCAATTCTCTGGACGAGACCGGTATGTACGTGATTCGCGGCAAGGATACCGCCAACGAAACGGTTATGCTGCAGGCCAACGACGGCGGCGTGATTGCCACGGATGTATCGGTCAGAAACTATCTGATTGTGGGAAATTACTGCCGCTTTGAAGATTACAACAGCGGTACGGATACTGCCCGTACCGCTTGCTTTTTCCTGGGAGGATAAGAGATGGCTTTAACAGGACTTTTTTACGGAACAACCTCCAATCAGTTTGTAAAACCTTGCATTACGTGGAGCGTTGTGCAAAATGCGGAGGAGAACTACTCAGATGTGACGGCTGTGCTGACCTACTCCCGTACAAACACCGGCTACAAGACAGAAAGCACCTGGTATGGCGGCATTTCCATTGACGGCGTATATCAGAACGGCTCTGTGTTTGCCACCGTTACTTACAACAGCAACACCCAGGTGTTTTCCTGTACCCAACGGGTTTACCACAATGAGGACGGCACACGGGAAGTGACCATTTGGGCGGACGGTTACTTCTTTAATACCAAAACCTACAATACGTCCATTTCCGCCGTAATCTCCCTGGATGCCATTGCGCAGTCTGCAAGGGTCGCCGCCACTGACGCAGTCATTGGCGGCGTATCCACGGTGATGGTGTCGGGACTGCTTGCGGGGTGCACCTATACGGTGCGGGCGCAGTTTGGACAGCTCAGCGGATATTTGGATGGGGCAGGTCAGATGGGGGATGCGCCGGTTTATTTGACTGCAGATACCATCCCTTTTTCTGTTCCGGAGAGCTTTTATTATGAGATTCCGGAAAGTCCCCAGGGGGTCTGCGCCCTGACCTGCACCACATATCTGGACGGCGCTCCCGCAGCCCAGGCGCAGGAATGTACCTTTACCGTCACTGCGGATAAAAACCGGTGCGCCCCCTTGCTGGCGCCGGAGGTGACGGATTGCAACCCGGTTACATTGGCGCTGACCGGCGATGCCGCCAAGCTGGTGCGCTGCGCGTCCACAGCGCTGTGTGTTATGGGCGCCCAGGGGCAGTATGGCGCGTCTATCGTACAGCGGCGCATTGGAGAAATCACCCTGCAGGAGGACACAGGGGAAATTACCGGCGTGGAGAGTCCTGAACTTACCTTTTGGGTCAAGGATTCCCGGGGATATGAAGCCTCGCAGACCGTAACACCGGAGATGATTGCCTACCTGCCCCTTACGTTAAATGCTTCCGTTTCCCGGACAGATCCTACCGGCAGTACCGGTATTCTCACGGCCCAGGGGCAGTGCTTCTGCGGCGCGTTTGGACAGCAGGACAACACTTTGACCGTATCTTATGCGGTAGATGGCGGAACGGTATCCGGCCAGACTGTGGCGGTGAATACCGATAACAGCTACTGCGTACAGATTCCCATTTCCGGCCTGACCTACGACCGACATCATACGGTACAGGTTTTCGCGCAGGATTTGGTCAGGGAAGTGAGCCTCGCGCCCATTGGCGTGGGAAAGGGAACGCCGGTGTTTGACTGGGGAGAAAACGATTTCAACTTTCACGTGCCGGTGAATTTTGAAAAGGGATTCACCGCCCGGGGCTCCTTGGCAGACCTTTTGTATCCGGTGGGATCTGTGTACATCAGTGTGGCGCAGACAGAGCCGTCTGTGCTCTTTGGCGGCACGTGGGAGCAAATTAAGGACGTGTTCTTGCTGTCGGCGGGAGATATCTATGCCAACGGCGCTACCGGCGGTGAGGCCGCCCATACCCTCACGGTAGAGGAAATGCCCAGCCACACTCACGCCTCTCAGGGTTACGCCTATGCCGGCGGCAGCGGGGCGTATACAGTCCTTGCCACAAACGGAGACGATACGGACAAGACCACACTGCCCACCGGCGGCGGTCAGTCCCACAATAATATGCCGCCCTATCTTGCGGTGTATATGTGGAAACGGACGGCATAAAGGAGGAACCATGAATTTAGAATTAAAGACTCTGACCGTAAACGGCACAACCTATACGGTCCAATCTCCCGATAACCGAATAGAATACAACGAAGGTTATGAGGCCGGTATAAAAGCGGGATATCAGGTAGATCCTTCCTGGACAGACTTTTCCTATCTGTGCTTCGGAGACCGTCTGGTGTGGGCGGAAAAGCTCCGGTACAGCGATACTTCCAACTGCACAAATTTTACCTATATGTTCGGCTATGGCCTGAATATGCAGGATATTACGAAGATTCCCAGCATTGATACCAGCAAGGGAAAAACCTTTGTAAATATGTTTCTGTACAGTTTTTATATTAAAACAATCGGGCAGCTGAATTTGTGCAATGCGGAGGATGTATCCCGGATGTTTATGTCCTGCCGCGGACTGGAGAATGTGAGTTTTGTACCCGGTAGCATTCCCATCTCTATTTCCTTCGGGGACAGCTACGGCCTGACCGGGGAGAGCATTCAGTCCATTGTGGACGGCTTAAAAGACCTGACCGGCGGTACGACCCAGACCTTAACGCTCCACGCGGATTCGGGAGGACAATTAACGGATGAACAGAAAGCGCTCATCACGGCGAAAAACTGGACACTGGTGTATTAAGGAGGAATCACCATGAAAGTGGAAACAATTACCCAACGTGTGCTCACAGCAGAGGAGGGGATGTTCCTGACTGACGGGAATACCTTTGGAAAAACAGTGGTGCTGCCGGCCAACGCGGATTATTCTGTGTGGCAGGAGGTTACACAGACAGAAAAGGAAGCCAGGGAACAGGCAGAAATCCCGGAAAGGGTGCTGTGACCAATGAATCTGCACACATTGATTTTTACGGAAAATGCTTGCTATAAGGCGGGCAGGAAAATCATACCGCAGGGTATTGTGGTTCATTCCACAGGAGCGAACAACCCCAATCTGAAACGCTATGTGGGTCCGGATGACGGATTGCTGGGAGTGAACCAATACGCGAACCATTGGAATCAGGAGATGGACAGAAGCGTGTGTGTCCACGGCTTTATCGGGAAGCTGGCGGACGGTACGATTGCCACCTATCAGACGCTGCCATGGGATCATCGGGGTTGGCATGCAGGTTCTGGCAAAAATGGCAGCGCCAATAACACCCACATCAGCTTTGAAATCTGCGAGGACGGCCTGACCGACGGGGAATATTTTGCCAAGGTTTATGCAGAAGCGGTGCAGCTTTGCGCCTATCTATGTAAAATGTTCGGCTTCGACCCGTTGGCTGACGGTGTCATTCTTGACCACAAAGAGGCTGCGGAACGGGGTCTTGCCTCCAACCACGGCGACGTGGCCCATTGGTTTGGCAGATTTGGCAAATCTATGGATAACCTGCGTGCGGACGTGGCGGCGTTGATGGCATCGGAAGAGGATGCGGCTCCGGAAAACGCCGAACAGATCACCGGGGGAACGGAGCCGGCAGAGCACTTTGATACAGCCAGAAAAGGCGTCTATGGGGTTACTGCCGAAAGCGGCCTGCGAATACGTGCCGGAGCAGGGGAGAACAAACCGATTCTTGCCCTGCTGCCCAAGGGAACGCAGGTGATGTGCACAGGCGGTTATACGGACAAGTGGCTTCGGGTGGAAACGGCAGACAGCCGCGTGGGTTTCTGCCATAGTGAGTATTTAGTAAAAAAATGAGAGGATCCTACCTATGAGCGAGGCGATTTTGGTGGCAATCATATCCGGTGGACTGTCCCTGGTGGGCGTAATCATCACCTGTCTTGCCACAGCCAAGAAAAACGAAAATACCGTCAAGGTGGCGCAGGCCGTGACGGATACCAAGCTGGATGAGCTGACCCGGGAGGTCCGGGAGCACAACGGCTTTGCCCGGCGTATGCCGGTGGTGGAAAATGAAATAGAAAATATTTATGAGGCTTTGGAGGAGCTGAAGGCCTACCACAAGCCGTAAGGAGGCATATGGACTTTATCAAAAATCTTGCGAATCTGATTAAGGTCAAAACCATTGTTACGTTGATGGTCACCACGGTTTTCGCTGTGCTGGCTTTGAATGGGGTCATCAGCGCGGACAATGTTATGATCATCATATCTATGGTCGTGTCCTTCTATTTTGGCACACAGCACGAAAAAACAGGTACATAAGCAACGCCCCTCCCGGACTCCGGGAGGGGCGGATTTTGCTGTATAGGAATGCCGTATGCAGCGGTTGGGATTGTTATAGCAGAACCTCTGCGTTTGTGCCGTAGAAGATGTCGTCCCGATTGCTGATCAGGGCGCAAAATTCTTCCATTTTTGCCCAGTAGGAGGGGTCGTAGTCCATTTCGTAGGAGTGGCCCCAGATGTAGAAAATCTGCGGTTTGTCCGGATTCAGGGAGAGGAACTTTTCGCCCATCTGAATCATCCGGTCCGCCTCCAGCACGTGGTAGACATTGGGCTTGAAGCGGTACAGATTTTCCTGCACATCGAAGCTGTCCGTATTGGTAATGGTGCGGCAATAACGGATTTTCGTGTTCTGCCGAATGATTTGCGCCACCCGGTCGTCATTGTTCACACCGCCGCAGGGGTATGCCATACCCACAACGGGATACTCTACCAGAGCTTCCAGATTTTGCCGGTCCTGCTCTACCTGACGGATGATTTCCTTCTCATCCAGCTTGGTCAGATTGGGGTGGGAGAGGGTATGTACTGCCACCTCGTGGCCTTCGTAAATGGTTTTTACATCCTGGGGCGTAACTTTATAGTGGGCCACACGCAATCCGTTTTTGATATGCAGTCTGCCTGTACCCAGAAGCTCGGAATTGATATTAAAGGTGCACTTCAGGTTATACCGGTTCAGCAAATCAATGAGGCGGATATCCTGGGTCACACCGTCGTCATAGCTGAAGGTGATGGCTTTTTTCAAAGGCTGCGCGGAAAAACTTCGCATAACAATCTCCTCCTTTTTTCTTATTATATCAGCAAAAAAACAAATGTACATCCATTATTTTCCGGAAAGGACACAAAAAACGGGATACACGGTTTCGGCTGTTCGTAAGAACCTCCACCCGCGTATCCCGTTTTTTTAACTTTGTTCGGCGATTTTCTTTAATTCCGCTTCTTCCAGGACACGGTAGGCAACCTTGCCCACCAGAGTCTTGGGCATCTCATCCCGGAATTCGATATCGTAAGGCATTGCGTATCTGGCAATATGCTTACGGCAGTGATCCATAATGGCCTGCTTGGTGGTTTCGTTTGCAGGTACGCCGGCGGCCAATGTCACAAAAGCCTTGACCTTCTGCACCTTATAGGGATCGGGCACGCCGATCACACAGCTCATCTGCACAATGTCCAGAGCGTCCAGAATGTTTTCAATCTGCGCCGGATAGACATTGTAGCCGGAGGTGACAATCATACGCTTTCCGCGGCCTCTGAAATATACAAAGCCCTGTTCATCCATATAGCCTAAGTCGCCGGTGTAAACCCAGGTCAAACCGTCCTCGTGGGTACGCAGAGCCTGTGCGGTCTCCTGGGGGTGATGCATATATTCCTGCATCACGGTGGGACCGGCAAGGAGAATTTCGCCTTCCTGACCGTAGGGCAGCTCTTTGTCGGTATCCGGTTTGACGATTTTAATATAGGTGTCGGGGAAGGGAAGACCGATAGAACCCTCTTTGTAGATATGGCTGGGGGTCAGACAACAGGCGGTAACGGTTTCGGTAGTGCCGTAACCCTCACGCACCTGAATGGAGCTGTTGTGCTCTTTCAGGAAATAATCCAGCTTCTTTTTCAGCTCGATGGAAAGGCTGTCGCCGCCGGAGAACACGCCCTTCAGACAGCTCAGGTCTGCGCCATCCATGGTATCCAGCCGCAAAAGCGCTTCGTACAAAGTAGGCACGCCGGCAATGAAGTTGCAACGGTGCTTTACCAGATCCTTGGCGTAGCTTTTGGGTGTAAACCGTGGGACCAGGATACACCGGCCTCCGTTGAAGAGCATTGTGTGGATACATACGCCCAAACCGAAGCCGTGGAACACGGGCATGGCGGCAAGCATCTTGTCACCGGGACGGAACATGGCGTTTACGGCGACGACCTGCTGACCCAAGGCGTTGAAGTTCAGGTTTGTCAGAACGATGCCCTTGGTAGTGCCGGTAGTGCCGCCGGAATACAGGATGACCGCAGGATCGGTATCCTTGCGGGCAGCCTTATATTCACCGGTGAAGGACTTGCCCATTTTCAAAAAGTCCGTCCAGAGGATAACGGGAGCATCGGCGGGCAGCTTTTCAATTTTCCGTCCTTCAGTCAGCGCATAGCCCAGCTTCAACACAGAGGGAAGCTCGTCCTTAATGCGGGCGATAATCAGATGCCGGATACCGGTATTGTCCCGGATACGGGCAAACTTTCCGTAAAACTGATCCAAAGTGATTGCCGCAACGCTGTTGGACTCGTTTAAGTAAAATTCAATCTCTTTTTCTGCCGATAAAGGATGAATCATATTGGCGATGCCGCCCATCAGATTGATGGCGTAGAACATATACAGAGCCTGGGGACAGTTGGGCAGGGCGACGGTAATATGGTCGCCTTCGGAAATACCAATGGCCTTTAAGGCTTTGGCGCAAAGGTTGATATTTTCCACAAGTGTGCTGTAAGGGGTGGATTTGCCCATAAAGTCAAAGGCAATGCCCTTGGGGAATGCCCGGGCAGTCTTTTCCACACCTTCATACATTGTGCCGTGGAAATAATCCAAGTGCATAGGCATATCGCCCATACAGTCTTTCCAGGGTGTTTTTGCAGTAATTTCAGGCATATTAGTAATCTACCTCTTCACACATAGGTTGTTCCAAAAGTTCGGGATTTTCTAACAGGGTCTTCAACAGACGCATGGTTTTGGCGTAGTAGTAGCCGTCGGCAAGGCGCTCGTCAATGGTCATGCCCAGGTCCACGCTCATACGCATTTCCACATTGCCCTCGTCATCGTAAAAGGGCCGTTTTTTCATCAGGCCGATGGCGCAGAATACGGAGTTTGTACCCCAGTTGGTCATGTGGTGATAGCCTGCATCAATTTTCAAAGAGCCAAGATTGCTCAGCACTACCGAGCAGTAGTAAGGGTCGGTGGCAATCATAGACTTGGGCATCCAGCCGTGACGGTCCAGGAATCGGACAACCGCGCCGATGATATGCTTGCCGGGAATTTTCTGAACCACATCCATCGCGGCAGTGGAATCGTCCTTTTCATCACTGCGGCAGAAGGAAACCTGCCGGTAAATATCCTCGTGAACGGAATCCAGAGTGCTGTCCGGCTTGGCAATTACCTGAGCCAAGGCCTCTCCGCCGTGATCGGAGAAGATCTTTTTTACGGTAAAAGCCGCGGAGATTTCGTTGCGCTGGTACATATTCTTGTTGGCAATGAACCGGTTCATTACGGGTCTGTGCATGATGGTTCTAAGCATTGCGGTTACAATCAGTTGGAACAGATTGTAACGGTATACGGGATTGTCCGCGTTTTTCTTTTCCAGGAACTTTTCTGCGTTGGTAAGATCCACACGCAAATGCATAAAAGCCTCATTGTCACAGCGGTTGGGGTAAATGAGGGGCATAATGTAGTGCATGGAATCCAGCTTGCGAACAAGGACGCCATCCTTTCTGTCGCCTAATTTTCTACCCATATATATCCTCTTTCTTTTTTTAGTCCCCGCACCGTGAAGTGGGGATGTGTTGGACATTGCCGCAGGAGCGCTCCTGCGCATTCGCAATAAAACACATCGTATACTATATCGTAAAATGGGGAAAATGTCAATTCTTGTCGTTTCTTGACGGAACCGACTGACAAAAAAGGCTCTTTTGTTGACAACGGGCGGGTGTGTCCGTTATAATAGAGGCACTGAAATCCGGGCAGGTGAGGAAAGATGACTGCACAACATAATATGCTTTTGGCAATCATCGGCGGCGCGCTTACCGGGAAGATGCCGGAAATCGCCGGCGAAGACTGTGACTGGCAGCAGGTGGTGGAAGAGGCGCAGCTGCAGACAGTGAGTCTGATTTTGCTGGATGCCCTTGCGCCTTATGAGGCGGTGCTTCCCAAGCAGGCCTATGAAACCGCTACGACCTATGGCATGAATGCTCTTTCCGCCAATATGAAGGTTGGCTATTCCCAGAAGGAACTGGTGGGAATTCTGGACGGCGACGGCTGGGATTACGTCATTCTCAAGGGGGAATCGGCCGCAGCCTACTATCCCAAGCCGGAGCTGCGTACGCTGGGGGATGTGGACTTTCTCATTGATCCCCGGCAGAAAGCGCAGATAGGCAGCCTGCTGGAAAGCAAGGGATATAAGCGCTATCTGGAAACCCACGCCTGCCATGAAGTGTACCGCAAGCCGGGCGCGCATTTGGAGATGCACTTCCGTGTGGTAGGCTTGCCGGGAGGCAAGCGGGGGGAAGAAGCGGAGGGGTATCTTGCCGAGGCGCTGAAAGAACGTGAAGAAAAGGACGTTGGAAGCGGTAAATTCCGCGCGCCTGCAGATCATCACCACGGTTTGGTTTTGCTTTTGCATATGCAGTACCATATGCTCAGCGAAGGATTGGGACTGCGCCATTTGTGCGATTGGGCAAGCTTTGTGCACAGTACCTGGCAAAAACCCTTCTGGCAGAAGAGTCTTTTGCCTCTGCTGCGCCGAATCGGACTGATGACTTATGCCGCGGTAATGACCCGCACAGCCGCCTTGTATTTGGGCACGGCATGTCCGGACTGGGCCCAGGCGGACGCGGATTTGTGCCAGGGAGTTATGGAGGATATTATGTCCGGCGGCAACTTTGGCAAAAAAGATGAAAGCCGGACAGCCAGCGGCCAGATGATTTCCAACCGGGGTCAGGACGGTACACGTCACAGCAAGCTTTATTACCTGCGGAAATCTCTGCAAATTGTGATTTTTGAACAGCATCCCCAGCTGAAGCATCAGCCGGTTCGACTGGAACTGTACACCCTTTGGCGGGCCGGCAGATACGGTGTTCGGATGCTTTTGGGAAAACGGCCGGATTTGCGCCGGGTATCGGCAGAGGCAGACGCCCGCAAGTCGGTCTATGACCGGCTGCACATTTTTGAGTAATAAGAGGAAATGGCTATGGATGTGAATTTTCAGAACAACGGAAAATTGAAGCTCCTGATTATTGTGGGTACGCGCCCGGAGATTATCCGGCTGGCGGCGGTGATTAACAAGTGCCGCGCCTATTTCGATACCCTCCTTGTCCACACCGGACAGAATTACGACTATACCCTCAACGGCGTGTTTTTTAAGGATTTGGGAATTGCCGATCCGGACATTTATCTGGATGCGGTGGGCGCGGACCTGGGCGAGACCATGGGAAATATCATTGCCAAGTCCTATCAGGTGATGGCGCGTCTGAACCCGGATGCCGTGCTGGTTCTGGGCGATACCAACTCCTGCCTTTCCGTCATTGGCGCCAAGCGTCTGCACATTCCCATCTTCCACATGGAAGCAGGCAACCGCTGCAAGGATGAGTGTCTGCCGGAGGAAACCAACCGGCGTATTGTAGATATTATTTCCGATGTGAATTTGGCATACTCGGAACACGCCAGACGGTATCTGGCAGACTGCGGACTGCCCAAGGAACGCACCTATGTAACCGGTTCTCCTATGGCCGAGGTGCTTCACCAAAATCTCAGCCAGATTGAAAGCAGCGATATTCACGCGCGGCTGGGTCTGGAAAAGGGAAAGTATATTCTGCTGTCTGCCCATCGGGAAGAAAACATGGATACAGAAAAGAACTTCCTTTCTCTGTTTGGCGCCATTAACAAGATGGCGCAGAAGTACGATATGCCGATTTTGTACTCCTGCCATCCCAGAAGCCGCAAGCGTCTGGAGCAAAGCGGCTTTGCGCTGGATAAGCGGGTGATCCGCCACGAGCCCTTGGGATTCCACGATTACAACTGCCTGCAGATGAATGCCTTTGCGGTGGTATCGGACAGCGGTACTCTGCCGGAGGAGAGCAGCTACTTCACCTCCATTGGAAAGCCGTTCCCTGCGATTTGCATCCGTACTTCCACAGAGCGTCCGGAGGCGCTGGATAAGGCCTGCTTCATCCTGGCAGGCATTGATGAAAACAGTTTGCTGCAAGCAGTGCAGACGGCTGTGGAACTGAATGCCCGGGCAGATTACGGCATTCCGGTACCGGATTATGTGGAGGAGAATGTGTCTACCAAGGTAGTGAAAATCATTCAGTCTTATACCGGTGTCGTCAATAAGATGGTGTGGAGAAAATCCTGAACAACCCTTTCAGCCAGTCGGTTTCGGCTGGCTGAAATTGTTGCGAAAAGGGAAAAATTCACAAATTTGCAAAACCAAGGACAGCATTTATGTGAATTGTATAAAATATTGCGGGAATTGATATTTTTGGATTGATTTTACCGCCGGTTTGTCATACAATAGGGAATATGTGAGGTGAGGGGATTGCTGAATATTGTACTGGTGGAACCGGAGATTCCCCAGAACTGCGGCAATATTGCCCGCACCTGTGCGGCTACGGGAAGCCGCCTGCACTTGATCCGTCCCCTCGGCTTTGACATTTCGGAAAAAGCGGTCAAGCGGGCGGGCCTGGACTACTGGAATTTGGTGGAAGTCTTTGTCTACGAAAACCTGGACGACTTCTTTGCCAAAAACCGGGTGGAACAGATGTGGTGTCTGTCCACAAAAGCGCCCCAAAGCTACACCCAGGCGCAATTTTCCGACGGCTGTTACCTGTTTTTCGGGAAAGAGACAAAGGGACTTCCCGAGGAATTCCTGGAGGCGCACCGGGAAAGCTGTGTGCGTCTGCCCATGCGCTTGAGCGCCAGAAGCCTGAACCTGAGCAATGCCGTAGCCATTACCGTGTATGAGGCGCTGCGCCAGCTGGATTTTCCGGGACTGGAAGAAGTTGGGCGTATGGCAAATTTGTAAATAACCATAATTGGAGGGAAATAGAATGAATTACAACAAGAAGTCTATTGAGGACGTAAATGTTACCGGCAAGCGCGTACTTTGCCGCTGTGACTTCAACGTTCCTACCAAGGAAGGAAAGATTACTTCCGATAAGCGTATCGTAGCGGCCCTGCCTACCATCGAGTATCTGGTGGCCCACGGCGCGAAGGTTATCCTGTGCTCCCACATGGGCAAGCCCAAGGGCGAGTGGAAGCCTGAGCTGAGCCTGAAGGTGGTCGCAGACCGTCTGAGCGAGCTGCTGGGCAAGGAAGTGATTATGGCTGCTGACGTGGCCGGTGAGGATGCCAAGGCAAAGGCCGCCGCTTTGAAGGACGGCGACGTAATGCTGCTGGAGAACACCCGCTACATTAAGGGCGAGACCAAAAATGACCCTGAGCTGTCCAAGGACCTGGCTTCCATGGCAGACATCTTTGTAAACGATGCATTCGGTACGGCGCACCGCGCCCATTCCTCCACTGCTGGCGTGGCAGACTATCTGCCTGCTGTCTGCGGCTATCTGGTGCAGAAGGAAGTGGGCATTATGGGTAAGGCTCTGGCTGACCCCGAGCGTCCCTTCGTTGCCATTCTGGGCGGCGCAAAGGTATCCGACAAGCTGAATGTTATTAACAACCTGCTGGAAAAGGTTGACACCCTGATTATCGGCGGCGGTATGGCCTATACCTTCCTGGCTGCCAAGGGCTACAGTGTGGGAACCTCTCTGCTGGATTCTGAAAAGGTAGAGTACTGCAAGGAAATGATGGCAAAGGCCGAGGCCAAGGGCGTTCAGCTCCTGCTGCCCATTGATACCGTCATTACCGACCAGTTCCCCAACCCCATCGACGCGCCTGTGGACGTCAAGACGGTTCCTTCCGACGCCATCCCCAGCGATATGATGGGTCTGGATATCGGCGAAAAGACCCGCGTTCTGTTCG
>JAZUOF010000046.1:0-3217 GCA_045604565.1 Faecousia sp.
AGACCGCTTGGCCTCCGACTTCCGGTCCAATCGCTCCACCGGCCTGATTCCCCAAGCGGAATATGAACGCAGTCAGCTGCGGGAGCAGTTGAATGATTTACTGGACTTACAAGCTCAGGCGGAAGCTCTGCGGCAGACGCAGTCGCAGCAGGAAGAAGAAATTCAGCTGCTGGAAAACCATCTTGCCGCCCTGCGGTACGAATCTTCCCGGCAGAAAGAAACGCGGATTGCACAGGCCCAGGCCGATTGTACCCGCATCCGCGCCGAGCTGGACGATTTGGAGAGCCAATGCGCCAGACTCCCCTCCCTACAGACGGCAGAGCAGGCTGTGGAGACCGGTCGGCAGCTGCAGGACCGGTGGATGATGCTTCACACCGAGGAAAAACATCTTCCGGAAAAGCCACAGCTCCCCGATGCTCCCGAGATCTACCGGAATATGACCCCTGACCAGGCAGTTGCCCGTGCGCAGGCGGATTATCACCGGCAGATGGAATTGGACAATCAGAAGAAAAAGCACTCCCGTTGGATTGGTCTTTACGTGCTTGCCGCAATTCTGGTATTGGCAGTCTCCGCAGTTGCCTATTTTGCTTCCTGGGCAGACCTGTGGGTTTTACTGATCGTCGGCGGCGGTATTCTCCTTCTGGGCGGCGTCGGTATCCTGCTCCTGACATATTCCCGCACCAAAAAAATCCGTCGGGAGCTGCAAGCTCTGTCTGATCGCTATCCGGGTATCGCGCCCGACAGTTGGATAGGCCACGCGGAAAGCTACCGGGACAGCCGTACCTGTTACGAGCAGAATATGAGCCAATATCTGTCCGCCGCCGGCGATCTGCAGGCGCGTATGGAAAAGCTGAACGAGGAAATGACCGCCTATTCCGGGCAGGAATCTCCGGAAGAATGCCGCAGACGCTGGGCATCTATAGTGGACTTGCATTTGACCCTCTCCGCCAAGCGGCGGGAGCTGCGGAACGCTCAGCAGCACACCCAGGATTTGCAGGAGGTGGCCGGTACTGCGCCGCCCCCAGACTTCCCCGACCGTCTGCTCTATTCTCAACCGGAAACCGAACGGCGGTTGGAGGACCTGCGCGCCCAGTACCGGCAAACCCACATTCAGTTGGGACAGTCCATCGGTCAGGCAGAAACTCTGGGTGAGGAATCCGTTCTGCGCGCCCGACTGGATACGGTAAACCGCCGGATCGCCCGGCTGGAGGAAACCTACGAAGCCTTAAGCCTTGCGCAGGATGCTTTGTATCAGGCAACCACCTCTTTGCAGCGGCGCTTCGCTCCCCGCATCAGCAAACGGGCGCAGGAGCTTTTCAGTCGTTTAACCGGCGGACGGTATCAGCGCCTTACCTTGGGCGATGATTTCAGTATGAGCGCGTCTACCCAGGACGAGGACACTTTGCGTACTGCCCAATGGCGCAGCGACGGTACGGTGGACCAGCTGTATCTGGCTCTGCGTTTAGCCGTGGCAGAAGAGCTGACTCCCAACGCGCCGTTAGTATTGGACGATGCGCTGGTACGTTTTGATGACACCCGTCTGAAAGCGGCGCTTACATTATTGCAGGAGGCCGCCAAAAACAAACAGGTCATTCTTTTCTCCTGTCAGAGCCGGGAGGGCAAAGCTGCCCAAATGTAATAAAAAACCTGTTCCGGATTCGGAACAGGTTTTTTGTTGAACAATTTATTTTGCAAATACGCGCTTGAGCTGTACAAAACGGGGCAGGCCGTCTTCCTTGACCATACCGGTCTCGCCCTGAATCAGAGGCAGACAGTAGTCAATAAACTCCTGCTTCACGTTGTTGCCCTCGTCGTTGATCCACTCCAGAGGAACTTTCTTCTCGGTGTTGGCAACGTCGCTCAGGTCAAACAGCTCGGGAACACACTTGTAGCCGTTCTCGTCACGGGTGCAGCGGAAACCGACCATCTTATCGGTCATACCTGCAATCGCAGCTTCCACAGCGGTCTTGCCGGACAGGAAGGATTCGGCGATATCGGTGCCGGAGGCGCAGTGGGCCGCGCAGCGCTGCAGCAGGCTCAGCTCGATGGGACGAACCTTCGCGCCGGTAGCTGCCTTCCCCACATCTGCCAGACGGGCAGCCAGGCCGCCCAGCTGGGCGTGGCCGAAGCCGTCCGTGCCGGAGGTCTTTGCTTCAGAAACGAAGGTGCCGTCGGCATAATGCACACCCTCGGATACGGCAACGATGCAGTTCTTCTTGGCATCGTAAATCCGCTTAATGTCCGCAATAAAGTTGTCCATATTGAAGTCCACTTCGGGCAGGTAGATCAGATCGGGACCGTCGCCCTTTACGCCGGCCAGCGCGGCTGCGGCAGTCAGCCAGCCCGCATGGCGGCCCATGCACTCAATGATGGTGATCATACCGGTGTCATACACCTGGCTGTCACGGCTGATTTCCATAATGGAGGTAGCGATGTACTTTGCGGCGGAGGAGAAGCCGGGGCAGTGGTCCGTACCGGCCAGGTCATTGTCAATGGTCTTGGGTACGCCCATAACGCGGCATTCATAGCCGACTCTGTTCATATACTTGGAAATCTTGTTGCAGGTGTCCATAGAGTCGTTGCCGCCATTGTAGAAGAAATAGCGCACATCGTACTTCTTAAAGATTTCCAGAATCCGCTTGTAGTCGGTATCGTCCACATCGGGATCGGCAATCTTATAACGGCAGGAGCCCAGTGCGGAAGAAGGCGTATGGAGCATATTCTCCAGCTCAGCGGGATCTTCCTCGTTCATAATCATCAGCTCGTCGTTCAGAACGCCCTTGATGCCATGGTATGCGCCATAGACCTTGGTAATGTTCTCATTCTCCAGAGCAGTCTTAATGACACCGTAGGCGGAGCAGTTGATGACAGCGGAAGGGCCGCCGGACTGTCCGATAATTACGGAGCCGACCAGTGTTTTTTCAGCCATTTTGGTACCTCCAAAAAAATTATGTTGATATTTTTTTACACACTTAGGGGTCTGAAAGCCTAATCGTTTGGATTATAGCACGAAAAAAAATAAATAGCAAATATTTTTATTGAAAACGGGAAAATTTATGCTATAATGAGTAACGTAAAAAAGCAGAGATTTCTGCCGTATAAGAAGAAAGGATTGATTCCCATGGCTCTTGTTACCACAACCGAGATGTTTAAGAAGGCTTACGACGGCGGTTATGCTATCGGCGCTTTCAACGTCAACAATATGGAGATCGTTCAG
>JAZUOF010000047.1:0-6150 GCA_045604565.1 Faecousia sp.
AGCAAAAATAAATTACATCCCGGATGCCATTAGGCATCCCGGGTGCGCGCTTTAACGTTGATAATATATGCGGCGCTTGTTTTCTGATCCAGGGTGATCGGGGTCTGCTAATGCGAATAAACCATATAGGTCAGCACAACGATTCTCGATATTCTGATAGGGACTGTCTTGCTTTTCCCCGATGTTGGGAAGGCACTGAGAAAGTCTTGCTTGATTCAATATCTGTCTTCCGCGGTCATTTAAAGCGAGGACCCGTGTATAGGGCGCGGCCACAGATATATCCTTCGCTGTCAGACCGAGAAACGCGCACATCACCATCCGATCAAGACGGCTTCGGGTATATCGCTTGGATTTGGTTGCGGTTATGATTTCCTCCAGGGTGTTTTGCAGGCGGCAGTTGTGCATCAACTTCCTCCACAGGCCCTCAGAGCCGTAAGGAAGAGATGCAAAGTCTTCCTCCTGCATGGTTCGCAGTTTTCCCAGAACGGCGCGTTCGCCGGCCCACAGCGCGTGTAGGGGCGCATTAGCAAATAGGTTATGCGCCGAATCCGGAACATAAGCGCCCCAATCCTCTCCGGAAAGCATTTTGGCGCGCACTGCCGTTGCGGAGGGGTGCTGTAAACTCGGCAATACATCGTGGTAATTGCCCGGCCGATAAATAGGTTCCGGCTTGATGGAAAGATTTTGAGAAAGGATACTTTTGCAGTATTCAACCGCTAGTATATCATTGGGAGAGGATACAACATTTTTACGGATTCCCATTTTTTCCAATGCCTGCTGACGCGCGGCAGGGAAGGACAATCCCTTTTCCAGTGCTTTGGACAGCGCGTCGGGGAAGTTGGGGTGCAACAATGCATTTGCTGTTTCCATAAGGGCATCTTCGTCAGCCGATTCTGAACCGAAGGACAGATAGTGACAGAAACCGCCCAAAATTCGGACACCTTCTGCGGCGAATCCTTCGGCAGAGGATAAACTTGCAGTCACAGGAAGTTCCAGCACCAGATCTGCGCCGGAAAGAATGGCTGCCTGCGCGCGAAAGGATTTATCAATCATGGCGGGTTTTCCCCGCTGGACATAATTTCCGCTCATCAGGCAGACAATACCGCCATCTGGGCGGAGTTTTCTTATGCAATCCAGTTGCCGCTTATGTCCGGAGTGCAAGGGATCGTATTCACAAATAATTCCTGTAATTTCCAAAAAGATCCCCTCTTTATATAATTATTTTTCCAATCAGGGGTTGAGAAATGAAGTAAAATATTATACAATAATACAGCTATGGTTATATTACCACATAATAAGGAAAAAGAAAATCATTATTTTAGGAGGACAGTTCTATGAATGTTTTGGTAATCAATGCTGGCAGCTCCAGCTTGAAGTATCAATTGATGAACCCCCAAACCGGTGATGTAGCTGCCAAGGGCCTGTGCGAGCGTATTGGTATCGACGGTCGGCTGACGCATAAGGTGAATGATGAGAAAGTTGTTAAGGACATTCCTATGCCCACACATTCTGAGGCAATCAACGCAGTTTTGGAGATTTTGCAGGACGCACAGTACGGTGTAATCAAGAACGTCAGTGAAATTGATGCCGTTGGTCACCGTGTTGTTCACGGAGGCAATAAGTTCTCTGATTCTTGCATCATTGATGAGACGGTTATCAAGGCAATTGAGGATTGTATTCCTCTCGGACCTTTGCATAACCCTGCCAACCTGCTGGGCATTCACGCTTGCCAGGAACTGATGCCCACGACTCCTCAGGTGGCCGTATTCGATACTGCGTTCCATATGACGATGCCTCCCAAGGCATATCGTTATGCGATTCCCACTGAGTACTATGAAAATGATGCCATTCGCCGCTACGGTTTCCACGGCACATCCCATAAGTTCGTGGCGCGTCGGGCTGCAGCGCTGGTTAGAAAAAATGAGTTCAAGATGATTAACTGCCATCTGGGTAACGGATCTTCTCTGGCCGCTATTCAGAACGGCAAATGTATGGACACTTCTATGGGCCTTTCTCCTCTGGCAGGTGTTCCGATGGGCACTCGCTCCGGTGATATTGATGCCTGCGTAGTTCAGTTCTTATGCAACAAGTATGATCTGAGTGTAGATCAGTGCCTGAATGTTCTGAATAAAAAATCTGGTGTATTGGGCATTTCCGGAGTCTCTTCCGATTTCCGTGATCTGGAAGCCGGTGCTGCGGACGGGAATCTGGATTGCCAGCTGGCGCTGGATAAGTTCTGCTATGAGGTTGCAAAGTATATTGGCGCCTATACCGCTGCGCTGAACGGACTTGATGTGCTGACCTTTACTGCAGGTGTTGGCGAAAACGGTCCGGCAACCCGCCAGAGCGTTTGTGATTATCTGGGCTTCCTCGGAATCAAGATCGATCCTGAAAAGAACAATGTTCGTGGTAAGGAGCAGCTGATTTCCACTCCAGACTCTAAGGTTCAGGTTTGGGTCATCCCCACCAATGAGGAACTGATGATTGCTCAGGACACTGCTGAGCTGGTGAATGCTTCCAAATAATTTTATAGCATTGGGGCGGAGATATCTCCGCCCCTTCTTTGCAGGAGGTCGTTATGGAATCTGTTTATGAAAGATTTTTACGATATGTAACCTTTGACACCCAGTCTGATGAATTTTCAGACACCTGTCCCTCTACCGATAAACAGAAGTTGTTAGCTGGCGCGTTAGTGGAAGAAATGCGCGCTATGGGCATTCAGGATGCTTATATGGATGACAATGGCTATGTGTACGGAAGCATTCCGGGGGATCCGGATCTGCCAACCATCGGCCTGATAGCCCATATGGACACCTCTCCGGACACATCCGGGTCGAATGTGCAGGCCAGAGTTGTCGAGTATACAGGCGGCGACATTTGCCTGAATCAAGAAGAAAATATCTGGCTTCGTGAAAAAGACTATGAAAGCCTGAGGAATCATTACGGAAAACGCCTAATTGTCACGGACGGCACCACATTGCTCGGCGCAGATAATAAGGCGGGAATTGCGGAAATTTTATCTGCGGCAGAACGTTTACTCACAATGCCCCGCCACGCGACATTGAAAATCGGGTTCACGCCGGATGAGGAAATCGGCAGGGGAGCGGATAAATTCCATGTAAAGGATTTTGGCGCGGATTACGCCTACACCGTCGATGGAGGCTCGTTGGGAGAAATTGAATACGAAAACTTCAATGCCGCAGGCGCAAAGGTCACCGTTCGAGGTTTGAACATTCATCCAGGTTCGGCAAAGAACAAAATGGTAAACTCTCAGCTGATAGCCATGGAGTATCAAAGTCTTCTACCGGCCTCGCAACGTCCGGAACTGACTGAAGGATACGAAGGATTTATTCATTTGACGGATATAGAGGGGCAGGTAGAAAGAACTGACCTGAGGTATATTATTCGTGATCACGATATGGAGAAATTCCTTCAAAAGAAAGCGGTGATGACGGATACTGCAGATTTGCTGAATCGGAAATATGGCGCAGATACGGTTTGCGTGCAAATACAGGACAGCTACTATAACATGCGAAGCAAAATTGAGCCGTGTATGTTTATTGTGGAACGAGCGGAACGTGCGATGCGTTCTCTGGGAATTACGCCGCGCGTTGTTCCGATTCGTGGCGGTACAGACGGCGCAAGGCTGTCTTATGAAGGACTACTATGCCCGAATCTTTGTACAGGCGGAGAAAATTTCCACGGTCGTTTTGAATATATCCCCATAGAGGATATGGAAGCGGTTGTAGAGATTCTTGTGGAAATTCTGGCAAGGCAATAGCAATTATTGCAGGGAGAAGCCTTTCTCCCTGCAAATTTTTTTGAAATTTTTTTAATTTTTTTCTCCATTATAAAAGAATGGGATAATAAGTAATTGACAAAGAAAAAAAATGTTGCTAAAATTTTTTTATCCCATTTTGAGGAGGAGTATTTGTGTTACACACAAGAATTATCAAGGCAAAGGATCCCGAGCAGGCCGGCAAATTTGCAGCTGACTTGTTCGAGGCCACAATTCAGACCAAACCCGCCTGCCTGCTTGGTTTGGCAACCGGCTCTACTCCGTTGCCTCTGTACAGAGAGTTGATACGCCGTGAACAAGACGGCCGCATTGATTTCAGCAGAGTACGTTCTGCAAATCTGGACGAGTACAAAGGTCTTGCACCGGACCACAATCAGAGTTATCGCTATTTTATGCAGGAAAATCTGTTCAACCACATATCCATTAAGCCGGAAAATACTATTGTCCCCGACGGCCTTGCGACCGATGTTCAGGCAATGTGTGAGGCTTATGAGAAGAAGATTGAAGAGTGGGGCGGAGTTGACCTGCAACTTCTGGGCATTGGTCATGACGGACACATCGGCTTTAACGAGCCGTCCGATCATTTCTCCGGTATGACCCATGAAGAAGAACTGGAGGAAATCACCAGACAGGCGAACAAGCGCTTCTTTAATTCCATTGAAGAAGTTCCTACTGCCGCATTTACTATGGGCATTGGCACAATTATGGCGGCAAAAAAGATCCTGATGATTGTCACCGGCGCCGATAAGCGTGAGATCCTGTATAAGACTTTCTGGGGTCCTGTTACACCCGAAGTGCCCAGCTCTATTTTGCAGTTCCATCCCGATGTGACATTGGTATGCGACGAGGCAGCCTATCCCCTGTAATCTAAAAAAGCACACCGCTTGCGGTGCGCTTTTTTATTATATCATCTTCTCCAGATCGTCCAAGGCAGCCAAAATGACCTTGTCCATGTCATAGTAGCGATACTGGCCCAGACGTCCACCAAAAATGACGTTGCCCTGGGCATCTGCCAATGCTTTGTAACGCGCGTAAAGGGCGGCGTTTTCTTCGTCATTAACCGGATAATATGGCTCCATACCCGGCTGCCACTCAGCGGAGTACTCCCGGCTGATAACGGTAGTGGGTTGTTTGCCAAATTCAAAATGCTTATGCTCGATGATCCGGGTGTAGGGCACTTCCCGTTCCGTATAGTTGACCACGGCATTGCCCTGGTAATTCTCCATATCCAGTTCTTCTGTTTCAAAGGTTACGCTTCTGTATTTCAGCGCGCCTAACTGATAACCAAAGAATTCGTCAATACAACCGGTGTATACGATGATTTTGGCAATATCGGGATGAGATTTAATGAATTCAAAATAATCTGTGTTGAGCTGTACGGGAATGCCTTCCAACATCTTTTCCACCATTGCAGTGTATCCGCCAATGGGGATACCCTGATAACGGTCGTTGAAGTAATTGTTATCATAGGTGAAACGGCAGGGGAGACGCTTGATTATGAATGCGGGCAGCTCTTTACAATCGCGGCCCCACTGCTTCTCTGTATAGCCTTTCACCAGCTTGGTGTAAACGTCGGTGCCAACCAGGCTCAAGGCCTGTTCTTCCAGATTCTTCGGGTCGGTGATTCCAAGCTCTGAGACCTGCTCCGCAATTTTGGCCTTAGCCTGTTCGGGCGTACGAATGCCCCACATTTTGGAGAAGGTATTCATATTAAAAGGCAGGTTGTACAGCTCATCCTTGTAGACAGCGATGGGACTGTTAATATAGTGATTAAACTCGGCAAATTGATTGACGTAGTCCCAGACTCTTTTATCACTGGTATGGAAAATGTGCGCGCCATATTTGTGTACATGAATTCCGGATACGGTCTGCGTATAAATATTGCCGGCAATATGATCCCGACGGTCAATTACCAGACATTGCTTGCCCCGTTTTGTTAATTCGTGAGCAACCACTGCACCGTATAGACCTGCGCCTACAATCAGATAATCATACATAAATATTTCCTCCTTGGGAGAAGAAGTTTCTTGTCTTTGATATTTTAACCTATTTCCAGATAAAAGTCCATATCCTTCTGCAGAATTTGTCGTATAAACAAAGTTGTCCTGCGAACCAGTAATTCATGATGGTTCGAAATAACAGATTTCCCATGCCAAGCGCAGTTCCCGGCTTGGCTTGGGAGCTGCGTTTTTTGTAAACGCGTCTAAGTAATAATTAAAAGGTGCACACCCCTTGGCACAAAATGCACACCCGTATGACCTATCGTTAATTTTATTCAATGAAAGGCTCTGTGGAAGCTGATTGTCAGCGACCGCAGAGCCTTTTTGTATGTTTTTAGTGATATTCCGGCT
>JAZUOF010000048.1:0-6254 GCA_045604565.1 Faecousia sp.
CAAGCTATTCCGTGATTTGTGATTACTGCTCAACAGCGTACACAGAGCACTGACGGCGATCCTTGCCCTTACGCTCGAAACGGACAGTGCCGTCAACCAGAGCAAACAGGGTATCATCGCTGCCGATGCCTACATTCACACCGGGATGGATATGGGTGCCTCTCTGGCGAACCAGAATGTTGCCGGCCAGGACGAACTGACCGTCTGCACGCTTCACGCCCAGGCGCTTTGCCTCGGAATCACGGCCGTTCTTGGTAGAACCGCCGCCCTTGTGGTGAGCGAAAAACTGAATACCAATCTTCAGCATGGTGTTACACCTCCAAAACTTCGATAAAATCAGGATATTGGTCCCGCAGGTCTACCAGATAGAGCATCATACCGGCAAGCACTGCCTGAATGACATCCTCTTCTTCGCAGGTGGCGGGAAGGGTAAGGGAGATTCTTGCATCTGCATCCTTGACCCGGACTTTGGCCTTTGCGCCGCACACATCATTAATGGTGGCCTCGGCCATAGTAACAGCGGCGGTGATGCTGGCGCAGACAATGTCCTGCCCGGCCTCGGCATAGCCGCTGTGACCGCTGACGGAGAATCCGGTGATTCTCGCGCCATCTCTGAAAAATTCGCACTTCGTCATAATTACAGAGCGATCTTGGTGATTTCCACCTTGGTGTAGGGCTGACGGTGACCCATCTTCTTCTTCTCGTTCTTCTTGGACTTGTAACGGAAGACGGTGATCTTCTTGCCCTTGCCGTTCTTGATGACCTTGCCCTCTACGGAAGCGCCTTCCACAACGGGAGCGCCGATCTTGGAGTTCTCGCCATCCAGCACAGCCAGCACCTGATCAAAGGTTACGGTAGCTTCAGCTTCAGCCTCCAGCTTCTCGATGTACAGGACATCGCCCTCGGAAACGGTGTACTGCTTGCCACCGGTTACGATAACTGCTTTCATTTCTTGTTTCACCTACTTTATTATGTGTAGTCTCGCTCTGAAGGCGTGGCCATAAAGCGCCAACTTAAGCCTTTTCAATGCGGCTTGTGTATTTTAGCATTGTCAAGGGGAAAAGTCAAGCTTTATTTACGATTTTTGGATAAATTTCCGAGCAGTTCGCCGGAATTTGGGCCATATAGGAGACCGAAAGAATCGGCAGTGGAAATTTTTAAAAATTCACAAGAAATTTCGGGGTAATGTTGCAAAATTCGACACGTCTGTGCTATAATAGTTAAACCTGTACTTTTTCTCTGCGCGCCGTGTTTTTTTATGGCGCGGTTTTGACCGAAGGCACAGAAAAATTCCGTTTCCGGGAAGGAGTGCGTATATGGAAAAGAAATATGTCCGACTGACATTGTATATTTGTATACTGCTGTTTGTAGCTGTACTGCTGATCTCCATTTTGTTTTCGGACGACCTTTGGCCGGGAGAGCATCAGACAACGGCTGACGTGATCCTAATCAATGAGATTATGGCAAGCAACCGTACTTATCCGAACGATGAGGGGAAATATCTGGATTATATCGAGCTGTATAATCCTACGGATAAACCAGTGGATATTTCTCAGTACAAGCTTTCCGATAACGAAAGCAACGTAGGATATATTGTTCCGCAGGACACGGTGATGGAACCCCATGGCTATCTGGTATGTTGGTGCGATTCCACCGCAGGCTCCAGCGCGTATGCTTCCTTCCAGATATCCAAGGATGGGGGAGAGACCATCTACCTGTACAACAGCAGCAACACGCTCATTGATGAGCGGGCAGTGCCTGCTATGGGAGCCAATGTTCCTTATGTGCGGGATGAGGAAGGCAACTGGGCGGCGGGAGAAAAAGGCTCTCCCGGTTTTGAAAACAGCGATTTTGGCTACGAATGGTGGCTGAAGTCTATGGGCATTTTGCCGGTGGATGTGGTCATCAGCGAAGTGCAGACTGCCAACCGCAGTTATCTTTTGAGCGCCAACGGCCAGCTGTGCGACTGGATAGAGCTGTATAACGGCGGCTCAAGCAGCGCTGTGCTGGACGGATACTATTTATCCGACGATCCCAACGACCCGATGAAATGGCAGATCCCTGAGCTGACACTGAGTCCCGGCGGCTACGCCGTAATTCGGTGCGTAGGGGATACCGCCGGTGAGGGGGAAGCGGATTTCGCCCTGCCCCGGAGCGGTTGCCCGGTGATCCTGTCCGGACCTGTGGGTAACTTTGTATGTCAGACGGAAGTCCCCCCGCTGGATGAGGACCGCAGCTGGCAGCTTGCAGAGGACAATACTTATATCCAGACTGATATGGCTTCGCCCGGATATGACAATACCCAGTCCGGGTATCAACTGTTCAGACAGTCCCAGGAAGTCCGTGGCGCGTTGGCGATTTCCGAGGTTATGTCCGCCAATAACCGGTATCTGGTACAAAGCGACGGCAATTACTACGACTGGGTGGAGCTGAAGAATATATCGGACCGTTCCATCAATCTTTCGGAATATGCCCTGTCGGATAACTGCAGCAACCTGCAGCTGTTCTCCCTGCCAGACAAGACTCTGGAGCCCGGAGAAATGGTGGTGGTCATCTGCGCAGGAAACAGCAAGTTAACCGGCAGCTCCATCTTTGCGCCCTTTTCTTTGGATTGGGAGGAGAGCTGGCTGTATGTGACCCACAAAGAAGAAGGACTCAGCGATTGGATTCGTATTTATGATGTACCCTATCAGGCAAGCGTAGGCCGTGTGGATGGAGAAAATGATATTTTCTATTTCTCCGCGCCCACACCCGGCGAGGAAAACGGCGAAGGCATTGCCTGTATTGCGACCAGCCCTTTTGTCGAGACCCCGGGGGGCGTCTATAATGATGTTTCCGGTGTCAGCGTGGTCCTTTCCGGGGAAGGACAGATTCGATACACGCTGGACGGCAGCTTGCCCAATGAGGATTCCCAGTTGTACACCGGCCCCTTCACTCTGACGAAAACGGCTACGGTTCGCGCCGCCTGTTTCGATGAGGACAAACTACCCAGTGACGTGGTCACTGCCAGTTACATTATTAATGAAAATCATACTATGCCGGTAATCTCCATTTCCGCAGACCCGGACGCGATGTTCGGATATTCCGGCATTTATACCCAGTATACCAAGAACTGGGAAATCCCCTGCAATATGATTCTGTACGAGGACGGCAGCAGCTTTAATATTGACTGCGGCATCAAAATGCACGGTCATACCGGCCTGCAAAACCCCAAAAAGAGCTTCAAAATTAACTTCCGGGGCTGCTACGGGGCGGATATGCTGGGTTATCCTTTGTACGGTGAGGACGCGCCGCAGGTGTACGACTCCTTGTGTATCCGCGCCGGTCAGGACTACCTGTTTGCAATTTTCCGCGAGGAACTGTTCACATCCTTGTGCCAGGATATGTCCGATCACGTGCTGACCCAGCGGAGCAAGTTCTGCATCCTGTACATCAACGGCCAATATTGGGGAATTTACAATCTGAAAGAGGCATTCTCGGAGATGTACTACGCGCAAAACAGAGGCGTTTCCGAGGAGAGCGTGGAGATGGTGCAGGCGCCGGTGTACGTGAATACCGATGTATTCCGGTTTATGAGCTATCTGCAGTCCCACGATATGACCAAAGAGGAGAACTATGCGTACGCCTGCACGGTGTTCAATATGGACAGCCTGATTGACTGGATGATTATTCAGGGCTACTCCACCAACGGTGACGTGCAGCAGAATCTGCGGTATTTCCGCAGTTCGGAAAACGGCAATACCTACGAGATGGCTCTGTATGATTTGGACTGGGCGTTTTACTACCACCTGCCGTTTACCGATATCCTGTCCAATGACCGTATGGACTGGCAGCATTTAAGAATCACAAAGAATCTTATCAAAAACCCCACTTTCCGGAAGAAGTTCCTGGAACGGCTCAGCTACCACATGGAAAATACCCTCAGCACCGAAAATGTGCTGGCAAGGATTGACCAACTCCATGATGAGCTGGCGCCGGAGGTACCCCGGGAAAAATCCCGCTGGGGCGGCAGTTACTCCTCCTGGGAAAATTACTATGTGGCCCGATTGCGGAATTTCATCGCGGAATATGACCACATGGGCGATATTGTCCGAAGACTGCAAAGGTATATCGGACTGACCCAGGCGGAAATCAATCAGTATTTTAGGAGGTGGGCGTGATGAAGGAAAACTTTCGTCATGAATATAAGTATCTGATCTCCCAAACCTCCGCAGAGCTTCTGAAACGCCGATTGCCCACAATTATGAAACGGGACCCCCACGCAGGGCCCGATGGCGTTTATACCATCCGGAGTCTGTATTTTGATGACGCCTTCTATTCCGCATATAACGACAAAATAGACGGTGTACGGGACCGGGTAAAGTACCGGATTCGGTACTATAATTACGATCCTTCCCACATCCGCCTGGAGAAGAAGGAAAAGCATGAAACCCTTACCAGAAAAACGGGGCAGACCATAACCGTCGCGGATGCCCGGCATTTGCAGAGCTGTGCAAAAGGAAGCTGTCCGGATACCCAAACGGGTCTGGCAGAGGAAATCAGATGGCAGATTGCCGGCGGCCTGAAGAGCGCAATTTTGGTCGACTATGACCGTACGCCCTTTGTTTACAACGCGGGGCAGACCCGCATTACACTGGATGAAAACATCCGCACACGTCCTTATGAGGCGGACCTGTTCGCATCCTCCGGCGCAATGGTTCCGGTGCTGGGAGAAGGGGAAGTGGTGCTGGAAGTGAAATTTAACGATTTTCTTCCCGGCTTCCTTTCCGATGCGCTGGCAGATATCCCCAAAGTGAATTTGGCAGTATCCAAATATGTTCTGTGCTTAGAACTGATATAAAAAAGAGGTAATGATTTATGAACAATTTCACAGATATCATTAAAGACAAATTCCTGGAGGAATTTGCCGCAATTTCCATCGGCGATGCGATTTTGGCGATTGTATTAACCTTTGCCCTGAGCCTGTTTATTATGCTGGTATACCGTATGACTTACGCCGGTATCAGCTACAGCAAAAGCTTTGCCGCAACGCTGATTATGCTGGCTATGGTGACCTGCCTGGTGATTTTGGTCATCTCCTCCAATTTGGTGCTGTCGCTGGGCATGGTGGGCGCGCTGTCCATTGTGCGTTTCCGTACTGCCATCAAAGAGCCTGTGGATACCGCTTTTGCCTTCTGGGCTATCGCCACCGGCATCATCTGCGGCGCAGGATATGTTTCCATTGCCGCCCTGCTGACCTTGCTGGTGGGCGCGCTGTTTGTGGCTGTGCACGCATTTGGCAAGAACTATAAGAGCAACGCCTATTTGGTTGTGGTTCGCAGCGATAAGGAATTCGATGTCATTCCCAAGCTCAGCGAGCTGCCCCACTTCCGCCTGAAGAACAAAAATATGACTGCCGACCATACGGAAGTCGTAGCAGAGGTGGAGCTGGCCGCCAAGCACCTTGCCAGACTGGAACGTCTGCGCGGAGAACCTCACATTCAGGAAATTACCGTGATGAGCTCCGTGGGCGGCAGTGTGCTGTAAACAAAATGAATGAAAAAAAGCTGCGGTTTTCAAAACCGCGGCCTTTTTTGTGAAAAAATATGCCCTAATTTGTACCGGCTGGGCATAGGGTGGTTGTTGATTTTGTTTTTACCGTATTGACGGAGGCGATCAGCATCCGGCGGATAGCGCCGCAGTCGTTTTGGAGGGGCTTGTATTGCTCATCCGGGATGTAGCCGGTTTCGTGTAATAGTTCCAGCCAATATTCGGTTTCGTGGCACTCTTTCAGAGCAATCTCAAATTTAGATATAAAATCCTTTGTACCTTGTGCGTATTGCGCCTCGTGTAAGTTTGCGCCGATAGAAGTACCGGAACGCAACAATTGATTTGTAAGTATAGACTCCTTGTGCGTTGTTTTGATCTCACGACAAAGTAAGACGATTGATTTTGCAAAAGTTTTTGCTTTATCTCTTAATGCACTTTCTGCCACTTTTATTACCTCAACCACATTATACAAATATTGCATTGTAGTTTCAAGTTATATTCCACCTGGTGGTGGAGTTATATTTTTGCTCCGCAAAAGTGATATTGTTCGCTCCGCTCACAGTGATATTATATTCGCCTTGTAACTTTCAACGCGCGAAGCGCATATCACGTCCGAAGGACATATCACGCACTTGTGCATAGAACTCGCCGTAAGGCGAATATAACTGAAAAAAGCACATCTGTAAACAGATGTGCTTTTTTCTGGTGGGCCAACAGGGACTCGA
>JAZUOF010000049.1:0-5451 GCA_045604565.1 Faecousia sp.
TCAGTGATGCCACGCTCGGTGCCGGCCAGCTTGGAAGTGAAGCCGGACAGGAAGTAGTACTGAGTCTGCTCGGGAGTCAGGATGAAGTCGGAGGCCAAGCGGGCTTTGGAAGACAAATAAGGCAGTCAACTCCTTGGCTCACAGAACGACATGGCTACGATCCGACTTTCAGTGATGCCACGCTCGGTGCCGGCCAGCTTGGAAGTGAAGCCGGACAGGAAGTAGTACTGAGCCTGCTCGGGGGTCAGCACGGAAACGGGAGGCAGTACGCCGAACGCATCAGCAGACAGGAAGATGACATTCTTGGCATCGGGCGCCGCAGAAACAGGACGAACAATCTTTTCAATGTGGTTGATGGGGTAGGAAACACGGGTGTTCTCTGTGACAGAGCCGTCCGTGAAGTCGCATACGCCGTTTGCATCCACAGTTACGTTCTCCAGCAGAGCGTTGCGCTTGATAGCGTTGTAGATGTCGGGCTCGGAGTCCTTATCCAGATTGATAACCTTGGCGTAGCAGCCGCCTTCAAAGTTGAACACGCCGTTGTCGTCCCAGCCGTGCTCGTCGTCACCGATCAAAAGACGCTTGGGGTCGGTGGACAGAGTGGTCTTACCGGTACCGGACAGACCGAAGAACAGAGCGGTGTTTTCCTTGTTCATATCGGTGTTGGCGGAGCAGTGCATAGAAGCCATGCCGTTCAGAGGCAGGTAGTAGTTCATCATAGAGAACATACCCTTCTTCATCTCGCCGCCGTACCAGGTGTTCAGGATAACCTGCTCACGGGAAGTGATATTGAAAGCAGCGCAGGTCTCGGAATTCAGGCCCAGCTCCTTATAGTTCTCCACCTTAGCCTTGGATGCATTGTAGCAAACGAAGTCAGGCTTGTAGTTCTCCAGCTCCTCAGCAGTGGGAGCGATGAACATATTGTTTACAAAGTGCGCCTGCCATGCCACTTCCATCACGAAGCGGATTGCCATACGGCTGTCGGCATTGGTGCCGCAGAAAACGTCCATCACATACAGCTTCTTGCCGGACAGCTCCTGGATGGCCAGCTTCTTAACGGTATCCCATACCTGCTCGCTCATGGGATGGTTGTCATTCTTGAACTCGTCGGAAGTCCACCATACGGTGTCCTTGGAGTTGGCGTCCATAACAATGTATTTATCCTTGGGGGAACGGCCGGTGTAGATACCGGTCATAACATTGACAGCGCCCAGCTCGGTGAGCTGGCCCTTCTCATAACCTTCCAGAGAGGGATCCATCTCAGCTTCAAACAGCACCTCGTAGGAGGGGTTGTGGACAATCTCGGTTGTGCCGACAATGCCATACTTACTCAGGTCGATCTTTGCCATTTTCTTATAACCTCTTTCATAATTGATAAGTAGCGCATAGCGGATTCTGACACCGTTTTTGCGCCCCATATTCTGCAACTGTATCATACACTATCAGGGGTTAAAAATCAATACATACAACGGGATATTTTATATGAACAATATTCATATAATTTTCAAAAACTATTGCGCCCCAAGGAAAAATGCTATTTACTTTTATTTCCCTTTGTGGTAATATGTATCCGGTGGAAATTGGGGTTTCAAGAACCCTTTTCATATACCATATAAAAACCATTCTACGGAGGTTTCATAAAAAATGGCAAGAAAAGTTCAGTTTGTAGAGACTGTATTGCGCGATGCCAACCAGTCTCTGATCGCTACCCGTCTGCCCTTCTCCAAGTTTGAGCCCATGCTCGAAACCATCGATAAGGCAGGCTTCTACGCTGCCGAATGCTGGGGCGGCGCAACCTTTGATGTGTGTCTGCGTTACCTGAACGAAGACCCCTGGGAGCGTCTGCGGAAGATTCGCGCCAAGATGCCCAATACCAAGCTGCAGATGCTGCTGCGCGGTCAGAACGTTCTGGGTTATGCCCACTATCCCGATGATTTTGTTAAGCTGTTCGTAAAGAAGGCTGTGGAAAACGGTATTGATGTTATCCGTATTTTCGACGCTCTGAACGACGTGAATAACCTGAAGGTGGCTATGGAAGCTACTGTGGAGTCCGGCGCCATCGCTTCCGGTACCATTTCCTACACCACTTCTCCCGTACATACCCACGCCAAATACGTGGAAATGGTGAAAGAGCTGAAGGAAATGGGCGCTTCCACCATCTGCATTAAGGATATGGCCGGTATTATGGGTCCCCAGGAAGCATACGATATGGTTTCCGCTATTAAGGTCGCCGTGGATCTTCCCATTGACCTGCATACCCACTCCACCACCGGTCTGGCATTTATGACCTACCTGAAGGCTGTGGAAGCCGGTGTGGATATCATCGACACCGCCATTTCTCCCTTCTCCGGCGGTACCAGCCAGCCTGCTACCGAAACTCTGGCTTACGCCCTGCGTCAGCTGGGTTATCAGGTGGATCTGGATGACAGCTGCACCAAGAAGATGGCTGACTACTTCAAGACTGTCCGCGATGAGTTTATCGCTGACGGCACTATGATGCCCAAGTCTATGGCTACCGATACCCAGTGCCTGACCTATCAGGTTCCCGGCGGTATGCTTTCCAATCTGCTCAGCCAGCTGAAGCAGATGAACGCGCTGGATCGTTTTGACGAAGCTCTGCTGGAGACTCCCAGAGTCCGCGAGGATATGGGTTATCCTCCCCTGGTTACCCCCACTTCTCAGATGGTGGGCGTACAGGCTGTCCGCAACGTGCTGGACGGCGAGCGCTACAAGACCGTTTCCAAGGAAATCAAAGCTTACTGCCGTGGCGAATACGGCCGTACCCCTGCGCCCATCAACTCCGAAATTCAGGCGCAGATTCTGGGCGACGACAAGCCTCTGACCGGCCGCTATGCCGACTCCCTGGAACCCGTGGTGGAAAAGACCCGCGCCAAGCTGGGTGATTTGGCTAAGTCCGACGAGGATGTGCTCAGCTACATCGCATTCCCCAACCTGGCTGAAAAATATCTGGAAGAGCGCAAGGCTAAGGAAGAGAACGTCTGCACCTACTCCATTGTTGAGGCGTAAGGAGGAATGACTATGTTCCACGATATCCTGGGTTCTGCTCCCCCGGCGCAGGATGCCTCCTCCCTTCTGGATGCAGGCATCATTGCTCTGCTGGGTTATGCAGTGGTATTTTTAGGTCTGATTATTCTGATGGTAGTGGTAATTGCCCTCACAAAGGTTATCAATATCAAGTTCAGAAAACCCGTTAAGAAAACGGCTGTCACAGCCGCCCCTGTCTCCGCACCCGTCCAGGTCGCCGCGCCTGCAACTGCTCCCGGTACTGCCGGCGCGCTGAAGCTTCACGACGTTCCCCCCAAGACTGCCGCCATGCTGATGGCGATTGTTGCCGAAAAGACCGGCAAACCCCTGTACGAGCTGCGTTTCATTTCCATCAAGGAGGTCAAATAAATTATGATATACAAAGAGACCCTGAACGGCCGTACTTACGAGGTCGAAGTAGAGGCCGGCAAGGCTATGCTGCTGGATGAATATGCAGCCGTTGCTCCCGTGGCCGCCCCTGTGGCTGCCCCCGTTTCCGCTCCCGCAGCCGCGCCTGTCGCTGCTCCGGCAGCTTCCGGTTCCGGTGACTGTGTGGTTGCTCCCATGCCCGGCACCATTCTGAAGGTAAATGTTTCCGTCGGTCAGACCGTAAAGGCCGGTGATGTGCTTTGCGTTCTGGAAGCCATGAAGATGGAAAACGAGATCAAAGCCCCCGTAGACGGCACCGTTACCCAGGTGCTGGCCGCTAAGGGTTCTTCCGTGGATACCGGCTCTTTGCTGGTCGTCCTGAACGGCGGCGCTGCTCCTGCGGCTGCTCCCGCACCTGCTTCTGTAGCTGCTCCCGCTCCCGCCGCACCCGCTGCTCCCGCTCCTGCGCCTGCCGCGCCTGTTGCCGGTGAGACGGTGGCTGCGCCCATGCCCGGCACCATTCTGAAAGTGAATGTAGCCCAGGGACAGGCTGTCAATGCCGGCGATGTGCTGTGCATTTTGGAAGCAATGAAGATGGAAAACGAGATTAAAGCCCCTAAAGCCGGCACGGTTGCTCAGGTGCTGGTCTCCAAGGGCGCTTCTGTGGATACAGGCTCCGCTCTGGTTGTTTTGGCATAACAGAGGAGGCACTTATCCATGATCGATGTTGGTGCAATCCTGTTGAAACTGTGGGAAAGTTCCGGTTTCTATGCCCTTTTCTCCGGCTTCCTCAGTGAGGGTGGTTGGCAGAATCTGGTGATGATTATTATCGCTTGTGTTCTGCTGTACCTTGCCATTGTTAAAAAATTCGAGCCTTTGCTTTTGTGCGGAATTGCTTTCGGCTGTCTGATCAGCAATCTGCCCGGCGCGGGGCTGTACAATCAAGAGCTTTGGAATGCTTACGTGAATGAAACGCCCTTTGATGTGGTCAATGAAGCCGGTGAGGTCATCAAGACCATTCAGGAAATTCACTTTACGGACATTATCCATTATGGCGGTTTACTGGATATCTTCTATATCGGCGTAAAATCCAGCCTGTATCCCTGCCTGATTTTTATGGGCGTTGGCGCAATGACCGACTTTGGTCCTCTGCTGAGCAACCCCAAGAGCCTGCTTTTGGGCGCTGCCGCGCAGTTGGGCGTGTTTGCCGCCTTTTTCGGCGCTTCCTGCCTCGGTTTTACCGGCCCGGAATCTGCCGCCATCGGTATTATCGGCGGCGCAGACGGCCCTACCGCAATCTTCCTTACCGGCAAGCTTGCGCCTCATCTTTTGGGCGCCATTGCCGTGGCGGCATACTCTTATATGGCGCTGATTCCTCTGATTCAGCCGCCTATTATGAGATTGCTCACCACACCGAAGCAGCGCTGCATTAAGATGGTTCAGACCCGTACGGTCTCCAAGACCGAGAAGATTATCTTCCCCATCGCCGTTACGCTGTTTGTGGCGCTGCTTTTGCCGGACACCGCACCTTTGATTGGCTGTCTGATGCTGGGCAACCTCTTTAAAGAATGTGGCGTTACCGACCGTCTGAGCGATACCGTTCAGAATGCTCTGATGAACACCATTACCATTCTGCTGTCCACCGCCGTGGGCGCCACCATGGTAGGCTCCAGCTTCCTGACCACACAAACCCTGTTTATTGTGCTTTTGGGCGTGATTGCCTTTGGTTTGTCCACCGTAGGCGGTCTGCTGGGCGGTTTGGTTATGTGTAAAATGACCGGCGGCCGCGTAAATCCTCTGATTGGTGCTGCCGGCGTTTCCGCTGTTCCTATGGCGGCCCGGGTTTGCAATGTGGAAGGTCAAAAGGCCAATCCCTCCAACTTCCTGCTGATGCATGCAATGGGCGCCAATGTGGCCGGTGTTATCGGCTCTGCCATTGCAGCCGGCTTCCTGCTGAGTGTGTTCGGCGGTTGATTGATTGGATTGGAATGATCCAAATACCCCCACAACTTTACCACAAAAAGGAACCCTCCGGTA
>JAZUOF010000050.1:0-78808 GCA_045604565.1 Faecousia sp.
TTATGCCGGTGTCCGCAAGTATATGAAGGACGTAGTGGCTTCTGCCCGGGAAATCGGCTATATCGAAACCATGTTTGGCCGAAAGCGCTATATTCCCGAACTGAAATCCAGTAATTTCAACATCCGCAGCGGTGCTGAGCGCATTGCGCTGAACACGCCCATTCAGGGCACAGCAGCTGATTTGATAAAGCTTGCAATGATTCGGGTGGATAAAGCCCTTTCTGAGCAGTTTCCTGACGCAAAATTGTTGCTTCAGGTACACGATGAACTGATTGTGGAATGTCCCACAGAGTGCGCCCCGCAGGTTGCTGCACTCATCAGTGAACAAATGCAGCAGGTTGCGCAGTTGAAGGTGCCGCTTTTCGCTGAGGCGAAATGGGGCAAAAGTTGGTATGAGGCGAAATGATGGAAATTGTACAAATGCAGGATTGTCACATTGAACAGATTGCGCAATTAGAGAAGGTGTGCTTTTCCGATCCGTGGAGCATTTCATCCATTCGCTATGAGCTGACCAACCCTTTGTCATACTGGTTTGTTGCTCTGGAAGGAGAAACTGTTGCCGGATATATCGGCTCGCAGGCTGTTCTGGACGAGGCAGATATGATGAATGTTGCGGTAGCACCGTCCTTTCGACGGCAGGGAGTTGGTTGTAGATTAATTCATCGATTGATGGACGAATTATGCAATCAAAACGTGAAGAGTCTGACTCTGGAAGTGCGCCAGTCCAATGAACCAGCTATTCAATTATATGAAAAGCTTGGATTCCGCGTATCCGGACGAAGAATTCATTACTACCGCAACCCGAAAGAAGATGCACTGATTATGCGAAAGGAGTGGTAAGAAGTGAATATTCTGGCTGTTGAGTCTTCCTGCGACGAAACCGCTGTTGCTGTTGTGGTGGACGGCAGGACCGTGAAGTCGGACTGTATCGCTTCTCAGGTGGACTTGCACCGAATATACGGCGGCGTTGTTCCGGAAATTGCTTCCCGTATGCACATTGAATCCATCTACGCCCTTGCAGATCAGGCAATTGCAACTGCCGGGATTACCAGGTCTGAGATCGACGCTGTGGCGGTTACCTATGCACCGGGGTTGATTGGCGCTGTGTTAGTGGGAGTTAATTTTGCCAAAGCTGCCGCGCTTTCGCTGAATAAGCCGCTTATTCCTGTACATCACATTCGTGGACATATTGCGGCGAATTACTTGGCGTTTCCCGATCTAAAGCCTCCGTTTCTGTGCCTTGTGGTTTCCGGCGGGCATACGCTAATTGTAGATGTGCAGGACTACACTAAGATGGAGATACTGGGATCCACATTGGATGATGCAGCAGGGGAGTGCTTTGATAAGGTTGCCAGAGTGCTCGGTATGCCTTATCCCGGCGGCGCAGCATTGGATGCAGCCGCCAAAACAGGCGATGACACCCGCTATCCTTTGCCTCGTGCGAAAGCGGGTCAAAACCCGTACGACATGAGCTTTTCCGGCTTGAAAACAGCAGCGCTGAATTTGATTCATCACGCACAGCAGGTTGGAGAAACGCTGGACGTGAATAGCTTGTGCGCTTCGTTCTCTGCAACAGTTTCTGATACGCTGATATCCCGTATAACGGCTGCAATGAAGCAATTCGGCCACAAAAAATTGGCTGTTGCAGGCGGTGTTGCCGCAAATTCCAGAATTCGTCGGGATGTTATTGCAGCAGCAAAGGAAGCAGGAGCGGAAGTGTATCTGCCCCCTCTGCATTTGTGCGGCGACAATGCATCTATGATTGGTTCCCAGGCATATTATGAGTATCTTGCCGGCAATATTGCTGATATGGAGCTAAATGCCTACGCAACAAAATCCATACTGGGTGAAACGATATAAAGAAACCGCCATAGAAAATCTATGGCGGTTTCCTTTATTTGCGATACTTGCTTGCCAGATATTGAATTGCCTGCCGGTAACCGTCGATGCCCTGACCTTTGATGGTTTTCTCGCAGTACATACCGGGATAGGAGATTTGCCGGAATGTTTCGCGGGCATCAACGTTAGAGATATGCACCTCAACAGCAGGAATGGAGACAGCTTTCAGCGCATCTAAGATGGCAACGGAGGTATGGGTGTATGCGGCCGGATTGATGACAATTCCGTCGGCTTTTTGGAATGCATCCTGAATGCGGTCTACAATAGCGCCCTCATGATTGGATTGAAAATGATCAATTTGTACATTTTCCTCTATGCCGGTTTGCTCTAACACAGCTAAGAGGTCATCGTATGTCTGCCTGCCGTAGACATTGGGTTCCCGAATACCCAGCATATTGATATTTGGGCCGTTAATCACCAAAATTTTCATCGGAAATCCTCCCCGTAAAGAACTTGAATCAAATTTTCTACTGTTTCGTTGGGCATGCCGTTATTTTCCAGCGTAATGTCTGCAAACGCTTGATACAGGGGCTTGCGCGCCTGATACATCTGTGGAAGGTTTCCGGCCTGAGACAACGGCCTGCCGTCTGTTGGTAATGAATGCAGATTTCTTTCAAGCCATACAATCGTGCTGTTTCGGTGCAGATGCAGATAATTCTCCGGCTGTGTGACGCAACCGCCTCCGGTGGCAATGACAAGACCGGAACGAATTCCCAAATTAGCAAGCACATCTGTTTCTAAATTCCGAAAATATGCTTGACCGTGTGCGCTGAAAATTTCGGGAATTGACATACCGGTTTGCTGTTCTATCACCGCGTCTGCATCTACAAAGGTTTTTCCAAGCTTTTCGGATAACTGTTTGCCAATGGTGGATTTGCCGCAGCCGGGCATTCCGATGAGAACAATATTATTCATCTGCAAACGCATTTTGTGATAAACTTCTTCCGTTCTGATATCGGATATTGGACTGCCGGTAAACCATTGCGCGCTTTCCTTTGCCTGAGCGACCAGCATCCACAGACCGTTTTCTGCGATAAGACCTCTTTTTTCGGCTTCTAAGAGGAGTTGGGTTCTGGCAGGATTGTAAATCAGGTCCAGAACGCCTTCCAGGTTATCAAATTGAGACAGTTCAATAGGGGAGTACGCTACTTCCGGATATGTTCCGACAGGCGTGGCGTTTACAATTATGGCTGCGTCCCGATGCAAATGCAGATTGCCGTAATGATTATCTCCTGTACGGGAAATGACAACAACATTTGCGCCCTTCTCCTTCAGCACAGCCTGAACAGTAGCAGAAGCGCCACCGCTGCCCAATACAAGCGCCTTTTTCCCTTTTACGGACAGTCCGCTGCGGGAAAGCATAGAGGAAAAACCGTAATAGTCCGTATTGTGGCCCAAAAGCGTACCGTCCGGACGGCGAACAATGGTATTGACTGCCCCAAGCTCGCGGGCGCGGTCTGTAAGGGCATCCAGATAGGGGATGACGGCCTTTTTATATGGGATGGTTACATTTAATCCGCTAAACTGACCGGAGCGCAAAAAAGCCTCCAGCTCGCCAGGCGCCTTTTCAAAAAGCATATAGTTGTAGGGGGCGAAATATCCGTGAATTTGCGGTGAATAGCTGTGACACAGCTTCTCACCCAGCAATCCGCATTGCATCATACCACCTCAGTATAACTTCCCAAATACTTAAACTCTTCGCATAAGTCATCCAGCTCACACATGAGCTGAACAAATTCTTCTGAGTAAATGGAAGTGTCCAAATCAAAATAGAACATAAACTCAAAATCTCTGTCAGGAATAGGACGGGATTCCAGCTTTGTCACATTGATCCCCAGAACAAACATTCTTGCAAGCACCTTGTAAAGGGCACCCGGCTTGTGGGATAAAATCATCATAATGCTCGTTTTATCAGAACCGGGATAGATTTCCAGATTTTTACTGATACAAATAAACCTGGTGCGGTTATTCCCCTTATCCTGCACGCAATCTGCGAGACTTTTCAGACCGTACAATTCTTCGCAGGCGTGGCTGGAAAGGGCAGCAACATCTGTTCTGCCGGAATCGGCTACCATTTTTGCCGCTATCGCAGTATTCTCTACGGGGATTATCTTCGCATTTGGCAGTTTTTTCAGGAAATCGCCGCACTGATTGATTGCCTGTTCGTGGGAGTAAATCTCACGAATGTCGGACAATACAGAGCCGGGATTTGCCAAAAGATTATGATCGATTTTTTGCCGGAAGGTACGAACAATAGAGAAATTATGGTGGATCATCAGATCGTAGATTTTTTTAACGGAACCGGCGGTAGAATTCTCAATAGGCAAAATGCCGTACTGGCACAGACCCTGCTCGATGGCCTGGAAAACACCGTCAAAATTCTTAAAGTACATAATCGAGGGTGCTTTAAATATCCGCTCGCACGCAATCTGAGAATAGGCGCCTTCCACACCCTGACAAGCGACCATGGGAGACTGAGGGAAGAGCTTAGGAGTGTTATTAATAGAATCGCTGATTTTGTGATATAAAGGAGTTGCCACTGCATTCCGCTTGCTTTGATAGCTCCGGCTGATTTCAAAAATCAAAGAGTATAGTACTCGGCTGTAACTTTCCATATCAGCGCCGGACATAGAGGCTACTTCCTGTAATTTTTCTCTCTCCCGCGCAGGGGCATAAATGGGGAGATTGTTCTGCTTTTTATAATCAGAGATTTGCGCAGCCAAATTCATTCTTTCAACAAAAAGTCTGACCAATTCGGCATCAATTTTGTCAATCTCGAAGCGCAGTTCATTTAAGTCCATTTTCTTCCCTCCTTACAACCTCATAGCATCAAAAATTGCCAGTGCTGCGGCTGCTTCTACCACCGGCACAGCTCTTGGAACAATACAGGGGTCATGACGGCCCTTAATTTCCATAGGCACTTCCTTCATTTGGGAAAGAGATACGGTCTGTTGGGGCATTGAAATAGATGGTGTGGGCTTGATTGCTACTTGAAATACCAGAGGCATACCGTTGGTAATTCCACCCAGAATTCCACCGGAATTATTTGTCAGCGTAACAACTTTTCCGTCGCGGATTCCATATCGGTCGTTATTTTGACTGCCTGTCAAATAACTGCCAACAAATCCTGTACCGAAATCCAGACCTTTAACGGCAGGAATTCCGTAGATAATTTGCGCGATCCGACTTTCCATTCCGCCAAACATAGGATCACCGATTCCTGCGGGAAGTCCGGTGATAATACACTCAATCAGGCCGCCTACACTGTCGCCGGTTTCCTTGGCGGCTAGAATGGCCTGTTTCATTTTCTCTGCAGACTCCGGATTGATTACGGGAAAGTCCGTGGGAATTTTGTCCAGATCAGGATAAGTCCAATCCAAGTATACGGGTTCATCCGTAACACCGCCAATGGCAACGATATGCGCACCGATGCGAATACCTTTTTCCTCCAGCCATTGTTTGCAAAGGCCGCCGGCAATGCACATAGGCGCAGTCAGTCTTCCGGAAAAGTGCCCGCCCCCGGCCGTATCCTGATATCCGTGATATTTTATTTGTGCAGTGTAATCTGCGTGCCCGGGCCTGGGACAGTCTTTTATTTCACGGTAGTCCTGAGAGCGGATATTGGTGTTGTGAATGACAGCGCACAAGGGAGCACCGCAGGTATGACCGTCTACAATACCGGATAAAAACTCCGGCTTGTCAGCCTCTTTCCGGGGTGTGGACAGTTCGCTGTATCCCGGTGCTCTGCGGTTAAGAAAACTTTGAAGCTTATCCAAATCCACAGACAAGCCGGCAGGAATATTATCCAATGTCATACCGATAGCAGGGCTATGGGATTGCCCAAAAATGGAGAGTTTGATATGTTCACCGTATGTGCTCGACATAGTTACCTCCCAGTTTTCTGAATTCTGACCAGAAGTCAGGATAGGATTTTTCAACGCACCGCGCATCCAATACGGTAACAGGGCCGTCAGCCACTGTGGATGCGATGGCTGCTGACATAGCAATGCGATGATCGTTTGCCGTATCAATCGTGCAGCCGTGATAAGGGGCGGGATAAACGGTCAACTCGCTTTCAGAGAATTCAACCTTTGCTCCCAATTTTCTAAGCATTTCCGCAGTGGACGCAATTCGGTCGGATTCTTTAAGGCGAAGTCTTTCGATGTTTTGAAAGCGTGCACCGTTTTTTGCTCCTGCAACCACGGCAAGAATCGGAATTAGGTCAGGAATATCAGATCCGTCAATGATCGGAAAGGAATCCAGTCGGGAAAGAATCTGCGTAACCACCCGATCGCCTTGTGATGAGTTTTCGGATAGTCCGAAAATGTGAATGTTGCTTCCTAAAGTATTTGCCGCAAGGAAAAAGGCACCGTTGCTCCAGTCGCCCTCTGCCGCGATACATCCGGGAGAGTGGAATGGATAAGCGCCACGGACAACAAAATTGTCGGAGAGAATACCAAATACCTGCAAAGCGGCCTGTGTCATTTGAATGTAAGGTTTAGACTCCAGTTTGCCGGTAATGGTAAGTTGGCTGACGCCTTTCATCAATGCCATGGCAAAAAGCAGCCCGGAAACAAATTGACTGGAAACAGATCCGCTGATACAGTATGCGCCGGGTGCTAACGAGCCGGTGCATCGTACGGTGTTTTCTGTGGGTCGCGTCAGGCTGCAACCCATACGGCACATTTCCTCCCACAAGGGAGATAACGGGCGATGGGGAAGCCTTCCGGACAGGACAAAAGTTGCATCCACCCCAAGGGCACCTGCAACCGGCAATAAGAAACGTAAAGTGGACCCACTTTCTTTACAGTTCAACACCGCTGCTTCCGGAATCTTAACAACGGGCGTTACAATATAGGCATTGTCGGATTTTTCAATTTTTGCACCGAGCGCGCGAAGACAATCCGCGGTTGCTTCAATATCCTGGTTTGTGGAACGGCAGACAAGACGGGTTTCTTTGTCCGCGAATGCTGCGCATATTAGCAATCTGTGCATATGGGACTTGGAGGGAATGGCCAGAAGCTTTCCGTTCAAAGGTCCCGGAGAAATGGTCACATCCATTCTCAAATTCCTGCCTCTATAAAAGATTTTAACTGGGGTACAGGTATTGGTAAAATTTCGCATCTGCCAATAGCCCTGGGAACAATCAGCTTGATGGTACTGCCGAAACGCTTCTTGTCGGAAAGGGTTGCTTCCAATAATTGTTCTGCGGTATAGTTTGTTTGATAGGGAAGGCCAAACGTCTTTAATACATCACAGATTTGAATATAGACCGTTTCGTCGCAAAGACTGTCAGCAACACAGGCCTTTGCTACGATGGACATACCCATAGCAACCGCTTGTCCGTGAGAAACGGAGTATTGACTGCGCTGTTCGATGCTGTGTCCTACCGTGTGCCCGAGATTGAGCATCTGCCGAGCGCCATTGTCATATTCATCCTGGGAAACAACTTCTGCTTTCAGAGCGATACAACGCCAGATGACAGATTCCAAATCGAAATTCAGTCCGTTTTGCGCCAGATGAGAAAAGAGCATTGGGTCATACAACACGCTGTATTTAATGATTTCAGCGCAGCCATCCCGAAAAATATCTCTGGGTAAGGTTTGAAGAACCACTGTATCACAAATCACCAGAGCTGGTTGACAAAATGCGCCTGCAAGGTTTTTTCCGGAGGGAAGATCAATAGCCGTCTTTCCGCCAACGGAGGAGTCTACCATAGCCAATAGGGAAGTGGGAACCTGAATATAGGCAATACCCCGTAGATAAGTCGATGCGGCAAAGCCTGCTAAATCCCCTACGACTCCGCCGCCTAAGGCGATAACCACATCCGAACGGGTTAGTTTATTTTCTGCCAAAAAATTAAGCAGGTTCAGATAAGTTTGTCCATTTTTGCTGGCTTCTCCGGCAGGGAATACAAAACTGACTACCCGCATACCTGCCCTTGTAAGGCTGTCACAGATGATATTGCCGTAGATTGGCCAAACATTGCTGTCTGAAATGACAGCGGCAGTTTCCGGATGACAGCAGTCTGCAACCTTTTCGCCTAAAACAGGGAGAATACCCATGCCGATTATGACATCGTATCTTTTGGATGTATTTACGGTAACGGTTTTCATCCGTCCACTTCCTTTTTGCGGTTTCTGCCTTCTTCCAACAGAAGGGTTAATTGATCTTTGTCATCAGATTCAATTGCGTCACGGTATTTTTGCAAGCTGGCAATATAATAATCCAATTCGTTCAAGATGTTATTTTTGTTCGATAAAAGCAGCTCGGACCACATCTGCGGATTTAGCCACGCAACACGGGTTAGATCTTTATAGCTTCCTGCAGAAAAGCCTTTGTGTTGTTGCGCGGTTGGAGATTTGATATACGCATTGCTGATAATATGGGGCATTTGGGAGGTAAAAGCAATCATCCGGTCGTGTTCTTCGGCAGTTGTTACAGAGAATGTACCAAAGCCGCAAGGAGCGAGAGCATTGGAAATGCGTTCCAAAAGGGATGCATCGTCGTATCGGGCAGGTACAAGCACCATGGGCGCGCCTTGAAACAGATTGGCGCGGCTATATTTGAAGCCAGAGTTGTGAGAGCCGGCCATTGGATGGCCGCCGACGAAGGTAAATCCATATTCTTCCGCAAGTAAAAAGCATTGCGCACAAACATTTACTTTTGTGCCGCAGCAGTCAATTACAAGACAATCTGGAGAAATCAAAGACGATTTCTCTTTAAGCCAGTTTACGGCACATTCTGAGTACACCGCCAAAAGAATTAAGTCACATTGAGAGATGTTGGAGTCCTTCAGTTCTCCACTGACTACACCCGCAATTTGCGCAAATGAAAGAATGTTTTCATTTGTCTCACAGGCGAGAACACTGTGACCGCTCTTTGCATAGGCACGGGCAAGTGAGCCGCCGATAAGTCCAAGTCCTATAATACCTACGGTCATTGCAAAGCCTCCCGGACCTTCCGGCATCGCTGATTTACCAGTGCAAATTGCTCCGGCGTAATGGATTGCGCTCCATCGCACAGAGCGCAAGAAGGATTGTTATGCACCTCGATCATAAGGCCGTCCGCATTGGCGGCAACGGATGCAACAGCCATAGCAGGAACAAGAGAGGCCTTACCTGTGGCGTGACTGGGGTCGACAATTACAGGCAAATGCGACAGTTCGTGCAAAACAGGAACAGAAGAAAGATCCAAAGTGTTTCGGGTGTATGTTTCGTAGGTTCGGATTCCGCGCTCACATAAAATGATGTTTTCATTGCCTTCGCTCATGATATATTCCGCGCTCATGAGCAGCTCCTGCAATGTATTGGCAAGGCCACGTTTCAGAAGAATCGGCTTTTTCGTTTTTCCTAACTGTTGAAGCAGGTCGAAATTTTGCATATTACGCGCGCCAACCTGAATGAAATCCACGTCTTCAAATAAATCCAGGGAGCGAATGTTCATGATTTCCGTGATAATGGGCAAGCCTGATATCTTCTTTGCCTCCACGAGCATCCGAATGCCCTCGTCCTTAAGGCCTTGAAATGCGTAGGGAGAGGTTCGGGGCTTAAATGCGCCGCCACGGAGAATATCCGCGCCTGCGGCTTTGACCGCCAGTGCCACTTCGATGATTTGCTCTTCGCTTTCCACGGAACAAGGTCCGGCGATCATGGCAAAATGCCCACCGCCTACTTTCACATTTCCGCAGGTTATAATCGTATCATCCGGGTGAAATTTGCGGTTTGCCTGCTTATATGGCTCGGAAACACGCTTAACGGACTGAACAATTTCCAAACTACCCAGAAGGTCCATATCCACACGACTGGTATCACCAATCAGGCCAAGAACTGTAAATTCATTGCCGTCTGAGATATGAACATCCAAGTTCATATGCCGAAGCCAATTTATCAGATGGTTTTTTTGCTCAGGGGTTGTACCGGATTTTAATACTGCAATCATACGATCATCTCCCAAAATAAGAATGCTGCACAGATGCGAATCTGTGCAGCTAAATCGTTAGTAATAAAAGAAAACAGTCTGTTATTTCTGCAGCACAAATCGCCATTACTTTTTGAAGCTAAAAAAAAAATAGTAATAAAAGTAAAACTGTACGTTACAAGCAGAAACAGACATATTTTTCCTCCTCACATAAGTTTTACTCAGTATACCACGATATAATAATGATTGCAAGGACAAAATGCGAAATCTCCCGAAAAAAATATCAGGCAGCGGTTGAGCTGCCTGATATAAAAGTTATTCAGAAATGGAGAAGGATTGCGTTGTGATATACTGACCGTTAAAATAAATTTGAACGGTATAGCTGCCGGCCTCAGTAGGCATTGTGGGAATTTCCATTTCACAGTAGTTCTTGTACCACATATCCGACCACTCTCTGGAAGATGTGCAGAAATCAACCAGGACACCTTCATCGTTGTAGAAGGCGAAGGTTGTGTGAATCATCTCCGAGGAGATGCCGTACTTGCGATTCAGGAAAATGATGAAAGATGCCTTTTGATTAGCCTTAAATACGCGGGTGTATGCGCTGCCGGGAACATCTGTATAATCCCAGTTGGACTTGTTGGGTGTACGGCACATACCAAAGACCAAATTATTTCGTGTGACGGAAATTCCCTGATATTCTCTGCTGAAGTTGGTCGCTTTGGGAGTGGTGCAGGAAATAGGAGAATATACAACAGGCGAACCGTCTGCGGCTGCAATGGTAAACGTATACTCCAATTCCGGCAATGCAGAAACAATAGAAACGGAATTGTTATCGGTTGTCACGGTTTTTTGAATACCTGCTGTCTCATATGTAACGAGCCAACCGGATTCGGGAACTGCCGTGGACTCCCACTTCAGAGTGATTTTACCCAGGGAAGAGGTATCTGCGGCCAGTTCAAACAGGGTAATGGCGTTTTCGCCGATTTGGGTGGTGGCGCTAACAGATTGTCCTATGGCGGTTACCTCCACGGTAAAAGCATGTGTGCCGTCTAATTCGGTAAACACAACAGATGTATCATTTGTGGTAATTGTCTTGTCATAGCCGGAATTATCGAAGCATCGAACGCGCCACCCTTCGACAGTTTCGTTTTCCGGTACAGTCCAACTGGCAGACAGCTCTCCGTTAACAAGACTGGTAATTGCTAAATTCTCTGCCTGAATGACATTGGAGGCAACAAATACGACTTCTGTTGCGCCTGTCAAATAAAGGTCGTCAACAGGCTGAAGCTTTGCGGTGTATTCTGCGCCAACGGTCAATCCGGTCAAGGTAACAGAGTGTCCGCTTAATTGTACAGACATTTCTTCTGTTCCGTCAGCAGAATAAGTGATTACCCAATTTTCGGAGTCAGGTCCGTCTAAAGTAAAGGTGAGATCTGCCGAGCCGTCCACACCGCCGGTCAGAGCGTTAAACTGCACAATACTGCTCTCATCGGGGGAGAAGTAGCTGGCGGAGGTCTGGCCGGTCAGTTGATGGAAACCGTCGATTTTTACAGTCACAACATACTCGGTATCGGCCAGCAAACCGGAGAATTGCGCCACACCGTTTACAACAGGTGCTTCTACTGCCCGGCCGTACACGGCATTCTCGCAGACAACACTGAGAAGTGCTTCGTCAATTTCCGAAACAACAGTAACATTGAGCTTGTCCTTGCTGCCGGATACTTCCAGACTGTCAATGGACTGCAGATAGTAGAAACGGTAGAACAAGAAACCGCCAACCAGCAATGCTGCTGCAATCAACGCAAGAACAAGGTATTTGACCCAGCGCTTTCTGGGCTTTGCGTCGGTTTCTTCATCGTATTCCACAATAGTATCTTCCAGCACATCGGAGACACCTTCATCGGATGGAGCGGGTTCCTCAGGGGAGTCCTTACAATCCTTGATTGCGGCTGCAAGAAGCTCTTCATCGGTCATTTCGGGCTCGGAAGCGGCTTCGCTGGGCGTTTCCTCTACAGCATTGTCATCAGAGTCATCGCTTAATTCGCCTTCATCTGCCTGTACAGGAGCGTCAGACGTATTATCTACAGACGCATCATCTACAGGAGTATCATCCACCGGAGCATCGGCTATGGACTCTTCGTCCTCTGCATTTGCAGGGGTGACCACCGAGTCGCTCAGAGCTACAGAGATATCCTCGGCGGAGCTATCTTCCTCCCGGATAGTGACGTCTTCGCCACTAAGCAGTTCCTCGTTCAGAAAGCTTAAATTACCGTCAAAATCCTCGGTATAAGAGACGGACGCATCATCTGTATGTGTTTCAGCGGGTTGCACAACATCCTCGCTTTCATCAGATGCTTGCGCGGCGCTTTCATCCGCGTCAGATTCGTTGGTGATTTCTTCCGCAGACGGTTCAGCGGATGCCTCAGACTCCGACTCTGCAGCAGGTATTTGTATAGGACTTTCCAACGCAATCTCATCAACTGTGGCAAGAATATCATCAATCGATTCTTCTTGTTCCTGCGGTGCTTCCGGCTCGGAAACAGGAGGGGCAGGGGGGACAATCAAGTCATCGCTTGCACCATTGCGCTGCATATAGCCGATAATGGCTTGTCCCATTTGAGCGGGGTCTTCCCAACGATTCTGGGGGTCAGGATCCAGTGCCTTCATAATAATCTGACTGATTTCTTCATCAGCAAATTTCGGATCGGGGATTGCGCCGGAAACTGCCTCGGGCAAATTGCCGCCACTGTATATCTGATAAAGAATGGCGCCAAGAGCATAGATGTCAATTCGATCATTCAGAGAAGAGAAGGCATCTGTGATTTCCGGAGGAGTATACTGACTGATATTATTTTCGGGAAGCGTAGCAAAGCGCATTGCATTCAAGTCAATAAAACCAATATCTCCGATGCGGTATTCTTTATTTTCGGTAACAAAAATATTACCAGGCTTCAGATCGCAATACAAATATCCGCTTCTGCGGCAGGCAGTAAGGGCTGAGCACATATCCAGAGCGAGATTAAGAGCGTCCAAATGCGTAAGAGCGGTTTTCTGCATATGGCGCTCCATAGACCGTCTGTATTTGGTCAAAATATAGATATCAAATCCCGTGCCCTCATCCATCGGTACAATCTGATAACCTTCACAGCAGACAAAACCTTCCTGGCCGGAAAGCTTTTGCAGGATTTCAATTTGTTTAACCAAATCTTTTGTGAGGTCCTTGAAGTATTCCTGCGCCGCATCTGCACTGGGATATGCGCCTGTCAGAAGGAGCGCATCCAGCTTTGTTTGGGATGCAGGAATGGAAATAATCTTAACAATAAATTTATCATCCGTGTCCTTGAGCATAGCAGGGCAGCAACGAATACCGTGATGATCGCTGATAGGATCGCCCATGATAAAATTGTCAAGCAACGGCGAAATAAGTTTGGGTGTTGACACGAAATCGCCTCCTTATGCGTACTATTATATATGATAAAATAAAATTACAAAAAATGCAACAAGTTTGTTGTTGTTTTCTTCCGCAAGAAATGCTATAATCAGCACAGAGATATCAATGTGATGTGCTTCGCATTGAAACGGAGGTGCTTTATGAGCAAAATTATTTGCGATGTATGCGGAACTTCTTTCCCGGATACAGCCACCCATTGCCCAATTTGCGGCAGCGTTCGTCCCGCTGAACCCGAAACAGTTGCTTCCGGCGCAGCGGCTGGCGGCTATACATACGTGAAAGGCGGCCGTTTTTCCAAGGCCAATGTAAAAAAACGCAATAAAGGCAAAGCGGTGGCTACTTATGCCGCAGAGGAATCGGATTCTGTAAACCGCAGCAGTACCGGACTGATCATCCTTTTAGTTGTTTTGTTGGTTATCGTTGCGCTTCTGGTGACTTTTGTTGTGATTGCGGCAACCAACAAAGGCGCTTTCAATGGCTTCGGCAACAGCACTACCGCTTCCCAGGAAACTGAGCCAAGCGAGGTGTCCGTTCCCTGTACAAGCCTTACTGCGAATTTTGATGTTGTCACTTTGTACGAGCCGGGCGAGACCGCTCTGTTAAAGATTTCGACAACCCCGCTTAACACCACAGATGAACTGCAGTTTGCTTCTTCGGACAGTAATGTGGCAACGGTCGATGCAACGGGCCTTGTCACATATGTAGGCGCAGGCCAAGCCGAGATTACCGTAACCTGCGGCGAAGCGAAGACTGCCTGTCAGGTTATTTGTAACGAAGTGGAGATTGTCTTTACGCCGGAGGACTTCCGTCTGAACAGAATGGAAATAACCTTTGATATGGCAGACAGCAGTTGGGTGCTTTACAACGGAGAAATTCCTATGGAAGAGATTTCCTGGAGCTCCGATGACGAAGCTGTTGCGACGATTTCTGACGGCGTTGTAGTCGCAGTGGGAGAAGGTCAGACAACGGTTTATGGCGAATTTATGGGCAATAAAATTGGTTGCTCCATTATCTGCGACTTTACCTCCGGTGGAGTTTCCGGCGGTGTATCCGAGGATGTAGGGGACTCGGGCTCTTCCACCACCAGCGCCCTGCATATTTACGCCAAGTTCTTCTTTAGCCCCAAGAACTACGGTGATTTTACCATTCATATTAAGGAAGACGATACATTAACCCTGATGCTGGCTGATGAAAGCGGCAAAGAAGTAGAGGCTGCCTGGTCAATCAATGCACAACCCAACGCCTCCTTGATTGGAAGCAGAGTCAAGGGATTGATCCCCGGCACCACCGCTACTGTTACCGCTACTTATAAGGGCCAGACATACACCTGCCTTATCCGCATATTGAATTAAAAATTGTGACGGCATCCCAGGATGCCGTCACTTTTTTATTCTGCGTCAATTTTCGCTCTGTTTCTGCGAAACAGCATTGTGATGCACCAAAGACCTGCCAGGCCGATAACCGTATAAATGATACGGCTGAGGATCGCATCCTGTCCACCAAAGATCCATGCAACCAGATCAAATTGGAAAATACCAACCAGTCCCCAGTTGATAGAACCGATAATCGAAAGGATTAATGCCAGGGTGTCCATTGCTTTTCACCTCCGTTTATTTTACGATACGTTCCTATGATTTCCCTTTTTCACACAAATAATACATATATGTGTGCTTGCAAATATGACGGATTTCGATATAATGAAAGTATCATTTTCTTGAGAGGCGTATATGATTACGATTATTGAACGCGCTTATGCAAAAATTAATCTAACGTTGGATGTGCGGAACAAACGTGCCGACGGGTACCACGAAATTGAAAGTGTTATGCAGACAGTTTCTTTGCACGATGATATTTACATCCGGATTGGTACCGGCAATCCGTGGGAGCTGACTTGTACCGATGAGCAAATCCCTACGGATTGCAGTAACCACGCCTGGAAAGCTGCAGAGGTATTTTTCCGCGCAATGGAGAGCGATCCGGACGGGCTAGACATTTCTATCACAAAGCGAATTCCCTCCCAGGCGGGTATGGGTGGCGGCAGCGCGGATGCTGCAGCGGTTCTTCGGGCGCTGAACGGACACTATGGAAAACCGTTTTCTGATTCAGAACTTGCAAAACTGGCAGAGCAAGTGGGTAGCGATGTTCCATTTTGTGTTCTTGGAGGCACAAAGGTTGCTCGCGGCAGGGGAGAAATTTTAGAATGTTTACCCCCAATGCCTCCTTGCTGGATCGTAATTTGCAAGCCGGATTTTTCCTGCTCAACCCCGGCACTTTACCGCCAAATTGATGAAACTGTAATTGCGCACAGACCCAATTTTTCGGCTATGTATGCCGCCATGGAAATACAGGATTTACGTAAGATTGGAGAAAATCTGTGCAACGTTTTTGATGCGCTTGCTGAGACAAAGCATCCTGAAATAGAACAGTTTAAGGAAACTGCCATTTCCAACGGCGCGTTAGGCGCGCAAATGACCGGCTCCGGCTCTGCATTGTTTGCCATTTTTGATTCTCAAGAAAAAGCGCAACGGATTTTGCAGGAATTACAAAAGGATTATGAAGCCGTATTTATCTGCAATCCTGTATAGCGAATACTATCTTCAACGCATGTTTTCATCTGTCGTAGTATTCCAATAATGATTCAATAGAAAGGCGGGTGTCTTTATGCTTACAATTTTGCTCAGCACTGACTGGAAAGCCAGTACGGATGCAGTAATCAATCAAATCGCGCAAGACGTTCGCCAGGAAAAAGGCGGTCGAATTTTAATTGTTCCTGAGCTTGTCAGCCACGAAATGGAACGCAGGCTGTGCAAAACGGCAGGGGACACGTCCAGTCGATTTGCTGAGGTCTTGTCTTTTACACGCCTGTCTCACAGGGTGTGCGAGTATTTACAATGTTCGTTTATGAATTGTCTGGATAACGGCGGACGTGTGGTTGCAATGGCCTCTGCGGTCCGTCAGATTCACAGTCAACTGAAGGCGTATGCTGCATTACAAACCAGGCCGGAGTTTCTAATGGGTCTTGTGCAGGCAATAGACGAGTTTAAACGTTGCTGCGTTACCTCTGCTGATTTGAAAAACGCCAGCGAACAATCGCAGGGCAGCTTCGCTCAAAAGCTGGAGGAGCTTTCTCTGATTTTAGAAAGCTATGATAGCGTATGCGCAAGAGGCCGTAAAGACCCGAGAGATCAAATGACCTGGCTTTTACAGATGCTGGAAGACAGCGATTTTGCTAAGGAACACGTATTTTATTTTACTGGTTTTCCGGATTTTTCCCGACAAAATATGCAAATTCTACATCATATTGTTGAGAATTCCGGACAGGTTGTTATTAGCTTAAACTGCGACGCGCCCGGCTCGCACTTACTCGCCTTTGAAAAAGCGGGTCAAACTGCCCGTGAGTTGATCGGCTATGCAAAGAAAAACGGCATTGCCTATGAAATTCAGCATATTTTATCGGGCGAAAACGCCTTAAACCCCTATTGTGAGAAGCTGCTTCAAGGAAGCATCACCGAATGCAAACCCACGGACAACCTTCGTGTTTATCGTACTCAGACGGTATACGAAGAGTGCGTTGCAGCGGCAGAGCACGTAATTGATCTTGTTCGCGCCGGATGCCGATATCGGGATGTCCGCATTGTTTGTCCGGATGTTTCTAATTATCAGCATTGTGTCAATATGGTATTTCGCCGGGCGGGGATTCCTCTTTATCAATCCGGCACCGAGCAGATTCTTGACAAGACCGTGATCCATACCGTCCTTTCCGCTATGGATGCGGCGCTGAGCGGCTTTGAACAAAAAGATGTGATTCGTTACCTGAAGTCAATGCTGTCACCGTTGCATGCGGATATGTGTGACAAAATCGAGAATTATGCCATCATGTGGTCCATTGATGGCAAAAAATGGACTTCCGATTGGGTGAATCACCCCGGTGGACTGGATGCGCAGTGGACACAAAACGTGTCGGATCAGCTTCAGCAGCTTAATCTGGCTCGAAAATCCGCTATTGATCCGCTTGTATCCCTTCGCAACGCGTTCCTGAAGGCTAAGGACTTGTCGGAACAGGTGCAGGCTGTATATCAGTTCCTTGAGGAGATTCACCTGTCTGCCCGATTGCAGCAACTTGCCCGGGAAATGGAGGCAAACGGTGACCACCGGAATGCTCAGATCTTAAATCAGCTTTGGGAAATCCTCCTGAATGCTATGGAACAGCTTTACGATATGCTCGGACAGACCATTTGGGACGCAGAAACCTTTACGCGGCTATTCAAACTATTGCTGAGTCAGTATGATGTCGGTACCATTCCATCCGTTTTGGACGCCGTGACCTTTGGCGACGTGAGCGCAATGCGTTGCCACACATCGGATCATTTAATTTTGCTGGGCGCTTTGGAAGGCAGTCTTCCCAAGTATGGCGGAGGTTCCGGTGTGCTTACAGAGGCAGAACGCCAGGAGCTGCAGAAAATGGGAATTCCGCTGAACAGCGGCGCTATTGATGGATTGCAAACGGAATTTTCCGAGATTTATGACGTATTTCTTGGCTCAAATAAAAGTGTATGGGTATCCTGTCCTTCCGGTCAGCCGTCGTTTATTTATGATCGTCTGAAGGCTATGACCGGGGAAATGACCGATAACATTCCTTCTCTGGGGGCTGTTCTTACTGATGAAAAAGAGGCGGGAGCCTATCTTGCGCGTTTTCAGGCAGCCAAGGATGCGCAATCCTTGGGACTTACCCAGGTTTATCAGTCTGTGTTGGAAAGCACCAATCACCAGCTTGGAATGATTCAATTTGATAATGTTAAAGGGCTTTACGGGGAGAAGCTTCATCTGTCTGCATCTCAGGTTGACAGGTTGGCGGAATGTCGCTTGTCCTATTTTCTGAAATACGGTATGCGTGCCAGGGAGCGTAAGGCAACCAAAGTGGATCCTGCAGAATTTGGTACGTATGTGCATGCTGTCTTAGAAGCCTGTGGCCGTAAAATCGTTCAGCAGGGAGGCTTCCGCAATGTTTCCCTGGAGCAGACTTTGCAAATGGCTGCAGATATCTCGGCGAGGTATTTCTCAGAACGTTTCAGCCAGCTTGACTCTCAGCGCCTTACCTATCATTTTAACCGAAACAGTCGCGAGGTTATGCTGATCGTGGAGGAACTTTGGAAAGAACTGCAGGAAACGGAGTTCCAACCGACAGATTTTGAAGTGTTTTTTGGACCCGATGGAGATATTCCCGCAATTTCTATTTCCGGTCAAATGATGGATGCGGATTTGCGCGGCTTTGTAGATCGTGTGGACACTTGGAGTAATGATGGAAACCATTATTTCCGCGTTGTGGACTATAAGACCGGCGCAAAGGACTTTGACTATTGTGATGTGTTTAACGGAATTGGCCTGCAAATGCTTCTGTATCTTTATGCATTGGAAGATGAAGGCGCATTTATGTTGGGCGATGCCCCCGTTTCGGCCGGTGTGCAGTATTTTCCTGCCAGAGTTCCGTTAATCTCTGCAAACGGTATTTTGTCCGATGAGGAAGCAGAGGAAGAACGGGAAAAAAGCTGGAAACGTAAGGGACTGCTGCTGAACGAAGAAAATGTTCTTCGCGCTATTGAGCCGGCAGAACCTCCTGTCCGTTCGCCCTACTCCCGCCGCAAGGATGGGTCCATTACAGGCGATTTGGCTGACCGGACACAGTTTAAGCTTTTGCGTCGATATATTTTTGCTTTGCTTTCGGATATGGTGGACGAAATTGCATCCGGTAAGGTTGCGCCCAATCCCTATACGCGGGGAGCCAGCCATAATGCCTGTGCTTTTTGCCCGTATGGCGCGATTTGCCACGCAGAAACCGTAGAAGGCAGAAGAAACTTTAAGGCAATGAAACCGGAACGTTTTTGGGAGGAAGTTACACAGGAGGTGAACCGTCGTGGCCGATAAGTTGACACCGGCACAAAAACTTGCCGTAACAGACCGCGGCGGCCGTCTGCTGGTTTCGGCAGCCGCAGGCTCCGGAAAAACAAAAGTATTGGTAGATCGACTGATCGGACATATTACCGACCCGGCTCATCCCAGCAATATTGATGATTTTCTTATCATAACCTACACAAAGGCGGCTGCATCGGAGCTTCGCGCCAAGATTGCCAAGCGATTAACCCAATGCGTTGCTGATGCGCCGGACAGCCGCCATTTACATCGTCAAATGCAACGCCTGTATTTGGCAAAAATTTCAACGGTTCACGCATTTTGCGCGGATATTCTCCGGGAAAATGCTTATCAACTGGATATTTCCGCAGACTTCCGCGTGGCTGATGAACGGGAATGCGCGCAACTTCAGCTTCAGGTTATGGAGAAGCTATTGGACCGAGTTTACGATGATGTCGCATTGGACGGAGATTTTCAGGCATTTTTTGAAACGCAGGGTTTTGGGCGCGATGACCGGCTTGTACCGCAGATCATTCTTCAAGTCTATCAAGCATCGCGTTGCCATTTGGATCCGGAGCAATGGCTGGAGAAGTGTTACACGGAAACCTGCGCAGACGGTGTTACAGATGCCTCGCAAACCTCCTGGGGTGCGTATTTAATTAAGGACCTTCAGGACTACCTGGATTTACAGATTGATGCAATGAGCCGGTGCGCGCAGATGGCGACCGGTACTGCTGGAATGGAGAAGGCCGCGTTATTGCTGACGGATACAGTTCGGCAACTGGTTGCCCTCAGAAATTATGATGAATGGGACAAGATTGTTGCCGGAAAGGACGTCGACTACGGGCGGCTTACATTCACAAAAGCCTGCACGGATGATTCGCTGAAAGAATCTATTAAAGCTGTGCGTGATGCTTGCAAGAAGCATTTGACAAGGAAACTGGCGTACTTTGCATCGGACAGCGCCCAAGTCTTGCAGGACCTAAAAAGCGCAGGCTCTGCCGCTCGGGGGCTGATAAAGCTTGTTAGGCAGTTTTCGGATGAATACGGACGAGCGAAGCAAATGCGCCATATTCTGGACTTTGGAGATTTGGAACATAAAATGCTTGATCTTGTGTACGGTCGCCGCCGTACCGGTCCGACAGCTCTTGCCAGACAGATCGGGTCCCGATACCGTGAAATTCTTGTTGACGAATATCAGGACAGCAATGCCGTACAGGACACCATATTCTCTGCTTTAACCGAACAACGTCAAAACTGTTTTATGGTTGGCGATGTTAAACAGTCCATTTATCAGTTCCGCCTTGCCGATCCAACAATATTTTTGGATAAATACAGCCGTTTTCTTCCTGCCGAAACGGCAGAGGTCGGGCAGGGGAGAAAGGTACTTTTGAGTAGTAATTTCCGTTCTGCCGGACCTGTGATTGAGGCTGTAAATGCTGTGTTCAGCCGGTGCATGTCTCCGCGGGTAGGAGGCCTTGCTTATGGTGAGGACGAAATGCTTCGAGAGGGGATAAATCATATTCCCAATACGGAAACCGAAGTCGAGCTTCATGCCATTCAGGTAGAGCGTGACACCTATGCGGAGGAGGCTGCCTTTACGGCAGAACGTATCTCACAGCTTTTAGACGGTTCCCATATGATTCGGGAAGGTGAAGTACTCCGTCCCATAAAACCGGAAGACATTGTGATATTACTGCGCTCACCCAACTCTGTGGGCGGAGATTTTGTGTATGCGCTGGAGCGAAGAGGAATTCGATGCAGCACAGGCGCGGGAATGGATTTGCTTCTTACGGAAGAAATCTCTACATTGCGGGCAATCTTGCAGACGATCAGCAATCCATTGCAGGACATCCCGCTGATTGCTGCGCTCACCAGTCGTGTGTTTTTATTTACCGCAGACGACCTTGCCTCTTTCCGGGGCAAGCATCGCGCCGTTACCATTTACGATGCTTTAAAACAGGATAAGTCAGAAAAAAGCGTGTATTTTCTGAATTGTCTGGAGCAAATGCGTCGGGAGGCAAAGTTGAGCAGTCTGTCCGAGCTGATTGAGAAAATTTTTACCATTACTCGTATCGACAGTATTTTTGCTGCAGATATGGATGGGGAGGAGCGAACTGCCAATTTACAGCTTTTCTGCCAGCTTGCGGCGGAATGTGAGGCAAATGGACAAAAGGAATTGGATCAATTTCTTGATTTCTTGACTTCTCTTGAGGAAAAAGGTTTGACTGTCTCCGGAGAATCCGTCACAGCCGGTGCAGTGACGATTATGAGCATTCATAAATCCAAAGGCCTTGAATTTCCGGTAGTATTTCTGTGCGGTCTTTCCAAAAGCTTTAATATGGAAAGCACAAGAGTGCAGGTGCTTTGCGATCGGGAATTAGGTTTGGGGTTAAGCTGCGTAGACCTTAAAAACAGAGTGCGGTATCCAACTGTTGCCAAACGCGCCATTGCTACAAAAATGATTCGAGACAGTATTTCCGAGGAAATGCGTGTTCTTTATGTAGCAATGACTCGCGCCAAGGATCGCCTGATTATGACGTACGCAGATAAAGATCTGCAAACACATTTATCTGAGCTTATTGGACAAATCAATATTTCTCCGGAAGAACTTTTAACAAGTGATGTTTCCTGTTCCGGAACGTGGATTCTGCTTACCGCATTGAGGCGGGCAGAAGCCGGCAAGCTTTTTGCCCTTGCGGGCAGACCGGAGCAGGTATACGTCAGTGATATTCCCTGGAAAATTGATGTTATAGATGCTGTCGCGGATGATTGTTCTGATGCTGTTTCGGAAGTTTTGGAATCTTCCTGCGTCGATCCTGTTGTTTTGGAAAAGATACGCGCTTGCTTAAAATTCATTTATCCATATTCTGGCGCATCTCAATTTCCTTCAAAATTGACGGCCACACAGCTGAAAGGTCGGTTTAAGGACCAGGAAGCTGCAGAAAATGCCGGTAATTCCAGACCAACATATTATCACTGGCGCAAACCGTCCTTTGCCGGTAAAGAAATGAGCGGCACACAATACGGAAATGCCGTTCACAAGATGATGCAGCACATTCGATTTGCGCATTGTGGCAGTGAGGCTGAAATTCGCAATGAGATTGCGCGACTGATTCAGGAACAGATCATGACTTCCGAAGAGGCTGAAATGGTGGATATCCCTCATATTTGCGAATTTTTTGCCACAGAATATGGGAAAAAGCTTTGCGCTGCTTCCAATGTTCTGCGGGAATTCAAATTCAGCATTTTAGATGATGCGTCCAATTACGGCTGTCCATCCCAAGGGGAAGATGTTCTGTTACAGGGCGTTGTGGACTGCGCGATTTTGGAAGATGACGGAATAACCATTCTGGATTTTAAGACAGACCGCGTCACACAGGAATCTATGGATTCTGTTGCCAATGGTTATCGCCTGCAGGTAAATCTTTATGCCCGGGCGCTGTCCCGTATTTTCCGCTTGCCGATTAAAACTGCGCAGCTGTATTTCTTCAGGCTAAATCAATTTGTAAAAGTAGTTTGACTGAAATCCGCCGAAAGAGATGCTCTCTTTCGGCGGATGTTCTTTAGCGGTTGTTCTGATTGTTCTGATTGCGATTCTGGTTGTTCTGATTGCTCTGATTTTTCTGATTGTTCTGATTGCGATTCTGGTTCTGGTTGTTCTGGTTCTGCTGATTCTGATTACGGTTCTGGTTCTCCATTTCAATCTACCTCCATATCTTTTTGCGGTGTTCCGCAGGCATAGTATACCTCGTATATCAGGATTTATCCTTCGCCTTAAAAATAAGGCTTGCAAGCAATCCGGCCGTGATCGCCGCAGCAATTCCACCGGCGGATGCGCGTAAACCGCCGGTCAGCGCTCCGATAAATCCACTTTCATTGACTGCTTCCCGCACGCCTTTCGCCAAGGTATTGCCGAAACCTGTCAAAGGAACGGTTGCTCCTGCTCCTGCAAACTCGGCAAACGGTTCGTATATACCAATTGCGCCAAGAATGACTCCGATGACAACATAGCTAACCAAGATCCGTGCCGGTGTCAGTTTTGTTTTGTCAATCAAAATTTGTCCGATTACACACAATACTCCGCCAAAAATAAATGCTTTTAAAATATCCATCATTTGTGTTCTCCTTCGATCACGATTGCGTGACATACCCCCGGAATGGGAAGACCCTGTTGGGTGGATGTGGGGGAAAGCAGAGCGCCTGTACCGCAAAACAGTATTCGCTTCAGCTTTCCTGAGTTTAATTCATTTAGTATGCTGCCGCACAGGGTAATGGCGCTACACCCGCAACCGGAACCGCCGGCATGCACATCCTGCGTAGTTGTGTCGAATACCAAGGTTCCGCAATCTGTCAGTTTTCCGCCAATCGCAAGGCCTTCTTTTTGCGCCATAGTCAGGAGCATCTCCTTACCCAACTGTCCCAAATCACCGGTGACAATCAAATCATAATCACTGGCAGAGCATTGAAAATCGCGAAAATGAGCGCGGATCGTTGCCAATGCGGCCGGCGCCATTGCCGCCCCCATATTGTTGGCATCTTTAATGCCCAAATCTGTTACGGTTCCAATTGTGCACGCTGTTATGCGCGGCCCGCTTCCATTTTTACATAAAAGAGCTGCGCCTGAGCCGGTTACTGTCCATTGCGCTGTTGGTGGACGCTGGCCTCCGTAATTAAGAGGAAATCGGTATTGCCGTTCTGAGGATGCAAAATGTGAGGATGTCATTGCCACAACTTTATCCGAAAATCCGCCGCCGACAGCCATAGATGCAACCAATAAACTTTCTGCCATTGTAGAACACGCGCCATAAAGACCCAGGTGGGGGATGTTCATATTTCGCAGTGTAAAAGATGATCCAATACATTGATTGAGAAGATCTCCGGAAAATACCAGGCCGAAGTCATTCACCGACATTTTCGCCTTGTTTGCCAGAATCTCTAACGCGATCTTTTGCATTTCTTTTTCGGCTTGTTCCCAGGTTTTTTGGCCGAAGTAGGAATCGGCGTTGGTATAATCGAAAGAATTACAAAGCGGTCCTTCGGATTCCTTTTTTCCGGCAACGCACGACCATGCCGTAATTACCGGCGGATTCTCCAAGCGAAAACTTTGTTTGCCTACCATTTGATTTGTCATATTCTTTCAACCTCCCGTATGCTTTAGTATGTACGAAAGGCAAAAGAATATAAAAAAGCTGACACAATAGTGTCAGCTTTTTTATTTACCGGACAGGGCTCTTTCCAGCCACACACAGCCAAAGTCAAGGGCCGTGTACAAACCGTCTTTTTCGCTTTTCTTTACGACACGATCACGGCTCTTTGCGGCGGGATCTGTCAGCTGAAGCTGGACGGAAACGCGGGTGGCAACATCAAAATCGTTGATTTTCTTTGTTTCCAAAACCTGAAGCATAACAATATGGGTATCAGCCATAGAACCATAGTAAATCAGGTTGTCCTTCCGCATAAGTGGATGACCTTTATATGTTAGAACGTTCTCAGACATAGATGCCTCCTTAAGCACAAGTATCGGGAGGCTTTTGCGGTGGCAAAGCCTCCCGACAGGATTCAGGGTTTTTCAAACAGATAATTGCGTACCAGCACCTGAAGCAGTTCGTCCCGGTCCAACTTACAAATCATACTTCTTGCATTATTGTAGTTGGTGATATAGGTGGGATCTTCCGTGAGCAGGTAACCGACAATTTGATTGATAGGATTATAACCTTTTTCATTCAGGGCGTCGAATACACAACGGAGAATCTGACGCATATTCTCTTTGTCATCACCCGGAACCTGGAATTTGATTGTGCTTCTGTTGTTGTCCGTCATAGATACGACCTCCTTTGAAATGATATTTGTATTATATCCCAAAAATTTGTACGTGTAAAGTCCTATTTTTAATATTTCAACGCAAAACTGCGCCAAGTTTATCCTGCAAAGCCAAAAGGATGCGGCTGACTGTGTTTTCGGAATCTTCGTCTGTCAACGTTCTGTCATCGGCGCGCAATTCCATCGAAAATGCCAGACTCTTTTTGCCTTCTGCAACACCCGTTCCACGGTAGACGTCAAAAAGGCGGATATTACGCAGGAGCTTTCCGGCTGCGGTGGTGATTACATTCTCTACCTGCGCTACAGTAATTGCCTCATCACAAACAACTGCAAGATCACGGGATACTGTAGGATACTTGGGCAGGGGAGTATACGTCGGATCGGGAAGCCGGAACGCAGCAAGTTTGGAGAAATCAATCTGCGCGCAGTAAACTTCACAGTCCATGCCATAGTTTTCAGCAACAAGCGGATGAATTTGGCCGATATAACCCAGCATTTCATCGCCACATTTTACCGCTGCGCAACGACCGGGATGATAGGAAGGATTGTCGGCAACGGCCTGATAGGACACTTTCTGAATACGCAATCCGGAAAGAATGGCCTCCAATTCACCCTTCAAGGTGAAGAATGTTTCGTCCGCGCCATAAGAACCAAGCATTAAATACTTCGGTTCGCTGGGCAATACAGAGTGTTCCTGGGGCAGATAGACCTTCGCCAATTCGTACAGCTTGGCCGCTTTATTATGATATGCATTATTTCTGGAAAGGATGTCCAGCATGGACGGCAGAGCGGTTGTACGCATGACGGAGGTGTCCTCTCCCAGAGGATTTTGAATTTTAAGGGTATTGCGCAAGGCAGAGTCTGCAGGAAGGCGAATCTGATCAAAGATGGTGGGGGATACAAAGGAATACGTGATGATTTCACTGTAACCCAGCGCACGGCACAGGCTTCCGGCCTTGCTTTCCAGCTTCATAATGGGGGAATAGCCGCCTTGTGTGGATGTTTTGAAAGCAGTGGTGGGGATTTCGTTATAGCCGAAGGAACGGCCCACTTCCTCGGCAAGGTCCGCCATATGGTTCAGATCGGGACGGAAGGAGGGTACAGAAACAATGCGGCCTTCCACAGGAATTTCCAGAAGCTCCAGGTACTTGACCATATCCGTTTCGGGAATCTGTGTGCCAAGCAGTGCGTTAATCTTCTCCGGCTCGAGAGTAAGCGTACGCGCTTCGGGAACGTAATGAATGATATCGATCATGCCGTCCAAAACATCGCCGCAGGCGAGCAGTTCTACCAGCTCACAGGCGCGTTGTACAGCGGGTACTGTCATCATTGGATCAAGATTCTTCTCAAATTTACCCGAGGATTCGGTACGCATACCCAGAGCAAGGGCAGTCTGGCGGATGGAGGTACCGTTGAAATTTGCAGATTCAAATACTACTGTTGTAGTATCGTCCAATATTTCAGAATTTTCACCGCCCATAATACCGGCAAGGCCGATCGGTTTACTTTCATCCGCAATTACAAGCATACCGGGCTTTAATGCACGAACATTTCCGTCGAGGGTAGTTAGGGTTTCGCCGGATTCTGCCTCACGCACAATAATCTTGCCGGAAGAAACATAACGGTAGTCAAAGGCGTGCATTGGCTGACCGTATTCCAACATAACATAGTTGGTGATATCCACGATGTTATTGATTGGTCGGATGCCGTTGGCGCGCAGACGTTGACGAAGCCACTTTGGAGAAGGCGCAATTTTTACGTTAGTCACCATTCTGGCAGAGTAACGGTTGCACAAATCATCGGCAGGAACTTCTACATCCAGCATTTCAAACATAGATCCTGCATTGCTACCCTTAACAACTGGCTCGTGATGCTTCATCTGTTTTCCAAACGCAGCGGCAGATTCTCTTGCCAGGCCAATAATGGAATAGCAGTCCGGGCGGTTATTGGTGATTTCGAAATCTACAATGGTATCATCATTGCCAATGACGGTGTTGATGTCGTCACCGGGTTTGCAATCCTCTTCGATAATCCAGATTCCATCCTCAATGGCATAGGGGAAATCACCGATAGTCAGATCCAATTCCTTCAAGCTGCAAAGCATACCGTTGGATTTTTCACCCCGGAGCTTGCCCTTGGTAATATGGATACCGCCGGGAAGCCAGGAATTGTGTAACGCGGCGGGAACCAGGTCGCCTTCCTTGACATTTTGCGCGCCGGTAACAATTTGGACGGGCTCATCCTGACCAACGTCAACCTGGCAAACCCACATATGGTCTGAGTTTTCGTGACGGACAATGGAGAGGACTTTGCCCACAACAACATTCTTGATCTGGGAATCCATACGCTCATAGGTTTCGACCTTTTGACCGAAAATTGTCATTGTGTCCACATATTCCTTGTCGGACACATGGGAAAGATCCACGAATTCTTCGTTAATCCATTTTCTGTTCAGCTTCATAGATCTTACCTCCTTAGAACTGATTTAAGAAACGCACGTCGTTATCAAATATCAGACGCAAGTCGTTGATACGGGTGCGGCGCATTGCCATACGCTCCAAACCCATGCCAAAGGCAAAGCCTGAGTACTTTTCAGGATCAATGCCACAGCCTTCCAGCACTTTGGGATGCACCATACCGGCACCCAGCAGCTCAATCCAGCCTTCTCCATGGCAAGTGGAGCAAACATTGCCGTCTACTTCGCCTGTGCCGTGACACTTATGGCATTGCATATCCATCTCACAGCTGGGTTCGGTGAAGGGAAAGTGATGGGGGCGGAAACGCATAACGGCATCCTCGCCGTACAGTTTTTTCATCAGTGTAATAAGCGCGCCTTTCAGGTCGCCCATCGTGATGTGTTCATCTACCACAAGTCCTTCAATCTGGTGGAACATAGGGGAGTGCGTAGCATCGGCTTCGTCCTTGCGATACACACGGCCGGGCGCCAAAATACAAATGGGAGGCTCTGCATTCTCCATAACACGAATCTGCATAGGACTGGTCTGTGTACGCAAAAGCAGGCTGTCATCATCAGTAAAGTAGAACGTATCCGAACGATCGCGGGAAGGGTGGCCCTTCTCAATGTTCAGTTTTGTAAAGTTGTAGTCAGCCAGTTCAATTTCCGGCCCATCGACAATCTGATAACCCATTCCAATGAAAATATCTTTGATTTCCTCAAGAACCTGATTCATAGGATGGGCGTGACCCATAGCCTGAGTATTTCCGGGAATGGTAACGTCCAACGCTTCCTCGGCAAGCTTCTTTTCCAAAACAGCTGTGTGAATATCAGCTTTGCGGGCATCCAGAAGCGCTTCAATTTCCGCGCGAACAGCGTTTGCTATCTGACCAATCACCGGTCTTTCCTCAGCAGACAGCTTACCCATCTGCTTCAGAACTGCTGTCAGTTCTCCTTTCTTGCCCAGGAAACGAACGCGCAGTTCTTCCAGAGCAGCAGGACTATCCGCGTTATTAAGTGCAGTAATGGCCTGCAATTTTATCTGCTCTAATTGCTGTTTCATCATTTGAACTCCCTTCAAAGAAAAAAATAACCTTCGCCCCCAAATCGGGACGAAGGAATAACCTCCGCGGTACCACCCGCAATTCGCCATACGGCGCAGCTTATCGGTGCAAACACACCATAGATCGATAACGGGATCATCCGGCAAACCCTACTAAATTTCAGGCAGCAGCTCCTGGGGGAAAGCCCTGTGCTGCACGTAAGCGGCTCTCACCATACCGCTTTCTCTGTGGTCGTGGCATCAGCATCGGACAACCCATTCAACGCTGTTGAATATCGCTTGTTATATTATCATATTTTCCTGTAAAATGCAAGTGCTTTTTCAATGGCCGTTGTTTTAATTGCGGATGGCATAAACGTTATTTCTGCGCATAAGGATATTTTGCGTGGAAGGACGAGCCCAAACATTGTCACACCGCATAGCGGAGAACTTGTCCGACTTTTTTACCACGACTTTTGAAGTAAGGTGGTTTTATGAAGCATTTTCTTGCATTTTTTATTGTTATTGCGCTTTTAGCCGGATGCAGCAGTTCTGATTCAGAAATTGACCGGGCCGTATCCATTCGCCAGAAAATCTCCCAGAGCAACGGATGTTCTTTTCATGCTACAATTACTGCAGATTACGGAAAACAAGTGTATACCTTTGAAATGCAATGCGAAACAGATGCGACAGGAAGCTTAAAGTTTCAGGTACTTGCCCCGGAATCCATCTCTGGAATCACCGGGTCGGTGGACGGAGTTGGTGGAAAACTTACTTTTGATGACACTGTATTGGCCTTTAATCTTCTGGCAGACGGACAGGCGAGTCCAGTCAGCGCGCCATGGCTGATGGTCAGGACGTTGCGCGGGGGATATTTGACTTCCTGTTGCGAGGATGGAGAAGGGCTTCGTATGACCATCGATGACAGTTACGAAGACGATGCATTGCAACTGGATATTTGGACTGACAAAAATGATTGTCCGGTTTATACAGAAATCCTGTTTGCCGGGAAAAGAATTTTGACGATTGAGGTCGCAAACTTCTCATATTTGTAGCATTTCGTCAGTTTTGACATAGGATATTTTGACAGCTCTGCCGTATAAAAATGATTCATATGTGGGACAATAGCATCAGCCGCGTTACATATGAATGAATTCGGTAGCGTTGGCAATGATATTCTGCGGAGTGTGAAAAATATGGAAAGCACTGTCAGACGCGGCGATATATTTTATGCTGACCTTTCTCCTGTTATTGGCAGTGAGCAAGGCGGCACCAGGCCCGTATTGATTGTTCAAAATGACACCGGTAACCGACATTCTCCCACAGTAATTGCTGCGGCGATTACCAGCCAAACCGGAAAAGCAAGGCTGCCAACACATATAAATATTTCCGGCGGCAGTGTTGGACTCAGTAAGGATTCTGTGATCTTGCTGGAACAAATCCGAACAATAGATAAACGTCGGCTTAGAGAGCATATGGGGCATCTGGATGACAAGCAAATGTCTATGGTGGATGATGCGATTGCTGTCAGCTTTGGACTGGGAGAAGGCAGACCCTCATGAATGAAAATCCCTCTTATCGCATAGATTTGCGGTAAGGGGGATTTTGTATGTATAAGATTATGTTAGGGGACTGCTGTGCAGGCACGGCACAGGTCAGCCGGGAAGGATTGTATTATCGCATCCAGTGCAGATGCCAATTATCCGGGGAGGTAATGTATAAGATTATGGCATCCTTTGGGGAAACTCAGATAGATTTGGGAATCTGCGTGCCCAAAGGCGATAAATTTGTATTGGAAAAAAGAATTCCGGCAAAACAGATAGGGGAGGGGCATATCGAATTCTCGCTGGTACCAAGGCATCTGTCTGTACAAGGACTGTTTATTCCAATTCGCGCGGAGGAACCGTTTGCCTATCTTCAACACCTGGAAAACGCCTATTTGGAGGCACGAAACGGTCAGCTTGGCGCCGTCATAGAGAGTTTTACAGAATAATATTATTCATTGATATCGAAGACGGGAAACACGACCGTGAAGGTTGTTCCAACATTAACGGCGCTTTCCACAGAAATCTGACCGCCATTTCTTTCTACCATACTTTTTACGATAGATAAACCCAGACCGCTTCCGCCGGACTGACGGGATCTTGCTTTATCAACCCGATAAAAACGCTCAAATATTTGACTGAGCGAATCCTCTGGGATGCCCACTCCAGTATCAGAAATTTGCAATACAGCATCATCATCCTGGCGGAACAGGCTCAAACTGAGCTTGCCGCCGGGATTGTTGTATTTGATGCCATTTTCAGTTAAATTAAATACAATTTGATACAGATCATCTTCCAGAATCAGGATTGGACAGTTCTGCATAATTGTTCGTTCGATGGTGATATTTCGTGTTTGCGCCATCCCGGAAAGCATCCGGACAACGCGGTCAATCGTATCGGCTATTCCGGTGATTTCTTTGTCTGATTCCTGTTGACTTTCGATGTAGGTCAAGCTTAGAAGCTTTTGGGACATACGGTTAAGTCGGTCAGCCTCGTGCCCAATGTCATCAACAAACTCACGGACTGTTTCTAAATCCATATCATTCTGCAGAATGGAGTCTGAGAGCAGCTTGATAGATGCCAGCGGCGTTTTCAGCTCGTGGGAAGCATCGGATACGAACTGACGCCGAATGCTCTCTGAGGCCTGCAGCCGCTCTGTCAGATCATCAAATTCGTCTCCCAGAACGGAAAGCTCATCGTCGCCCTTCATATTTACCTTATGAGAATAATCTCCTTCGCGGATGATACGCATTGAAGTCATAATTTTTCGGAGGCGATTGGTAAAGGCGCTGGAGAAGGCGAGAGAAAATATCAAAACAGCAATTTCCAGAATTACGGTAATTGTGAGCGTGTTGATCTGTAAGGAGTGAAGTAAGGCGCCTTGCTGCGTATCGTATTCGTTCATATAAACGCAGCCGATAAGGGTTCCGTAAGAAACGATAGGGGTGGCGGCTTGAGAGTACATAGCACCGTCCTGATAATTCCAAAGGAAAATGTCACTACCCTCCAATGCTTGCGTGATGACAGACATAGCCTCCTGCAAATTGCTTTGCGTATTGTGGGATGTATCGTAAATGGCCACGCCTTTATCATCCGTAATGATCAAGCGGTTAACACCGAGATTTTCCAACTCACTGACGGCCGCAGAGACCGTAGCGCGGTTCAGTACTTCCAACTGGGAAATTTCCGACTCAGCCAGGTAGCAGCGCTCTATCATAGACGCCTGCTTGCTCCCGCTAAACATTTCCTGACTGGTTTTCGCGGAATAAATGTTTAAAAACAGAAGAACGGCAAAGGTAACGATAATATAGGTGACAGCATATTTGAAGTGTGTACTTTTATATCGTACAAAATCTTTCGGTTTATTTTCGGAAGTAATAGCCAACGCCCCATTTCGTCATAATGTACTGCGGATTAGCCGGATTTTCCTCAAGCTTCTCACGCAATCTGCGAATGTGTACATCAACGGTACGAATTTCACTGCGATATTCGTAAGCCCAAAGGGTATCCAGCAGCGCTTCCCGGGAGTAAACACGGTTTGGATTTCGCATTAGAAGCTCAATCATATCAAATTCCTTCGCTGTCAGATCCGCCAAATTGCCGGAACGATAGGCATTTCGCGCATCCAAATCCAGGGAGATTGCGCCTATCTGCAAAATATCAGATGTGTTTTTCTGGGCGCTGACTGCGCGGCGTAAAAGCGCCCGCACCCGAGCCTTCAGCTCCAGAATGTTAAACGGCTTTGTGATATAGTCGTCAGCTCCCTGCTCAAAGCCAATCAACTTATCCATATCTTCCGCTTTAGCGGTCAGCAAAATAATAGGAACACTGGAAAATTCTCGGATTCTGGCGCACGCTGTTAAACCGTCCATTTGGGGCATCATAATATCCAGAATAATCAAGTCCGGCGATTGACTTCTTGCCAATTCCACCGCGTCCAGGCCTGTGGAACCGGAAATCACATCATATCCGTCATTTTGCAAATTAAAGCGAATTCCCTTGACCAGCAAAGCTTCGTCATCTACAACCAGTATTTTCATATTAACCTCCAACTGTTATGTAAGGCCAGATTTCATCTAATATTCTTTCCGTAATTCCATCCACCTCCAGCAGTTCCCATAGCGAAAGAAATCTGCCGTAGTTTTCACGGTATGAGACAATATTCTGAGCAGCGGATTCGCTCAGTGCGTGAAGCATAACAAGCTCCTGCACGGATGCTGTGTTGATATTTATCAGCAGGGGAGTGGATTCTGCGGGCATGGTATTCAGCGTGACGGAATTCCCATTGTTCACATCAACTGTCACAATCGTGCCGGTATGATTTCTTCCTATGTAAATTCCAATATATGCCGCAACGCATATCAGTGTCGCAACCAGCAGAGTTTTGGCGCCGTTTTTCATAAGATACAGCCTCCAAGATTGACTACAGCAATATTTACTGTTATAATAATAAAACAATTATACACAAAATGATACCTCCCGGCAAGTCCGGGGATCCTATATTGAGGTAATAATATGAAAATTAGGCGCTTATTTTGTCTAATATTGGTTTTCGTTCTCGTCTGTGGCCGTTTTTTTGTTACAGCACAGGCGGAGAACGTGCAGGAAGAGCCTGTTCAGGAGGCGGAAGATCTCTCTGTAACAAATGGCAGTCATTCGCTGGATGCTGCTATGCCCTTGTTGGGAGATGGTCGTGTTATCGATAATGCCAAGGCAACGGTTCTGTTTGAATTGGACAGCGAAACATTGCTTCATGCGTGGAATGCAGATGTCAAAATGTATCCAGCAAGCCTTGTAAAGATCATGACGGCATATGTTGCTTTGGAGCAGGGGAATTTAGACGATATTGCTACTGTCCGGGAGGGAGCTATCCGTTCTCTGCCGTCAGATTCCGTGTCTGTAGGATTGCAGGATGGAGAAATGATTTCCTTGGAAGATTTGCTCTACTGCATGATGGTACATTCGGCCAACGATGCGGCTTGCGTCATTGCGGAGCATATTGCCGGCAGCCAGGCTGCTTTTGTGCAGCTGATGAATGATTACGCGTCACAGCTCGGCTGTACCGGTACACATTTTACCAATCCCCACGGCATCCATAATGATGACCAGTATACCACTGCCAGAGATGTGGCAAAAATTCTTGCCGCAGCCGTAAAAAACGAGAAATTCCGAACCATTTTCGGCACGGCATTCTACTCTGTTCCTGCCACTAACAAGTCTGCGCAACGGAATCTGGCGAGCGGCAACCATATGATGCACACCGAAAGTATGGCCTACTATTATGATTCCCGCGTTACAGGCGGAAGAACAGGCGTAGATTATCAGGGCTTTCGGAGCATTGCTTCTACCGCCGAGTATAACAATATGCAGCTTTTAGCCGTGGTTATGGGTTCTGTTTCCTATTTTGAGGCTGATGGCAAAACGGTTAAGAGCTTCGGCGGATTTTTGGAAACAACAAACCTTTTGGATGAAGGCTTTGATAATTACCGAAAAAGGCAGATCGTTTCTGCTGACCAGGTTCTTCGGCAAATCAGTGTTCTTGGCGGAGACTGCGATTTAATTCTGGGTGTAAAGGACTCTGTTTCTACCATTTTACCTTCCTATGTTGGTTTGGATGATTTGTCATTCCGCTATACAGATTCTATGGGCATATCCTCCGCGCCCTTATCCAAGGGAGACCGTTTGTCCTACTTACAGGTTTGGTACGGGCCGATGTGCCTTGTTCAGGCTGATGTTTTTGCGCTCAATGATGTTCCCGTTGCATATCAGAAGGTACAAGAGGTAAAAAGCACAGAGCCGGGATTATCTCCCTGGGGGATTGTTTTAATTGTGTTTGCAGCGCTGGCTGTGCTCGCGGCCGCTCTGCTGTTTGGCGTTCGGCAGTATAACATTCGCAAGTCTGCGAAAAAGAGATTCAGAAGAACAAGAGGGTAAGGTATGGCCAGCTGGGAAGCGTTGGAAATGGAGTGTTTGCATTGTACGAAATGCGGACTGTGCCAAACAAGAAATCACGTCGTTTTTGGCGTAGGCCGTAAGGACGCGGACATAATGTTCATCGGGGAAGGCCCCGGAGAGCAGGAGGATTTGCAGGGTGAACCTTTCGTGGGAGCTGCTGGGAAACTCCTGGATGATATGCTTTCCATTATCGACCTTAATCGTGCTAATGTGTACATCTGCAACATCGTTAAATGCAGACCCCCTATGAACCGGGATCCCGGCGATGAAGAACAGGATGCCTGCATCGGCTATCTGAAAGAACAAATTTCTTTGGTAAAACCGCAGGTGATTGTTTGCTTGGGACGTATTGCGGCAAGAAGGATTCTCACCCCTGAGTATCGTATTACCAGAGAACACGGCACTTGGTACTGCCGCGATGGCATCTGGATGACCGCAATATACCATCCTTCTGCGCTTTTACGGGATTTGAGCAAAAGGCCGGAGACGTTCGATGACCTTTTGTCCATACGCAAAAAGCTAAAGGAAGTGCACGCAGATATCTAAAAAAGCAGGGCATCATCAGCCCTGCTTTTTTCATTTATCATACTCGAGTATTTCTTTGGCAATATAAATTGGCCTGTCTTTGCTCTGTTCAAAAATTCTGCCAACATATTCGCCGATTATACCAATGCAAATGAGCTGCATACCACCCAGAAGGAGAATTAATACGATAATGGTTGCATAGCCGGGGACATCAATTCCGGCAATCAGTTTCTGGAGAATCACAACGATGGAGTATGCGATTGCCGCAAATGCAGTAAATCCGCCAAGAAAGGTGGCAATCCGTAAAGGCTTTGTAGAATATCCGATAATACCGTCGATGGCATAGTTCATTAGCTTCCGGAAATTCCATTTGGAAGTTCCTGCCACCCGCTCGCAGGCAACGTACGGAATAAAGTGGGTGTTGTATCCGACCCACGCAAAGATTCCCTTGGAGAATCTGTGGTATTCGCCCAGCTTCAGGATGCTCTCCGCAACACTGCGGCGAATGGTGCGGAAATCACTGGCATCGGACTTTAGGCTAACATTGGACAGCTTGTTAATAATCGCATAGAATGCCTTTTTAAAGAAAGACAGAATTTTGCTTTCTCCCCGTCTGTCCTGGTAAGCGGCAACAATATCATATTCCGGCTGCGTTTCCAGAATTTCCACCATTTCCCGGGCAATTTCCGGGCGCTGTTGCAAGTCAGCGTCAATGAAACAAATATAATCCCCAGTGGCATGCTGCAAGCCGGCATAGATGCCGGCCTCTTTGCCGAAATTACGGGAAAAACTCACTACTTTTATGGGGCATTTTTGCGCCTTAAAAAGCTTTCTCAGCTCGTGAAGCGTAGCATCTTTGCTCCCGTCATCCACGTAGACGATTTCAAAATCATATTGGCAGTCTGCAAAGGCAGAAATGGTAGCATCCTGAAAAGCGAAGACATTTTCTGCTTCATTATAGCAAGGGACGACCAACGACAGCTTCATTACTGCTTCACTCACTTTCGTAAATATGGGAATATTATATGGCGAAAAGAACAGTCCGTCAAGTTTTTGACATAGTTTTTACGTTTTATAATTGACAGAAAGGTTTTTTTATGCTATTTTTCAGTTGTTATATGCGTTGATAAGGAGTTTTCCCGGTAGGATTCTTCCAGAGAGTGTGCGTTTGGTGTGAGCATATAGAATTTCCGGTAAATGTCGCCTTTGAGCAGACTGTCTGAATTCAGTAGGATAGTCCGGGTTGCCCGTTACAGCAGTTGAGTGCCCGTTTTCGGGAATTCAGGTGGAACCAGGGAATAGTCTATTTCGGCCTGAGTTTTGGCTCAGCACTTTTTTATTTCTAAGGAGTGATTGGATATGTCAAGAGAACTGCCGAAGGTATATGAGCCGCAGCAGGTCGAGCAGGAGATTTATGGTATGTGGGAATCCGGCGGATATTTCCGCCCATCCAGGAATCGGGATGCAAAACCCTTTACCATTGTTATGCCTCCTCCCAATGTGACAGGTCAGCTGCATATGGGCCACGCAATGGATGCCACATTACAGGACACACTGATTCGTTTCAAGCGTATGCAGGGATATAACGCGCTTTGGCTTCCTGGCGTTGACCACGCAGGTATCGCAACCCAGATTAAGGTGGAGGAGGAGCTTCGTAAGGAAGGCCTTACCCGATACGATCTGGGCCGTGAAAAGTTCCTGGAACGCGTTTGGGACTGGAAACACAAGTATGGCAATCGTATTGTGGAGCAGCAAAAAAAGCTTGGCGCATCCTGCGATTGGGATCGCGCGCGATTTACTATGGACGAGGGCTGTTCCCGCGCCGTTCGGGAAGTGTTTGTCTCTCTGTATGAAAAAGGCTTGATTTATAAAGGCAGCCGCATCATCAACTGGTGCCCCCACTGTATTACCGCGCTCTCCGACGCAGAAGTGGAATATGTAGACAAACCCGGCCACCTGTGGCACATCCGCTATCCGTTGGCTGATGGCTCCGGTGAAGTGGTGGTAGCCACAACACGCCCGGAGACTATGCTCGGCGATACCGGTGTGTGTGTTAATCCCAATGACGAGCGATATGCCCATATCGTAGGCAAGAAAGTTATTCTGCCACTTGTTAACAAAGAAATTCCTGTCGTTGCGGATGACTACGCAGAAATGGAATTTGGCACCGGTTGTGTAAAAATGACACCTGCGCACGACCCCAACGACTTTGAAGTAGGTTTACGACACAATTTGGAAGTAATCCGTGTACTCAATGACGATGGGACAGTCAATGAATTTGGCGGTGTATACCAGGGCCTGGACCGTTATGAGGCCAGAAAACAGATTGTTCGGGATCTGCAGGAACAGGGATATTTGGTTCAGGTGGATGATTACTCCCATAATGTGGGTACCTGCTATCGCTGCCACAATGATGTGGAACCAATTATTTCTGCCCAGTGGTTTGTGAAAATGAAGCCTTTGGCAGAAGAAGCCATTCGGGTAGTGAAAGACGGGCAAACACGCTTTGTTCCCGATCGCTTCAGCAAGACTTATTTGAACTGGATGGAAAACGTTCGTGACTGGTGTATTTCCCGTCAGCTCTGGTGGGGTCATCAGATTCCTGCCTGGACCTGCGCCGAATGCGGACACATTACCGTATCCCGGGAAGACATTTGTAAGTGCGAAAAATGTTGCAGCACCAACATTGAACGTGACCCCGACGTTCTGGATACCTGGTTCAGTTCTGCGCTGTGGCCTTTTGAAACCCTTGGATGGCCTGATAAAACGGAAGATTTGGATTACTTCTATCCCACAGACGTTCTTGTCACCGGCTATGACATTATCTTTTTCTGGGTCGCCAGAATGATTTTCTCCGGCTGTGAGCATATGAAGCAAACACCGTTCCATACGGTTTTGATTCACGGCCTTGTGCGGGACGATAAGGGCCGGAAAATGTCCAAGAGTCTGGGTAACGGAATTGACCCGCTGGAGATTATCGAGAAGTACGGCTGTGATGCCTTGCGTATGAATATGGTCACCGGCAACTCTCCCGGAAACGATATGCGTTTCTATGTGGAACGTTGCGAGGCAATGCGTAATTTTGCCAATAAGTTGTGGAATGCCAGCCGTTATGTGCTGATGAACCTGGGTGAAGATGCAAAAAACGAACTCCCAACTGAGCTCACCATTGCAGACAAATGGGTTCTTTCCAAGCTGAATACGTTGATTTCTGAAGTGACCGATAATCTGGAAAAGTACGAGCTGGGTATTGCAGTGCAAAAGGTTTACGATTTTATCTGGGATACCTATTGCGACTGGTATATTGAACTGACAAAAGCCCGTCTTTACAGCGAAAATCAGAGCCAGAAGCAAACGGCTTTGCAGGTGCTTGTATATGTGCTGGATCAGACTCTGCGCCTGCTGCATCCGTTTATGCCTTTTATTACGGAGCAGATCTGGCAGAGCCTGCCTCACGATGGCGAGGCATTGATTGTCGCGCAATGGCCACAGTATCAGGCTCATTTGCAGTTCAAACGAGAAGAAGCCCAAATGGAATCTGTTATGAATGCCATCCGTGCCATTCGCAACCGTCGGGCAGATATGAATGTACCTCCTTCCAAAAAAGCTGCGCTCTATGTGCTCACCTCCAAGCCGGAGGCGTTTATGGAAGGTACAGGATTTATTCAGCGCCTTGCTTACGCAGATCAGGTGAGCATGCTGCAGTCCGAGCCGGAGAATATTGACGGAATGGTATGCTGTACAACGTCTGATGCCAAGCTGTATATTCCTATGGGTCAGCTGGTGGACGTGGCCAAGGAACTGGAAAGAATCTGCAAAGAGTTGGAAAAAGCAAGGAAGAATTTAGCTTCCATAGAAGGCAAACTCTCCAACGAGAATTTTACTTCCAGAGCTCCTGAAGCGGTTGTTCAGGCAGAACAGGAAAAAGCAGCAAAAGCAAGAGATTTGATTTTACAGCTGGAGCAAAGCGAAGAGGCTCTTCGTAAACTTCAATAATTTATTATGGCGTGCAAATTGCTATTTGCACGCCATTTCTTTTTAAAATACGAATAGATTCCGACTGTATATGCAGTCGGATATTTTTATACTTTACATCAGCACTACGAAAGGAGGAAAGAATTTGCGATTGACAAGTTTTCTGCAAGATGGACAACTTACTGTAGCATTAACCGGCGAAATCGATCACCATTGCGCAAAGGAATTCATTGAGGCCATTTCTGCAAAAATCGAAGCATATACACCGAATATTTGCATTTTGGATTTTCAGGAAGTGTCTTTTATGGACTCCTCCGGAATTGCTGTGGTGATTAACGCCCTGAGAAACGTTGCTCGTTTGGAAGGAAAGCTGGTGCTTACAGGTCTGCGGAATCAGCCGATGAAGGTCTTTAAAGCATCCGGTATTGACAAATTAGTAGAAATTAAGGAGGCAGTGTTATGAAATTTGAAAACTATATGATATTAGAATTTCCCAGTAAATCAGCAAACGAAGGATTTGCCCGTTCTGCCGTTGCGTGTTTTGCTGCGCAGCTTGATCCAACATTGGAAGAATTAGGTGACATCCGTACCGCTGTTTCTGAAGCAGTCACCAACTGCATAGTACACGCTTATCCGAATGGAATTGGGGTAATCACCATGCGGTGCAGACTATTGAAGGACAACACTTTGGACATTGTGATAAAGGACAAAGGTATCGGCATTGCGAACCTGGAGCAGGCCCGCACGCCTATGTTTACAACCGGTGGCTCAGAACGCAGTGGTATGGGATTTACCATTATGGAAAGTTTTATGACTACATTTTCCGTTTCCTCAGAGCCAGGGAAGGGGACAACGGTACATATGCGACGTAAATTACAACGCAGAAAATGAGCAGAACAGAGGAATTAATTGTGCAGAGCCGATCCGGGGATGAAAACGCAAAGGAGATCCTCCTGACGGAAAACGCCGGACTAATATGGTCTGTTGCGCGGCGTTTTATGGGGCGTGGCGTGGAACCGGATGACCTGTATCAACTGGGCTGTCTTGGCTTTTTAAAAGCAATTGACGGATTTGATACTGGGTTTGGAACGCAGTTTTCTACGTATGCTGTTCCAAAAATTGCCGGGGAAATCCGACGTTTTTTACGGGATGACGGTGTGGTTAAGGTGTCACGAACCATCAAAGAAAGAGCTGCAGCCATACGGTCTATTCAGAATCAGTTAAGCAATGTATTAGGCCGTGACCCTACTGTAACGGAATTGGCTGAACATTCCGGATTCACACCGGAAGAAATTGCAATGGCAGAAAGTGCCACGGCATCCGTGGAGTCTATTCAAAAGCAGGCAGGTGAGGATGGTCTGTCTCTTGAAAATGTGCTGACAAATTCGGAATCAGAAGATGCATTTCTGGAACGGGTATCCCTTAGGCAGGCAATTAATCGCTTACCGGAACGGGATGCGATGGTAATCAAACTTCGCTACTTCCACGGGTTAACGCAAGACAGGGTGTCCAAAATCTTGACCGTCAGTCAGGTACAGGTATCGAGAATTGAAAAAAAGGCATTGCAAAAGCTTCGGGAAATGATTGGATAGAAGAAATATTTGTCTTTACCTTTCGGGAAATATGCTGTAAAATATAAGCATCATTATGGTTTAAAAGGTGCTTTATGACAGAACAACAGATCGCCCGTTTTGTGGCTGCCAGACGTCGGTATATCGAGTCCCAATTTCATAATTTGAATTCAGAGCAGCGACGTGCTGTCCTGACCACAGACGGACCATTACTGCTATTAGCAGGTGCCGGCAGTGGCAAGACCACTGTGTTGATTAACCGGATTGCCAATTTGATGCGTTTCGGCTGCGCCAGCGACAGCCTGGAGGTTCCGGATACCGTTACAGCGGAGGATGTTCAATTCCTGGAATCTCTGATTTCGCCTATTTCCGATGCGGATCGCGCCAGAGCAGACTATCTGTGTGCGCTTTCTCCCGCTGCGCCCTGGAGCATTATCGCTATCACCTTTACCAATAAAGCTGCAAACGAACTAAAAAACCGTTTGACAGATATGCTCGGGCCGGAAGGGCAGGATGTATGGGCAATGACTTTCCATTCCGCCTGTTGCCGAATCCTTCGCAAGGATATTGACCGGCTTGGCTATTCCCAACGTTTTACCATCTACGACACCGCAGATTCCGAACGGATTATGAAAGAAGTAATCCGGGATATGGGATTGGATGATAAAACATTTCCGGCAAAATATGTTCTGAATCTTATCAGCAGGGAAAAGGACAAGATGGTGACTCCGGAGCAAATGCTTCAGAATATTGAGGAATCGGGGGATATCCGTCTGTTGCACGTGGCGCGCGCCTATCAGAATTATCAACAGCGTTTGAAGAATAATGATGCTGTAGATTTTGATGATATTATCCTGTTAACCGTGCGTCTGTTGCAGGAATATGAAGATGTACGGACTTACTATCAGCAGAAGTTCCGGTACGTACTGGTAGATGAATATCAGGATACCAACCATATGCAGTATTTGCTTACCTCGTTGCTTGCCGGTGGATACGAAAATATTTGCGTGGTTGGTGATGATGACCAGAGTATTTACCGCTTCCGCGGAGCGACGATTGAGAATATACTGAATTTTGAAAAGCATTACCCGACCGCAAAGACCATACGTATGGAACAAAACTACCGCTCCACGCAGGCTATTTTAAACGCGGCCAACGCTGTGATTTCTCATAATATCGGGCGCAAAGGGAAACGTCTTTGGACGGCAAACGGCACAGGTGAACTGATTACCATCTACGAAGCAGGGGACGAAACTGCAGAAGCCAGCTATGTAGCAGGGCAGATTATTTCCGGATCAAAGGGAAAGAATTTTAAGGATTACGCCATTTTATATCGTACCAATGCTCAGTCCAACGCTTTGGAATATGCGCTCAAACGCAGCGGAATTCCTTACCGTGTGATTGGCGGTATGCGTTTCTTTGACCGGGCAGAAGTTAAGGATATGCTTTCCTACCTATGCGTTATTCATAACCGAACCGATGATTTACGTCTTCACCGTATTATTAATAATCCGCCCAGAGGCCTTGGCGCAAAGACCATCGAGCAGGCAGACCGTTTGGCGCAGGCAGAAGGGAAGGGGTTATATCAGGTTGTTTCCGATCCCTACTCTTATGGGCCATTGGAAAAGGCCGCCGGAAAGCTGATGCAATTTACCGTGATGATAGAGGAACTGTCTCAGCTTTTGGAAGACGGAATGTCCCTGCCGGATTTTTATGAAGAACTGATGATTCGCTCCGGATACATCGCAATGCTGGAAAGCAAGCCTACGGAGGAAAACAAAACGCGCCTGGAGAACATCCGCGAACTAAAATCCAGCATTATTGCCTATGTTCAAAATGCAGAAGCACCTTCCTTGGCAGGCTTTCTGGAGGAGATTGCCCTGTATACGGATATCGAAGAATACAGTGAGGGAGACGACGCTGTTGTCATGATGACAATGCACACAGCAAAAGGTCTGGAATTCCCCAACGTATTTCTCGTGGGATTTGAGGACGGTCTGTTTCCCGGAATGCGCGCCATTGGCGAGCATGATGAGATGGAAGAAGAACGGCGCCTTTGCTACGTGGCAATCACACGGGCAAAACGCACGTTAACCATCTCCCACGCCAGGCAGAGAATGCTCTATGGCCGGACCAATGCTTCGCTGCCGTCCAGGTTTTTACGGGAGATACCGGAAAGCGTTTCCGTCAAAAAGGGCGGATATCACACTCCAAGCGGCTACAGCGGATCTATCCGGTATTCCAGCGCGCCGTCACACGGAACCCAAACCAATCAAAAAACTTATCTGAGCGCATTGAGTCCGTCAAAGCCGGTAAGTTTGGATCTGAACAAAGGAGATACGGTTCAGCATACCGCATTTGGAAGGGGACTGGTACTATCCGTGGTGAAAATGGGCGGCGATGCCCTTTTGGAAATTGCCTTTGATCAAATCGGAACCAAAAAGCTTATGCTCAACACCGCATCTGCACACATGAAAAAATTGTGATATAACTCTTTTATCAGGCATACAATGACCTGGAGGGACTTTGTATGCGCACTGGTATCCGAAGATTTTTACGTATATCACTCATTTTATTTATTATTGCGGTTGTGGGATTGGTGATATTTCGCAACAAATATCACAGCGCAATTCAGGCACTTGCCAAAACACAGGTATCCAATTCCACCTCTGATTTAATCAACGATGCCATTGACAGCCAAATTGAAAACGGGAATATTCAATATGACCGTATGGTTTACTTTGAAAAGGATTTGGAAGGACGTATTACCGCCCTGAAAACCAATATGAGCGAGGTTAACCGCCTGAAAACAGATATCCTGAATCTGATTAATGACGAGATCTTATCCCAGGATACGATGGACTTAGGGATTCCTTTGGGTAGTCTGCTGTTTCCTGAAATATGGTCAGGACGCGGCCCGAAAATTCCCGTCTCAATTCTCTCAATCCGTAACTCTGATGCCTCTTTCTCCAGCCAATTTTCTGAGGCTGGCATCAATCAGACTTCACAGCAGCTTTTAATGAATGTGAGTGTGGATGTTACCATCCTTGTTTTAGGGCAGACCACCAGTTTCACTGTCACCAGTCAGGTGGTTGTGGCAGAGACCATTATCGTCGGTCAGGTGCCCGACACATTTTTCCAAACCGGAGGATAATATGGAAACGAAAGAAAGAATCCTGTCTCTGATCAAAACATTAAATGAGGCAAATTACCGGTATTATGTTCTGGACGACCCTACAATGCCCGACTTTGTTTATGACAGGCTTTTGCGCGAATTGGAGGATTTGGAAGGCGCTTATCCGGAGCTTATCATGCCGGATTCTCCCACCCAACGTGTTGGCGGTCAGGCGCTCAGCAAATTTGAAAAGGTCACGCACCGTGTGCCGCTGATGAGCCTTCAGGACGTGTTCTCTATGGATGAGCTGAATGATTTTCTTCAAAAAATTCATTCTGTTTATCCAGACGCAGAATTTACCGTAGAACCGAAAATTGACGGTCTTTCTGTGGCATTGGAATATGAAAACGGACATTTTGTTCGCGGCGCAACCCGTGGCGACGGCAATGTGGGAGAAGATGTTACGGAAAACTTAAAAACCATTCATTCTATTCCTATGTTCATAGATAACGCTCCGAGCAGTCTTATCGTTCGCGGCGAAGTCTATATGCCCAAAAAGAGCTTTGAGAAGCTTAATGAGCGCCAGGAGAGAGAAGGAAAAGCGCTGTTTGCTAACCCGCGTAATGCTGCCGCAGGTTCTTTACGCCAGCTTGACCCCAAAATTGCCGCTCAGCGAGGCTTGGATATTTTAATATTCAATGTCCAGTATGCGCAGGGGGTTTCCTTCTCAACCCATACAGAATCTTTGCAATATTTGCAGAATCTGAAATTTAAAGTGATTCCCTGGATGGCTTATTCCGATTTGTACAGCATTAACCGGGAAGTAGAGCGAATTAACGAGAATCGGGAACAATTATCTTGCGATATTGACGGAGCTGTCATTAAACTCAATGACCTTACTCTACGTGATGAAATGGGTAACACAGCAAAATTCCCCCGGTGGGCATGCGCCTATAAGTATCCGCCGGAAATCAAACCTACTGTCATTGAGGAAATCGTTGTTCAGGTCGGTCGTACCGGTGTGCTGACACCGAAGGCTGTTGTTCGCCCTGTTCGGTTGGCGGGAACTACGGTAACAAATGCTACTTTGCATAATCAGGACTTTATTACTGAACGGGATATTCGCATAGGGGATACCGTTCAAATACGCAAGGCCGGCGAAATCATTCCCGAAATTTTGGAAGTAGATTTTTCAAAACGGCCTGAAAATGCTGCGCCATATTTTCTGCCGCGTTTCTGTCCCGTCTGTGGTGCGCCCACAGAACGCGACCCGGAAGGGGCATTTCTACGGTGCACCGGCGCAGAATGTCCTGCCCAGCTTTCCCGCAACATTGAGCATTTTGTCAGTCGGGATGCGATGGATGTGGACGGACTGGGCAGCGCCATTGTGGAGTCGCTTATTGAAAAAAATCTGATCCGTTCCCCGGCAGATATCTATTATTTAACTCTTGAGGATATTAAATCCCTGTGGCAAAACGGAGAGGTTGCCGCCAAAAAACTGCTTGCATCCATTGAGGCAAGCAAGCAGCAGGATTTGAGCCGGTTAATTTACGCTCTGGGTATTCGTCAGGTTGGTGCAAAAACCGGCAAGGTGCTTGCTTCTCACTTTGGGTCTTTGGACCAGCTGATGCAGGCCTCTGCGGAGGAGCTGACGGAGGTGCCCGATGTTGGCGCCGTTACAGCGCAGTTTATTGCATCCTGGTTTGCGCAACCTCAATCCGTTCATTTGGTGGAAGAACTGCGACAGGCAGGTGTCAATTTTGATTGCAAGCGTGTCATCACAGACAACCGCTTTGCGGGAATGACATTTGTTCTGACCGGCGCACTTACGAAATTCACCCGCGATGAAGCAACGGAGAAAATTGAACTGTTTGGCGGCAAAGCAGCAGGTTCTGTTTCGAAGAAAACCTCTTATGTAGTGGTCGGTGAGAATGCCGGTTCCAAGGAACGAAAAGCGCGTGAACTGGGCATCTCGATTTTGTCGGAAGATGACTTTTTAAATATGCTTGAATAATTAAAAATCCGGAAAGCCACGCTTTCCGGATTTTTTATATGGAAAAATCTACATCGTCGTACTGTTCAAAGTTTAATGCTTTTTGCTTTGGGGGAATACGTTTACAGGGGTCATACTGAAAACTCTTGCAGGAACTGAAAATCGGTCGGACGCCGCGCTTCATACAAAGAACCTGGTCATCATTAATCTTGGTTGCATACTCACAATAGCTACAAGACTTAGGAAGCTTTTTCCGAAACAACATATCAGGCTACCCCTTTCCTTGTTTGATATGTTGATTATACTACATATTCCCGTGAATTGCTATAACTTTTTTTCCGAATCACCAGCATAATAGCGCAAATCACAATAAAAGGAGTAACGTACAAGGCGGGAGTTAGAAGAATCTGTTCCGTTTCCGGAAACAAAACAGGCTGCACCATATAGGCACAAAGCAAGCTGAATAGGCATTGGATGATCTTTCCCGGGAAATACATTCCCGTTTGTAACTCCCGGGTTACGGATACAGTTTGCATATGCACACATAGCCCACCAAACCCCAACAGAACATTGCCTATAAGAAATGCTGTGCCCGGAGAGGTGATATCAGCCAGGGACAGCGCGCCATTGGATAGTTCCAGCAATCCTATAACCGTTATCCGTAAAGCGTCTGGAGCGAGCCACAAAACCCACCGATTAAGTATCTGTATCATCACACGAAACACAATTACCCACCCACAGACAACGGCCATGTTTTTTAAGCTTTTCTCCATGGCTTGTGAGACCGTCATTGTCCCAGAACGGGAAAGAATGCACTCTTTTTCCGGCTTGCCCGGCAGGATGATACCCACAAACAGCGCGGAAAGTATGTGAATCAACCACAATACCCAGGGAATCCATACGGACCGAAACACAGTGCCCATCATTCCAAAGATAAACGCCGGACCTGCATTATTGCAAAACCCCAACATTCTGTGGGCGCTGGTTTTGGATAGTTTTCCATCACGGTATGCCTGGTAGATACATTGAGCGCCAACAGGGTAACCGCCCAAAAGTCCAAGAAGTAAAATAGATTCTGCGCCTTCCGGTACTTTACACAGCCGCCCGAGCGGACGCAGGATTCTAATGTTATGTCCTGTGAGTTCGGAATTCAGCAATGTGGAGAGAAAGAAAAAGGGGAGTAGGGCAGGAATGACAGACCTGATGCACAGCGTTATCCCATCCTGCGCCCCTTGTAATGCGTATTTTGCGTCAAATATCAGAAACAGTATGCCAATGCATAACACCACGCCGGTCCATACTTTGCGTTTCACTGCAATCACCTCATAAGAAACTATGTCCTCTCAGTTCAATTCATCCTAAAATCTTCATAGAATTTTTCAGGAGGTGACCGATCATGGGACGAAAACCGCTTATGGACTATTTGACGTCTGCGGCGGACCTGGCGTCTGAGCCAATACCCGGACGACCGCTGATTGAATTGGCAGGGGATAGGACCGTTTTAATTGAAAACCACAAGGGTGTATCGGAATACAGCAATATGACCATTGGGATCAATGTGAAATTCGGAAAGGTGCTTGTTTGCGGTTCGGCGCTGGAGCTGATACAGATGAGCAAGGACCGGTTAATCATATCGGGACAAATTGACAAGGTGGAATTGATGAGGGATATGAGCCATGGGGATCATTAAATCTGCCGCAGGGACTGTGCGGATACGGATTACTAGCGCAGATTTATCCGGCGCGTTGACGGCGATTCTAAACAACAACATCAGCATATTTGATGTGTCCCATTCCGGTGACCTCTCTGCGGATATTTCCTTGCACCGAAAAGACTTTACGGCGCTCAATCGCCTGTTAAGCCGAAGAGGTGAGAAAGTCGAAATCTTACAGGAAAAAGGACTTTATCGAATATTCAATAATATTTTGCGCAGGCCGGTTTTATGTACATTTGTTCTTATTTTGTTGCTGTTGACCCTGTTTCTGCCCAGCAGGATATTATTCATTAAAGTAAGCGGGAACAGCGACGTTCCCACAAATTACATTTTGGAACAAGCGCAGGAATGTGGCATTGTGTTTTGGGCTTCACGTCGGGAAGTGCGTAGTGAATCGGTAAAAAACAGGCTTTTAGAAGAAATTCCGCAGTTGAGCTGGGTAGGAATCAATACAAGCGGCTTTGTGGCAACCATCGAGGTGCGGGAGCGGGAAATTACCGATACCGAAATCGAAAAACCGGGCATCAGCAGTATTGTTGCGCTGCGTGACGGCATTATTCAGGACATTACTGTTACCCAGGGAGTAGGCATGTGCCGGGTGGGACAGGCGGTAAAAGCAGGGCAAGTGCTGATATCCGGGTATGAGGACCTGGGAATTTTGATTCGCGCCACAAGAGCACAGGGGGAGATCATCGCCCAGACAAAACGCGATATTCAGGCTGTTTCCCTCGTGAGCACCCTAAATAGAGGAGAGGAAACCCACCGTCAGGTAAAATATAGTTTGATTATTGGAAAAAAACAAATAAAATTATATAAAGATAGTGGAATTTCGGATACCAGTTGTGTTAAAATATATGATAAGGTTGATATCACCCTGCCCGGAGACAATCCGCTTCCGGTCTCTCTTGTGAGAGAGCAGTGGATTTACTACAATCAGGATGTTGTTGCCACATCAGAAAATTCCTTTGATTGGATGCGCTCTTTTTCGCAGGAGTATATGAAGTCCCAAATGCTTGCCGGGACGATTCACAATGAGGAGATCTCTTTGCAGCTGGTAGAGGATATCTGCGTATTACAAGGAAATTATGCCTGCACAGAAATGATTGGACATGTGCGGGATGAGGAGATAATACAGTACTATGGAGAAAACAGTTGAGAAAATTGTCAATGCAGACAGAGTTGAGGACCTGATTGCCGTATTCGGCTCTTTTGACGAAAATATTAAACGAATTGAAGAAGCTCATTCCGTGTCCATTGTCAACCGCGGTACAGACTTAAAGGTAACCGGCGATGAAGAAAGCGCCTATAAGGCCGTACGTACCCTTGAGGGACTTCTTTCCCTGGCATCTAAGGGTGAAATCATTGACGAACAACGGGTGCGTTATTTGATTACTCTGGTTCAGGAAGGAAACGACGCGCAACTTACGCAGATTGCAAAGGATGTTGTCTGTATCACGGCTAAGGGTAAACCCATAAAAGCAAAAACCGTAGGTCAGCAGAACTACATGAAAGCAATCACAAAGAACACTGTAACCATCGGCGTTGGACCTGCCGGAACAGGCAAAACTTACCTGGCCGTTGCGGCAGCCGTTGCCGCATTCCGCGAGAGAACGGTAAACCGCATTATCCTAACACGTCCTGCGGTCGAGGCAGGGGAGCGGCTAGGCTTTTTACCCGGTGACTTGCAGAACAAGGTTGACCCTTATCTGCGGCCTCTTTATGACGCCCTCTACGAGATGCTTGGCCCTGAGACTTTCCAGAAATATCAGGAACGCGGGTCTATCGAAGTTGCCCCTCTGGCGTATATGAGAGGACGCACCCTGGATGATAGCTTCATTATTTTGGATGAAGCGCAGAACACCACCAAAGAGCAAATGAAAATGTTTTTGACCCGATTGGGTTTTGGTTCAAAAATTGTGATTACCGGCGATGTTACGCAAATTGATTTGCCCAACGATAAGGTGTCCGGTCTGAAGGATGCTGTTCGTATTTTGGATGGAGTAAAGGATATCGCCATTTGCCGGCTGACCTCTGCAGACGTAGTTCGGCATGCGCTTGTGCAGGAAATTATCAATGCCTACGAGCGCGCAGACCGCAAAGCAGAAGTAGTAAAATCCGCCGGCAAATTCCAGGGGAAATACCAGAGGAAAAAATAATATGAAAAACATCAAAATCAATATCACTTTCGACTGCATTACGATCAAACAACCGTTTATCACCAATGTCATTACGCGTTGTATAGAAGCTACGTTGTCCGCCGAGGGCATCAACATTCCTTGTGAGATAAATGTCTTAGTGACCAACAACAAGGCAATACGCGCCATCAATGCCGCAAGCAGAGGGATTGACAAGTCCACGGACGTGCTGAGTTTTCCCATGTTTGATTTTACACCCGGAAAACCTCCTGCGAGCTGGGATGGATTTCTTGACCCCGAAACCCAAATGTGCCCCCTGGGAGATATGGCCATATCTTTGGAAACAGCCGCAGCGCAGGCAAAGGAATTCGGTCACAGTCTGCGCCGGGAGGTTGGATATCTGACGATTCACTCCATGCTGCACCTTTTAGGCTATGACCATATGGATGAAGGTTCGCAGAAGGCGGCTATGCGCGCCAGAGAAGAGGCCATTGCCGCTACTGTAAGGGGTATGACCCGTTAAGGAGAAAGACGATGAACAAAAAGACTGCTATGATTGCCATTGCCGGACGTCCCAACGTTGGTAAATCTACTCTGACAAATTATTTGGTAGGAGAAAAGATTGCCATAGTGTCCAATAAACCGCAAACAACTCGTAATCGTATTTGCGGCATTGTCACAAAGGGAGATATTCAGTACGTATTTGTAGACACCCCCGGCTACCATAATCCGCGCACAAAGCTGGGGGATTATATGGTGAATGTCACAAAAGGATCCATTTCTGACGTGGATCTGACCATTCTGATGGTAGAACCTATTGCATCGGTTGGCGCGCAGGAACAAAAACTCATAGAGCATTTGAGCCACCAGAAGAATCCGGTCATTCTCGCAATTAACAAAATTGACTCTGTGGAAAAGGACATCCTCCTGGAAGTGATTGCGGCTTATTCCCAGGCGGCGCCTTTTGCTGCCATTATTCCCATATCCGCAAAAACAGGCGACGGAGTCGAGGAACTATTTGCCGAATGTGAGAAATACGCTGTGGACGGTCCGTTCCTTTTTCCAGAAGACATTACCACAGATCAGCCGGAACGGCAGATTATGGCAGAGATTATCCGGGAAAAGCTCCTTTGGAATTTGGACAGGGAGGTACCTCACGGTACAGCTGTTGAAATTACAAAGTTTTCGGAACGGGATAACGGCATCATAGATATCGATGCGACGATTTACTGCGAAAAAGCCAACCACAAGGGAATCATCATAGGTAAGCAGGGACAAATGCTGAAAAAGATTTCTTCTATGGCGCGCGCTGACTGCGAGCGTTTTATGGGAACCCGCGTGTATCTGACCACCTGGGTCAAGGTTAAGGAAAACTGGCGCGACAGCGACTTCCTTGTTCGTAATTTCGGTTACAGAGAATAATTTCCATGCTTATCCTCACGCGATATGGTAAATCCTATTTGCGGAGGGATGAATATGAAATCTGATGCATTATGGGATGCCTTTATAGAAACTGGCGCTCCGGAATTCTACCTGCTTTACAGCCAAGCAAAACGAATGGAGACAACCTATGTATATAACGACCAAGGGTCTGGTAATTCGGGTAACTGCCTACAATGATTATGATTCCCTGCTGACAATTCTGACAGCAGGATATGGAAAAATCACCGCTAAAGCACGATCCGTCCGGCGCAAAAACAATCCGTTAACTGCCCCGTGCCAGCTTTTGGCTTACGGGGAGTTTACGCTGTTTGAATACCACGATACCTATACCGTAAATGAGGCGCACTCCATCGAGCTGTTCCCCCAATTGCGGAAGGATTTGCAAAAGCTTTCTTTGGCAACCTATTTTGCCCAGGTATCTGAGGTAATATCTCAGGAGGATCTGCCAAATCCGGAGTTGCTTTCCCTTGCTTTAAATTGTATGTATGCCCTTTGTAAGCTGGATTTATCCGAGCAACAAATTAAGGCTGTTTTTGAAGTGCGAAGCGCCTACTTAGCCGGATATGTGCCTGATTTATCCGGTTGCCATCAGTGCGGCGCGCAAATGCCGGACAGATTGGATATCTCCGAAGGACGTCTTGAGTGCGGCACCTGCCGCAATTTTGAGTCAAGCGGTATTCGTATGCCGGTTGGCCCCGGCGTGTTGGATGCCATGCGATATTTATGCGTTTGTGACCCCAAGCGTCTGTTCTCTTTTCAGATTAGTCCGGAATCCATTGAACAGTTGGCGCAAATATCCGAAGCATACCTAACCACACAGCTGGAGCGGGGATTTTCCACGCTTGATTTTTACAAATCACTTGTTTATCAACCGCAAAGTACATTTTAGGAGCATATTATGTCTATTCTCTACGAGAAATCTCTGCAAAAGCTTGAGCTGGATCAAGTGCTGAAGTTGCTGTCTCAATGCGCCGGCAGCGCGGAAGGGCGGCAAGCCTGTCTGCAGATTCGTCCCTCATCTGATCTTGACACGGTACAGCAGATGTTGGCGGAAACAAGCGCCGCATCCGACCTGAGCACGCGAAAGGGTTATCCGGGATTTGCCGAGGTTATCAACATTTCTTCTGCCATTGAACGGGCAGATAAAGGGGGCATTCTGCAGCCAAAGGAATTGCTGTCCATTGGCTGTGTCCTGCGTTGCGCCCGTAACGTAAAATCCTATATTTCCGAGGATGAAGCGCCTACGGTTCTCGATGAACTGTTCCGCTGCCTTACACCCAATAAGTATCTGGAAGACAGAATTTTAGGCGCAATTCTATCTGAGGAGGAAATTGCAGATACAGCAAGTCCCGCGCTTTCCGACATTCGCCGTCATATGCGTATTCAAAGCGCCAAAATTAAGGACGGATTGCAAAAGGTGATTTCTTCCCCAACCTATTCTAAATTTCTGCGGGAACCGATTATTACGATACGGCAAGGGCGGTTTGTAGTACCTGTAAAAAGCGAATGTAAAAACGACCTGCCCGGATTGGTACACGATGTTTCCGCTACCGGTTCTACCTACTTTATTGAGCCAATGTCCGCTGTTAACGCAAACAACGCGTTAAAGGAATTGGAAATTCAGGAAAAACAGGAAATTGAACGGATATTGGCAGAGCTGTCCGCAGAGGCTGCAGCCCGCGGCGAAGATTTGCTGGAAAACTACCGAATTCTTGTCCGTCTGGATGTTATATTTGCTAAAGCCCGCTTGGGTTACCAAATGAACGCCTGGGCGCCAATTATGAACAATCAGGGCAGGGTGGAGCTGCGCAACGCGCGGCATCCCTTGATTGACCCTCAAAAAGTTGTGCCCATTTCTTTGCGGTTAGGTACGGATTTTGATTCCATGGTTATTACCGGTCCTAATACCGGTGGCAAAACGGTCACATTGAAGACCGTCGGTTTATTGACTGTGATGGCGGAATGCGGACTGCACATTCCGGCAGGAGACGGGAGCCATCTTTCCACCTTTGATGCCATATTGGCGGATATTGGTGATGAGCAATCCATTGCCCAGAGCCTGTCCACATTCTCCAGTCACATGCGTACGATTGTGGATATTATCGAGCAGTGCGACAGCAGAACCCTTGTGCTATTCGACGAGCTGGGAGCAGGCACAGACCCTGCCGAAGGAGCGGCACTTGCCATTTCCTTGATTGAATTTTGCCGCAAAATGGGCAGTCAGGTAATGGCGACTACCCATTACGCAGAGCTGAAAATGTATGCCATGCGTACTTCCGGTGTCATAAATGCTTCGTGCGAATTTGACGTGGAAACCCTTCAGCCAACGTACCGGCTCTTAATCGGTATTCCCGGAAAATCCAATGCGTTTGCGATTTCCCGGAAGCTGGGCCTTTCCGAATCCATTATCAAGGATGCATCGGATTTGATTAATAATAACGATCGGGATTTCGAGGATGTACTTTCTCAGCTGGAAGATCAGCGCCAGCAAATGGAAACCGCCCGGATGGAAGCAGAGTCGCTTCGTTTGGAAACGGAAAAAATTAAAAAAGCCAGCGAGCAGCTCGACGCCAGTCTTCGGATTCAACGCGAAAAATTACTGGAAGATGCCAGAATGCAGGCGCGCAGCATTATCGAGGACGCACGGCGCGCTGCCAATGCCGCATCCGATGAACTGAAGGCTCTAAAAAAACAGTTGACGGAACACGCAGACACCACCGGAATCAATCAGCGCCAGGCACAGATTCGGAAAGAACTGAATGAGGCGGATTCCAGAATTCGGCCCGGACAAGCATCTGCTGAGCGTCCTAAGCCTACCCGAGACATCTTGATCGGCGACACGGTGGAACTTTTGAAGTTCGGTACAAAAGCCAATGTTATTGCCATCAACAAAGATGGCTCCTATGAGCTTCAGGCGGGCGTTCTAAAGCTTAGCGCCAAGGCAGACGAAATCTACCTTCTGGAAAACGAAAACCCCTATAAACAAAAAGGGGGGCGTCCTGCTCATTCCGGCCGGGAAATGAAAATGTCTTCTATGCCCTCGGAGATTGATTTACGAGGAATGGACAGCGTTGAGGCAATCAGCATTCTGGAACGATACTTGGATGAAGCTATGCGCGCAAACCTTCATTCCGTTCGCATCATACACGGCAAAGGAACCGGCGTGTTACGCAACGCCGTTGCGCAACATTTGCGGAAAAACAAGTATGTTAAGCAGTTCCGTCTTGGCGTGTATGGCGAAGGGGAGGACGGTGTCACTATCGCAGAATTCGACTGATTTCAACGGCTTTTTCAGAGGAATCCCGTTTTATCTCAAACTTTTTTCCACATTTTTTCTTATCAAGTTGACGAAATCAGTTGACTTCTTTGAAATATTTGCTATCATAATACGCAGATAGGCACATTTCCCCGAAATGTGCTGTTAAGGAGTGTATAAGAATATGTTTAGTAAGGAAATTGTCGTTCGCTGTGAATCCGGCCTACATAATAAGCAGGCTACCTATTTTGTCCAAAAAGCGAACGAATTTGAGTGCAGCATTTGGCTGGAGTCCGATAACCGTAAAATGAATGCGAAGAGTCTGCTTGGTATTATGTCATTGGGGATTGTTACCGGCGCAACGGTCAGCCTGTCTGCTGCCGGATCCGATGCAGAGGCAGCAATTAACGCTCTGGAAGCCTTGCTTCAGCGGGATGTTTATTGATAGTTGAACGGCTTGCCGCCTCAGTGCCAATCGCATTGAGGCGGCTTTATTTTTGGGAGATTACCCTATGACGTTTGAAGAATTAAAGGATAAGGCATCTAAATTACCCTTGCAACCCGGCGTCTATATTATGCGGGACAAGGATGACAAAGTTATCTATGTGGGTAAGGCGAAAAAACTTAAAAACCGAGTCAGCCAGTATTTTCAGGATACCGCCTCGCACAGTCCCAAGACACGAGTAATGGTCAGCAAAATTGACCATTTTGACGTGTTTGTCGCTTCTTCGGAATTTGAGGCGCTTGTATTGGAATGTTCACAAATCAAGCGCTATATGCCAAAATACAACATTTTGTTAAAAGATGACAAAGGCTATCCTTATCTGCGCTTGGACGGGAGCAAGCCTTTTCCTAAATTGGAACTTGTCAATAAAATCTCCGATGATGGGGCAGACTATTTTGGCCCGTATGGCAGCAGAGGCGTTACGCAACATATTCTTGAAGAAATCAACCGCAGCTTAATGTTACCTGTCTGTAACAAGCAATTTCCCCGGGATATCGGGAAGGGAAGACCGTGCCTGAATTACCACATGAATCTGTGCATCGGTTGGTGTCAAAATCCTGCCTGTCGGGATGAATACCTTGCTCGAGTAGAACAGGCAAAACAGCTTCTTTCCGGAAATTTTAAGCAAGTGGCAAATGAGATTAAGCATCAAATGCTTCAAGCCTCTGAATCCTTAAATTTTGAATTGGCTGCCAGTCTGCGCGACCGTCTTAATGCGGTGCAGACACTTGGCCAAAAGCAACTGGTAACAAAGAATAAGGCATCTGAAATGGATGTAATTGGGTACAGCCAGACGGAAAGCAAGGCTTGTTTTGCCGTTTTGCATTATAATGGCGGCGTCCTATTGGATAAGGACTACCAAGTGTTCTCATTACCGGATGACCCGGAAGCCGCTGTTTCCAGCCTTATCAAGCAGTACTATATTGATCGTTCTTTCTCACCCAAAACCATTCTCTTACCCTTTGCAATAGAAGATTATGATCTGTTTGCTCAGCTTCTTTCCCAGCAAAACGGACGTAAAATAACCATAAAAGTTCCCCAAAAAGGTGACTTCGTCCGTTTGGTAGAATTAGCCGTTAAAAATGCTCACGAAGAAGCGCTTCGCATTAGCACAAAAGAAGAACGTTCTGCCGGCACGCTGGCACTTCTTGGAAAGATGCTTTCCATACCCATCCCGGCAAGAATCGAGGCCTACGATATTTCCAATATATCCGGCACAGATATTGTGGCCAGTATGGTGGTTTTTCAGGATGGAAAGCCAAAGAAAAGCGCCTATAAACGTTTTAAAATAGAAGGCCTTGCGGGTCAGGATGATTACCGCTCTATGCAGCAGGTGATTACTCGTCGGTTCACGCATTTTATCGCAAACGAAACAGGCTTTGACCTGCCGCCGGATCTGATATTGATTGACGGCGGCACCGTTCACGCACAGACCGCGCAAAAGGTGCTTTCTGATATGCTCCTGCAATTTCCTGTGTTTGGCATGGTCAAGGATGATCGGCACAGAACCAGAGCGTTGGTCACATCATCCGGTGACGAAATCCGAATTGACAGCAATCCGTCCGTCTTTTCGTTAATCGGCACGATTCAGGAAGAATGTCACAGATTTGCTATCACATACCACAGGAAACTCAGAAGTAAGCGGCTGAGCCGCTCCCAGCTTGATCAAATACCCGGCATCGGTCCGAAAAGAAAAGAAATTCTTTTGCGAAGCTTTTCTTCCGTAAAGTCTATTGGCGCAGCGTCTTTGCCGGAGCTGGAACGATTTTTGCCGAAGGATGCCGCCTATGCGGTTTATCATCACTTTCACAAGGAAGGGTAGGGAAGGCCTATGCGGGTAATAACCGGAACAGCGCGGGGCGTTGCCCTGAAAACACCGGATGGTATGGCAACACGTCCCACATCCGATCGTGTAAAAGAAGCGATGTTCAGCATCATTCAGTTCGACATCCCCTGCGCAAAAGTGTTAGATTTATTTGGCGGCACAGGGCAGCTTGGCATTGAGGCCCTGAGCAGAGGGGCGTCCGGTGCTGTTTTTGTGGATGAAAGTGCACAGGCATGCCGCTTGATTAGCGAGAATCTCAAAAGAACAAAGCTGACACAATCCGGCCGCGTTATTCAGTCAGATTACCTGGCGTTTCTTCGTTCATGTAAGGAAAAATTTGACATTATTTTTCTTGACCCGCCATATGCAGAAGTTTTTCTGGAAAATTCTTTAAAAATGATAACAGAAATTGACATTTTGCAAACTGATGGTATAATAGTTACTGAGCGACCTATCGAAAAGCCTTTTTCTATGGATTTTTCGGGCTTTTCCCGCTCCCGTGATTATAAATACGGAAAAACCTTGGTAACAATTTACCGCAAAATATAAGCGGTGAGGGTTCTATTATGAAAATTGCCATTTATCCGGGCAGTTTTGACCCGGTAACCAGCGGCCACCTGAACATCATTGAACGCGCTTCTCAAATATTTGACCGGCTGATTGTATGCGTTATGGTCAATTCTTCTAAAGTGCCACTGTTCAGCAGAGAAGAACGGGTACAAATGATTCAGTCCGTAACCAGGCATCTTCCCAATGTTGAGGTGGATTCCTCCGCACAATTGCTTGCATCTTACGCAAAAGCCAAGGGCGGCTGCGTGATTGTCAAAGGTCTTCGCGCAGGTTCTGATTTTGAGAACGAATTTCAGATGGCATTAATCAATCGTAATTTAAATCCCGATTTGGATACTATGTTCTTAACATCAGAACACCAGTATATGTACCTAAGTTCCAGTATGGTTAAGGAACTGGCAGAGTATGACGTCGATTTGTCGGACTTCCTGCCCCAAGAAATTATACCCGTTTTTAAACAGCGAATTGCTGATATAGCTGAAGGAGGAAACAGAAAATGAACGAGCAGAACATTGAGCAAATCATCTCCGCATTATACGATATGGTACAGGACGCAAGAGGCCTTCCTTTGGGCGCTGACAAATGTATTGTTGAGCGCGATAAGGTGCTGGATATGCTGGACGAAATTATTGCCCAGCTGCCTGTCGAGCTGAAGCAGGCCCGTACTATCGTTGATTCCAGAAACGAACTGATTGGCCAGGCCCGCCGTGAGGCAGAAACTATGATCCGTCAGGCTCAGGAAAAGGCCGCCGATTTGGTATGTGAGGAAAATATTTATAAAGAAGCTAAGCGTCAGTGCCAGGAAATGATTCTTCAGACCCAGTCCCGGATGGCTGATCTGCGGAAGGCCAGCAATGACTATATGGACGATGCTCTGCGTCGCACAGAAGAATCCATCGCTTTGTCTTTGGATGATGTGCGCAATACCCGCGAAAAGTTTAAGGCTCTGGTCGAGGCGCAGGAGAAGCGCGCCGCTGTTTCTGCCCAGGATAATCAGGAGTAAAATACAAAAACAGCTCAGATTTTATAATTTGAGCTGTTTTTTAAGATTGATGGAGGAATAAGCCGTGAATTATATGGAGCGATATGCTTTTTGGTGCAATGCAGGTCTGCCGGAAGATGTCCGCAGGGAACTGGATTCCATCAAAAATGATACAGAAGAATTGAAAAGCCGGTTCGGAAGTGAACTGCAATTTGGTACTGCCGGTATGCGCGGTATTATGGGAGCGGGCAGTAATCGGCTGAATCGTTATACCGTACGCCGTGCGGCGCAGGGTATGGCGGCGTGGCTGTCGTCTACCAGTCTTCCCAAGCGGGCAGCCATTGGTTATGATTCCCGTCACAATTCCCAGCTGTTCGCAGAGGTTTGCGCGGTTGCCTTTGCAGAGTCCGGTATTCAGGTTTATCTGTATGATCGTCTGGCTCCCACTCCGATGCTTTCTTATGCGGTCCGCAAGCTTGGATGCGGCTGTGGCATCGTTATTTCTGCCAGCCATAACGCCGGCGCGTATAATGGTGTGAAATGCTATGGACCGGATGGCTGTCAAATGACCGACGAGCCTGCCGCAATTGTCACAGAAAACATCAGCAAAATTCCTTATTTTGTGCCTGAAAAGAAAAGCTTTGATGCCTTTATGCAGGATGGCATCATTCACTACATTGGTCAGGATATTTGGAATTCCTATTATGAAACTGTTCTCAACGAAGCAATCAATCCGGATGGTGTGCGCGATGCCAACCTGAGTGTGGTTTATACGCCTCTTTGCGGTACCGGTATGGAACCGATTCGGGAAGTTCTTGGCAATTTAAATGTCAATTTGCATATTGTAAGCTGCCAGGAACAGCCTGACGGAGATTTTAAGACCTGCGAATATCCGAACCCCGAGACAGATGCTGCCCTGCGTGAAAGCTATAAAATGGCTGACAACGTGCCTTGTGACGTCATCCTCGGTACAGACCCTGATGCAGACCGTGTAGCCATTGCTGTCCCCTGCGAGGGAGGATACCGTAAGCTGTCCGGCAATGAGCTGGGATGTCTGCTTCTGGACTACATCTTAAAGGCGCGTACTGCCCGCGGCGATATCCCCGATGGCGCAATTGCTGTCCGGTCCATTGTTTCCTCTCCGATGGCAGACCGCATTGCCGGCAAATACGGTGTGACAATGAAATCTGTCCTGACCGGGTTCAAGTACATCGGCGGAGAAATTCTCGAACTGGAGAACAAAAACGAAGAGTATAAGTACATCTTTGGATTTGAGGAAAGTTGCGGCTACCTGAAGGGCACATACGCCAGAGACAAAGACGCGATTGTCGCATCTATGCTCGTGTGTGAGCTTGCCGCTGCAATGAAAAAAGAAGGCAAGACCATTCTGGATGCGCTCAATAACCTCTACGAAACCTATGGTTACTTCCTGGCCTATGTGCAGAGCATCGAGCTGACCGGCGCTGACGCGATGGAAAAAGCCGCCAAAATGATGGCAGACCTCCGTCAGAATGCTCCTGCATCTATCGGCGGAGCTGCTGTTACTGCAGTTCGCGACTACAAGTGCAGCGAAGAGACAAATCTGATTACCGGACAAAAAAAGCCGATTCTTTTGCCAAAGTCCAACGTCCTTGAATTCCTTCTGGGCGATAACGGCAGCGTCATTGCCCGTCCTTCCGGTACAGAACCGAAAGTGAAATTCTACTATACCGCCGTTTCTTCTGACAAGGATTCCTCCAAGAAATTGTTGGATGCAATGGTTGCACAAATGTCTCAATAACGGATTCTCATCTACCGGAGCAGAAAATCTGCTCCGGTATTTTTACGCCCTGAGAGGAATATAGTTAAGCAGAAAGGGGAGGGGATATGTGAAATCCAACGTTCATACTAATGGGACAAGAATAGGAATGGTATCCGGAACTGCAACCGGAGTAGGTCTGATTCTGGCTGTGTGTCTCATATTATCAGCAATCAGCGCATGGTTGACAGTAAGTGAAACGATTTCGGAATCTATGATAGGACCTGTATCCACCGCCATACTCTTTATGGCAACAATTGCAGGCGCACTTGTCAGTTGTATTCTTATCAGGAAGCAATACGCAATCGTATGCGGTGCAGTTGCCGGTGTTACAATCCTTCTGACAGTGTGTGTAAATATCCTGTTCTGGAACAGTGAATTTCACGCTGTGTTGGAGAAAATTTTGGCAATACTGATGGGTAGCGCAGGGGGATGTATGCTTTGTTTGAAGAAAACAAAAAGCAAACGGGGAAAATTCAAAAAGCGATTCCGTTAAGTTGTACAAAATGACAATAGGGGTAAGCAATATTTACCCCTATTGCAAATTACGCAATTTTCCTTGCATAATCAATATCTTGTAGGGGACAAACACGGCTTTCCCCATATATTGACGTTTCCTTTTTTAAACTAATAATTATACATTTTCAGTTTCATAAGTTAACATAATTTTGTTGACATAAAAGTTGTGATAATATACAAAAAACGGAAAAATACCCATTTTCCCTTGCTTTTAGGTCAATTTTGGGGTATAGTAATCAAGCTGACGATTATGTGTAATACCCCCGAAAAAATGTTATGTCTGCTTGTTTTTTTACCATTTTGAAGAGGGGAGCACACAGTATGCGCGTTCAGTTTTACGGTAACGTATCTGGTTTTATTCATCGCTTTTTCCGCACAATTATTATTTGTGTGTGGTTGATTGGCTTGGTATCAGGTATTCGCTTTGCTCACAGTGGAATAGAAACCAGTTGTTTGCTTATCAAGAATTCTCTTTCCAATCCCACATCCTGGATAGGATTATTTTTGATTTTGTTCGTTCCTCTTGCCATTTGTTCCATCAGCCTGTTTCTGAATATTCCTGCGCTTTGTATTCCCGTAGTGGGCGGCAATGCCTTTTGTTTAGGCTACTGCGCGCTTTCCGTTATGCTTTCATTTCGCTCAGGCGGCTGGCTTATTTGCGCAATGCTTTTATTTACATACTCTTGCGCCTCGGCCATTTTGATATGGTTTCTTATGCGAAACGCTGCGCATAGGGGAAGCCGTGAAGTCCGCGCAGATTTGGCAATCTGCATAGCAGTTTCTTTAGCTGTTGGCCTTTTAGATTTCTATTTCATTTGTCCCTATGTAACATCTCTGGCAACCATCCTTTAGAAAGGTATGCGATATTCATGTTGGATCTTTTTCAAGCGTATGAAAAATACTTAACCAAAGTCAAGCAAGCATCTGCAAATACTGTCGCTTCCTATATGCGCGATATCCATCAGTACTCTGACTGGCTTCGTTCTAGAAAGCTGGATGTAATGGATGCCACCCAACTGAATATCAGCCAGTATGTCAAGCACCTGAATGACGCCGGAAAATCCAGCGCTACCGTTTCACGAAGTGCAGCAAGCTTAAAAAATTTCTATGCTTATTTGGTCTCATCCGGGTTTGTGGAAAAAAATCCTGTAAGCGACATCCATGTTGATCGGAAAGAGAAGAAATATCCGCAAATTCTTTCCGGCCGTGAAATTGAATTACTTTTGGCGCAACCCAGTTCTGTGGATTCTAAGGGTTGTCGGGATAAAGCCATGCTGGAAGTCATGTATGCCACGGGCATCCGTGTTACGGAGCTTATTGAGCTGGATGTGGACGATGTGAATTTGGAGCAGGGCATCATCAAATGCAATAGCAGCCGAAAAGCTCGCTCCATTCCTCTTTATCCCGCCGCACTGAAAGCGTTGCGTACATATTTGCGCGAAATTCGCAGTATCATGATCGACGACCCCTCGGAGTCTGCATTGTTTGTCAATGTGAACGGCACCAGAATGAGCCGTCAGGGTTTTTGGAAGATATTAAAATCCTATCAAAAGTCCGCAGGCATTGATAAAGAAATCACTCCGCATACACTGCGCCACAGCTTTGCTGTGCATCTGCTGGAAAACGGCGCAGATTTAGGCTCGCTCCAAGAGCTGATGGGTCACTGCGATATCTCCTCTACGCAAATGTACACCCATATGATTAACCACAAATTAAAGTCGGTTTACGAAAAATGCCATCCAAAAGCATAAAAAGGTCTATCGAAAATTCATTCGATAGACCTTTTTTATTATATTCGACCAGAGGAGTAGGGGAGTCAGATGCCGGTCATTGCAGCCAGCACATCTACTTCCATATCCTGAATACGCTTTTCCATAGACAAGCCTTCGTCTATATCCATATCGGTAAAGCCGCCTTCGTGGGTACAAATAATACGGTTTGGTTTGCCGGAAAGAAGGGCCTCAACCGCCAGGTAACCCATTTTTGTGCCGTTTACACGGTCTCTGCCCTTGGGAACGCCACCACGCTGAATGTGGCCAAGTACGGTAACGCGGGGATCCAAGTCTGTTGCAGCTTTAATTTTCTGCGCAATATCTGCTGCAGAGCCGGCGCCTTCTGCCACAACAATCATATAGTGGGTAAATCCATTGAGTCTGGCGCGGCGAATCTTTTCCACCACATCCTGTTCAAAATCGATGGTCTTTTCCGGAACAAGAACCGCAGTGGCACCCACCGCAAGACCTACATACATCGCAAGGAAGCCGGCATTACGGCCCATGACTTCTACAACCGAGCAGCGCTCATGGGATTGCATTGTGTCACGAAGCTTATCAATACACTCTATCGCTGTATTTGCGGCCGTGTCAAAACCAATACAGTAATTCGTGCAGCTTATGTCGTTATCAATGGTAGCCGGAATACATACCACATTGATACCATATTTTGACAGGGCACGCGCGCCACGAAATGTACCGTCACCGCCAATGGCAACTATTCCGTCAAGTCCAAGAAATTTGCAGGTAGATGCTGCTTTTTTCTGACCAGATTCCTCCATAAAATCCATACTTCGAGCGGTGTAAAGGATGGTGCCGCCTCGATTGATGGTATGGGAAACTGTCTTTTCTTCCAATTTGATCACATCGCCTAAAATAAGTCCGTTGTATCCGCGGCGGATACCGTAACACTCAACACCGTGGTAGAGCGCAGTACGAACAACAGAACGAACGCAGGCATTCATGCCCGGTGCGTCGCCGCCGCTGGTAAGGACGCCAATTCTCTTTACACTCATAAAAAGCCTCCTTTTGATTGCTTTAATACCATTTTAACGCCAATATATGAAATTGTAAAGTCGATATTTGTAATTTCTTTATCGCAAAAAAGGGGGAGAAGCATTGTTATCTTAAAGATAAAAAATATAATACCTTCGCGCATACAATCTTATCGAAAAAGAATGTCTGCTATTGCACAAAAGAAGAATGGATAAAACTATCGCACTTTGGAATCCGGAAAAGACGCAAACCGACACCGATAAGACTCTGTTAGCGGAAAGGATGCAAAAGGGAGGAATGGCTCGCTCCGAAAGTCCTATATGAAAGAATTCTCGCTATAAAATAAAACGAACGCAACAAAATAAAAATTTTGTTGCGTTCGCAGTTGATTTATGATATAATACTGTCATCAAGGCGCATTCCTGGACGTTTACGCTCTTGACATCCCTCGTTTACAGCTGATATGCTTAATTTAGCCGCTTCTAACACATTGAAAATAAATCCTTGTTTTATCTGCGCTAATTTCCTGAAATCCGACTTTCCTCAGTACGTGTTGACTTCTTTTATTTTTAATAAGTGTATCTGCATAAATGATTTGCAGTTTCATTTTCTCAAATGCGTATGTTACCGCCAAACGTTCTGCGCAGGTTCCATAGCCCTGGTTCTTAACTGAATCATTGATTAAATGAATGCTCATACCGCAGGATTTATTTTCTAAATCTATGTCTTTAAAATATAAATCGCCAATCACATTTTGTTCCAGCATAACTGCAAAATGAATCGTTCCCCGCTCCGTATGCTTTGCAATGTACGCATCCACCGACTTTTCGTTGTAGCGATAAACGGGATTTTCTTCCGGTCCGACCCAGGTATCCGGATCCGGCTGTAAGGCCTTGAAAAAACTATGAAATCGGTCTTTAGTCATTTTGCACAATTTTATATTCATACTTTTGTTCACCTTTTATAGGAGGGTTTTATATGAAAAGATATTCGGATTGTCCACAGATTTTGCGGGATTTTCTCGCATATCATGAAAATATCAAAAATCAGTCTCAGCGCACAATTCACGAATACTACCTGGATTTACGGATGTTTCTGCGATTTATTAAATTAATGCGAAATGATATGCCCATTAACACCCTGCTTGACGATATCTCCATCAAAGATGTAGATCTGGAGTTGATACGATCCATTACCACGTCAGAAATATTCGATTTTTTGTCTTACTTAGCCAACGATCGAACAGCGCATCCGGAGTCTGCTGCTCCGGAATACGGAATTTCTGCCTCCTCCAGAGCAAGAAAACTCTCTGCAATTAAGTCGTTTTATAAGTATTTGACCGTTCGCACCAAGCAGCTCAGTGAAAATCCTGTTGCCGATTTAGAGTATCCCAAACTCAGAAAAAGTTTGCCGAAATACCTGACTATGTCACAGTCTGCCGCATTGCTGCAGTCCGTTTCCGGACAAAACGAAAAACGGGATTATGCTATTTTGATGCTGTTTCTAAACTGTGGCATACGCCGTAGCGAGCTTGTAGGATTGAACCTTACCGATGTTTACGAGGACAGAATCCGTGTAATCGGAAAAGGAAATAAAGAGCGTATTGTTTATTTCGGAACGCCCTGCCGAAAGGCCATTGACGCCTATCTTCCAGAGCGCAACAAACAGGTTTTGACAGACAATCGCGCGCTGTTCGGTTCACGAAACGGCAACAGAATCAGCGTAGATGCCGTCCATGCGCTGGTAAAAAAAGCGCTCCTTAAAGCAGGACTGGACTCCACACAGTTTTCCGCCCACAAACTGCGCCATACTGCCGCAACGATGATGCTGTCCGGCGGCGTTGATGTAAAAACGGTACAAGAGGTACTCGGACACGAAAATCTCAACACGACGCAGATTTATACACACATAGAAAACACAGAGCTCAAAATTGCCGCAGAGGCAAATCCCCTGTCCAAATTGGATTTTTCCACCGATGAATCGGGAGAGGATCGCTGATCCTCTCCCCTATTTTTATCCATTAGATCGCCATTTCGATGGCTTCCCGAAGGTTCTTGACACGATAGACCGTCAGGCCTTCCGGAATTTCCAACTTTTCAGAGCCATATCTCGGGATAATACATTTATTAAACCCCAATCTTCTAACTTCTGAGAGACGTTGATTCATATTGGACACCGCTCGAATCTCACCGGTCAGTCCAACCTCGCCGATTGCTGTCAAATCATCAGCGATGGGTGTGTCCCGATAAGAAGAAGCTACTGCCAGCACAACAGGCAGATCCGCTCCGGGTTCGTCTAACTGCAATCCGCCAATGATATTAATATATGCGTCAAAGGCACTTAGCTTCATGCCGGCTCTTTTCTCCGCAACAGCCATCAATAAAACTGCGCGATTATAGTCAAAGCCATCTGAAGTGCGCCTGGGCACATTAAAGGAAGTCTTGGAAACAGGCGCCTGAACTTCAGCCAAAATGGGACGTGTGCCCTCCATAACGCAGGCTACACAAGTGCCGGAGGCTTCTTTGGGCCGGCCCTCCAAAAGCATTTGAGAGGGATTGGGCACTTCTCTAAGGCCGGAATCTCCCATTTCAAACACGCCAATTTCATTGGTAGAGCCAAAGCGGTTTTTAACTGCGCGCAATAAACGGTAAGAAGAATTGGGATCTCCTTCAAAATACAGTACGCAATCAACCATATGCTCCAAAACCTTCGGGCCGGCAATGGCGCCGTCTTTATTGATATGTCCAACCACAAAAACGGTAATTCCCTTGGATTTGGAAATCTGCATCATAGACATTGTGCAGTCCTTGACTTGCGACACACTTCCCGGGGAGGATTCATTGTCTTCATGATACAGTGTTTGAATTGAATCCACGATGAGAATATCCGGTTGCACTGCTTCAACAGCATCTAAAATGTCAGAAAGCCTTGTTTCCGAAAGAATGTACAGATCATCAGGAGATACGCCCAAACGTTCTGCGCGCAGCTTAAGCTGCTTTTCGCTTTCTTCGCCGGATACATACAGAACCTTTCGGCCAGCGCACAAACACTCGCAAATTTGTAAGAGCAAAGTAGACTTTCCGATTCCGGGAGCGCCGCCCACCAGCACCAGAGAGCCGAGCACAGCGCCGCCGCCCAGCACACGGTCCAGTTCTCCCAACCCGGTAGAAAAACGAATTTCAGAATCCGTACTGACCTGAGAAAGCCTTTGGGGAATTCTGCTTACGCCCACGGGTGCTTTTTGTCCTCTGCCTACAGGCTGCGGCTTTTCTATATGCTCTTCAATGGTATTCCACTCCCCGCAAGCGGGACATCTGCCTTGCCATTTAGCTGTTTCATTTCCACAGGAAGTACAGTAATAGACGATCTTTGTCTTTGCCATAATATCTGCTCCCCTATTATGTATTTTCTATATTATATCTGCGAATCCCCTGTCGGTCAAGTCGCATCCTTTCCCTTTGCAAAATATATGCTACAGGCACTTGCTACGACACAGCATATTTTCTTTTGATATTCCGCTGTTCGAAGCAATGCTTCTTCTGATGGATTCGACAAAAATCCGCATTCCACCAAAACTGCTGGCTTCTGCACGTGCTCCATTAAGTATAATCCAGCAGCTTTTTTTATCTGTCGGTTATTATCCGGGTCAAGGGCTCGGGAAAACTCCTGCTGAAGCATCTGAGCCAGTTCCCTGCTCCCATCTGTTTTTGCATAAAACATCTGCGCGCCGCTGTACCTACTGTCCGTATAATGATTCTGATGAATACTGAGCAGAATTGCGTTATCTGTCTCGTTTACGATTCTTACGCGCTCTTTCAAATCCGATGATTTTTTTGCAGCAATGGAGCTTCCGCTTGTGTATACTGAAATATCCGTTGTGCGAATCATTTCCGTATGAATTCCGATCAAGTGCATCAAATCATTTAATCGTAATGCAATCGACAGGTTTATTTCCTTCTCATACACGCCTGTGCAGGAAACCGCCCCGCCGTCTACTCCTCCATGTCCCGCGTCAATAATGACGCAGTTTTGCCGAACAATCGGCGCTCCTTCAGATACAGTTGTAATCGTCTTACTGCCCCAGAGTACTGCAAACAGCACACCTCCCAAGACAAAAATATATACCAAGGCAATACACAAAGCTTTACAAATTCTGTTCACGGACAACACCTCCTTACACCTTATGCAATAAGCAATTTATGATGAACAGGAAAGACCGTTGCATCATAGTATGACACGGAACGACCGTTCCACTCTGATATTGACAGGAGGAATCACCTTGAACAGGGATAAAATCGAAAAACACGGCGGCGAAGGCAGATTGCCAGCTATGGCACCCCTGGCAAACGCCTACGTTCCTTTTCAGTTGGAAAATCCGCCCAAATATGAACCAAGAAAAGCACTCGTTCGCGGCACATTATTCCCGGGTCTGGATCTGCCGTTTATGGGTATGGTAAACAAAAACGAAAAGCCTGTTACTCCTTTGACGGAGCTACAGACTGTTGCGTTTGTTATCCAGGAACTGGCACTGTATCTGGACACACATAGAGACGATCGGGAAGCATTTGAAGTGTACTCTGCCATGCAGGAACTGTACCAAAATGCTCGCAAGCAATATGAAAAAGAATGCGGACCTCTCACACACCATTCCACAGGTTCTGACGAATACCGCTGGCTGGATGACCCGTGGCCCTGGGAATATGCAAAAAATCGGGAGGTTTAAATAATGTTTATTTATGATAAGAAACTGCAGTATCCTGTAAAAATTGACCGTCCAAACCCTAAATTGGCATCTATTATCATATCCCAATATGGTGGTCCTGACGGAGAGTTGGGAGCCTCTATGCGATACCTTTCTCAGAGATATTCCATGCCCTTTGATGAACTGAAGGGATTATTAACAGATATCGGCACAGAAGAACTTGGGCACTTGGAAATGGTCGGTGCGATTGTGCATCAGCTGACTCGCAATCTGAAGGATTCTCAAATTCAGGATTCTGCATTTGCGCCCTATTTTGTAGACCACGGTATAGGCGTTTACCCCACTGCCGCCGCGGGACTTCCTTGGACTGCGGCCTCTATGCAGGTCAAGGGTGATCCCATTGCGGATTTGGCAGAAGATCTGGCGGCAGAACAAAAAGCGCGTGTAACTTATGATAACATCCTGCGCTTAAGCGACGACCCGGATGTGAACAACGTTATCAAGTTCCTGCGTCAGAGAGAAATCAATCACTTCCAGCGCTTTGGAGAAGCCATGCAGCTCCTTCGGGAAAAATTGAATCAGAAAAATGTCTACTATATGAATCCGGCGATGGATATGTAATAAATAAGTGCCACAGCCAGAAGGCTGTGGCACTAATTATACATCTCGCTGGGTAAGCTGACGGGCTAATGATAACAAGAATTCCTGATCCGCAAAACACTGCAGTGCATGAATCGCTTTGTCCGTTTCCGAACAAACGAGAGCATCACACTGTTCAATGCCATAAAGATGGACAAAGGTATTCTTTGCTTTATCCATTCCCACGGCTTTACCGAGAGTTTGGGCATTTCCGATGACATCCAACATATCATCCCGTATCTGGAACGCAAGGCCAAGATGTTCGGCAAAGGAAGATGCCGCATCCAGTTGCTCCTGTGTGCCTTCTGCCGCAAGTACTCCCAGCATACAGGCAGCGCGAATCAGCGCGCTGGTCTTTCGGGATTGTATATCAATCACCTCTTGCGCCGTACATACGCGCTTCTCGCTCTCCATATCCAAAACCTGGCCGCCAACCATCCCTAATTCTCCGGAGCAAGCAGCCAAAATACCGACCGCCTGGATACGCGTCTGCGCAGAAAAATCAGAAAGTGCAATCCGGTCAAAGGCTGCAGTAAGCAAGGCATCGCCAGCCAATACCGCCATAGCCTCTCCGTAAACCTTATGATTGGTTGGTTTACCGCGGCGGAAATCATCATTATCCATACAGGGAAGATCATCATGAATCAGGCTGTATGTATGAATCATCTCCACAGCAGCCGCAAAGGGCGTTGCCTTTTTCCAATCGCCACCGCACATGCGGCAGAATTCATACACCAGAATCGGACGCAGCCGCTTGCCACCGGCAAGCAAGCTATACCGCATTGCTTCAAAAAGTGTTTGCTGCGGCGACTTCTGGTCCCGAAAACAGGATTCTTCCAGATAGTTTTCCAAATAACTCCGGTAATCCCCTTCCCTATTCTTAAAGCTCCGGCACATCCGCAAATACCTCCTCTACGGGAGCTCCGCTGGCATCTGTGGAAATCTTCTTCACCTGAAGCTCCGCCTCATCCAACAGCTTTCCGCAGGCCTGAACGAGCTCTGTGCCCTCCTGGAACAGTTTTAGAGACTCCTCCAGGGGGGCGTCTCCCCTTTCCATTGCTTTGACAATCTGTTCCAACCGTAACATATTTTCTTCAAAGGTTTTATTCTTCGGATTCATAATATATCCTCCCTGATTTCTGTTACATTTGCGCTTGCTGAACCGTCATTGAAGCTTATACGGATGCGATCACCGGAGCTAAGCTGTTTTACCGATCTCAAAATTTCATTGTCTTTATCCAGCGCCATACAATAGCCTCTGGTAAGCACCTTCAGCGGACTCATGGCATCCAGCTTCGCCGTACAGGTAAGAAATTGCCGTCTGCGGGCGTGGATAATATTCTCCTGCGCCGAAACAAGGCGATTCTTTAATAGCTCGGATGCTTTACGACGCTGTTGAATATATACCATCGGGCCTTGTAAAGCCGAACCGGCCGACAAGGCCTGCAAATGATTTCTGGCTGCCTTAATTCTCTGTTGCAAAGATGCTGTCATCTGATTCAGCGCGCTGTCCAATACCTGGCGCAAACTGTCCTGGTCGGGAACAGCAAGCTCCGCCGCATTAGACGGTGTTGCAGCGCGCAAGTCAGACACATAGTCGGAAATCGTAACATCCGGCTCGTGGCCTACTGCAGAAATAACAGGGATTTGAGAATCATAAATTGCTTTTGCCACCAGTTCATCGTTAAAGGCCCACAGATCCTCAATAGAGCCTCCGCCACGGCCTACAATCAGCAAATCTGCAAGCTGATACTGATTGGCATACCGGATAGCAGATGCAATCTCTAACGGCGCTTCTGCGCCCTGTACGCGGGCGGGAAAAAGCCGAACGCTGGTCAACGGGTACCGTTTACGCAGAATACGAAGCATATCGTGCAAGGCAGCCCCGGCAGAGCTTGTAACAATTCCAATAACTCCCGGATATCGGGGAATGGGTCGTTTATGCGCCGAATCAAACAACCCCTGAGCTTCCAGTTTCTTTTTCAGTTGCTCAAAAGCAGCATGCAAATCGCCGATTCCGTCCATCGCCATGGCGGAACAGTATAACTGATAAACGCCGTCCCGTGGGTAAACTGAAATCTTGCCCATAGCGATAATTTTGATGCCATTCTCCGGACGAAAACGCAGACGCGTGGCGTTGCCTTTAAACATAACGCACTTCAGTGTGCCCGTCTCATCCTTCAATGTAAAATAGTGATGCCCGGACGGATACAGCTTGTAGTTGCTGATCTCCCCCTTTACCGCAACCGCATTCAGAAAGAAATCATCGTCAAGCTTTCCTCGTATATATTCATTGATTTGAGAGACCGTCAGGACCTGCTGCATAAGAATCCTCCCATATACGGTATGCAATAATCGCAACACCCATTGCATTATCAGTAGAAAATTCGGGTTCAGCAAAAATGGGATTGAGCGGCGCTGTCAGTTTGCGAAGCATCCTGTTGGAAGCAACACCGCCGGAAAACACAACGGGTAAGTCAGGATATAGCTTTGAAGCATTTACTGTCGCCCGATACACTGCCGAAACAATACTCCGCAAAGCATACGCGGCGGTATCCGCGTCATTTCTGCCCTGCTCATAATATTTCTGCACTTTATTTTGAACCCCGGAAAGAGAAAATTCGGTCGAAGAACACCGAACAGTAAAGAAATCATTATGCTCTGATTTTTGGCTCAGCTCATCCAAGTACTTACCCGATGGAAAAGGAAGCCCCAAAAGCTGTCCGGTACGGTCAATCAACTGACCGGCAGAAATGTCTGTCGTACCACCAATCCGCACACACTTAACATTTTTTCCCTCCGGTTCAACCAGCAAAAGCTCCGTTGTTCCACCGGACAAATGCCACGCAAGGTGCGGTTGATCCATAAGGTCCAGCCGTCCGGCACTCCACAGGGATGCGGCCACATGGCCTTGCTGATGAGAGCAGGTTACCAGGGGCACGTGAAGCGCTTCTGCCAGAAGTTTTGCGTGAGAATATCCAACCATAAAGCAAGGCATATAGCTGCCCTCAACCGCCCGCGGACGGGTGCTGACACCAACGCAGCGCACATCCTTTGCCGAAAAATCGGAAAACAGCCTGCCGGACAAATCCGGCAGGCTTTTCGTATGGTGAAAGACGGCATCGCTTTGCCGCAGTCCCAGTTCGCCGGTCTTGACAGGCAGAAGCCTTGAAACGTTCCTTCCGGAACGGCCATCGTAGCAGGCAATGGATGTGGTATAATTACTGGTGTCAAAACCAAGAACACACATTTATTCTACCTCTACATTTCTATTTCTTGCGTAGGCGCCAAGTATGCCGTTAACAAATGCGCCTGCCTCATCTCCGTCGTAGATTTTGGCCATGCGAACAGCCTCAGAAATGGCAACGCCGGTTGGGACATCGTCGAGATATAGAATCTCATAAATTGCCAACTGCATAATCGTACGTGTCAGCCGGGAGATGCGGGATACGTCCCAGCCGATGGCATATTTCTGAATTTGTTCGTTCAGTTCGTCTGTTCGGTTGGATACACCGCAGACAACATTGTCAACATAGGCAATCTGGGAACGATTGGGTCTGTCTGCATATACATCGCACTCCTGGGACAGAAGGGCGTAATATTCCTTATCCAGACGTGCTTTCACATAAGCATCCGGCTCGTCGCCGGTAAAGTCCCGACCGTAAATCAGATGTACCGCCAATTCTCTGGCATTCGCTCTTGTCATAAAGGCTCCTTACTGACGAACAATTCCGCAGACATTCACATTTACGGCAACTACCTTTACGCCTGTCATAGATTCCACGGCATTGGAAACTGCAGTCTGCACAGCCTTGGCAACGCCAACAACGCTCTGTCCGTAGGCAACCGTAACATTACACTCAATGGTAAGAGAGTTATCTTCTGCAATGGAGATTTTCATTCCCTTGCCCCAGTTCTTTTTGCCGATCAGCTCAATAATGTCTACGCCGGGCTTAACGCTCAGGCCAACAACGCCCTCAACCTCATCGACTGCGTGGGCAACAATCACGCCAATAACATCTTCGGAAATCATTACAGAACCATTTTCCTGAATCTGGTTAATATACTGCTTATTATCTGCCATAATATTACCTCCTGAACGCGGTTCGTACATATCGCACGACACACTTTTGTTTATTGTATCACAAATCCAGAAAAATACAACTACTTTCTTTTATGGTAAAGGACCGGCAGATTGTTCTGCCGGTCCTACTGTTTACAAATATCAGCGTTGCACTCTGCCGGAACCGTCGCCGCCCGCCAGCTTTTCCACTTCAGAAACGGACACACGGTTGTAGTCACCCTCAATGGAATGCTTCAGCGCAGAGGCTGCCACCGCAAACTCGATAGCTTGCTGTGTGGATTTGCCGGAAAGCAGAGCATAAATCAAGCCGCCGCCAAAGGAATCGCCACCACCCACACGGTCCACAATATGCAAGTGATAGGACTTGGAGAAGCAGAAATCCTTTCCGTCATAGAGCATACCTGCCCAGTCATTATCGTTGGCAGAAATGGAGGTACGCAGAGTAATTGCCACTTTTTCAAAGCCAAACTTGTCCATCAACTGACGGGCAACGGATTTGTAGCCTTCGTGGTTCAGTTTTCCGCCGTAGATGTCTGTACCCTCTGCCTCAATGCCAAATACATCTTTGGCATCCTCTTCATTGGAAATACAGACATCGACATACTGGCAAAGATCGCTCATAGCCTTTCTGGCTTCTTCCCGGGTCCAGAGCTTGCCACGATAGTTCAAGTCGCAGGAGATCTTAACGCCCTTCCGCTTTGCCGCGATGCAGGCTTGACGACAAATTTCCACCATATTGCCGCCCAAAGCGGGGGTAATGCCGGTGAAATGGAACCAATCGGCGCCTTCAAAAATGCTGTCCCAGTCGAAATCAGAAGGTACTGCTTCCTGAATGGCGGAATGCGCTCTGTCATAGATACATACAGAGCCACGCTGAGACGCGCCCTTTTCCAGGAAATAGATACCGACGCGGTCACCGCCGCGCACAATACAGGAAGTATCCACTCCAAAATAGCGCAGAGAATCTACTGCTGCCTGGCCGATTGCGTGCTTGGGAAGCTTGGTCACATATACGCTGTCCATACCATAATTGGCAAGAGACACAGCGACATTTGCCTCGCCGCCGCCAAAGGTGGCCTGCATCTGATCGTTCTGGAAGAATCGGTAGTAACCATTGGGCGCAAGGCGAAGCATCAGTTCACCAAATGTAACAATTCTCTTCATTTTATTTTTCCTCCATATTGGCAAGCGCTTCTTTTACAAAGAAGCTGCCACCGATTGCCTCAATCTTATCAAAGGCTAAAAACTCATCAATGTTGCTTCTGTCCACGCCGCCGGTTGGGATAAACTTCACCTGAGGGAACGGAGCGGAGAGCGCTTTCAGCGCTGTCAGTCCGCCATATACGTTTGCGGGGAAGAACTTTACTGTGGTAATACCCAGTTCCAATGCCTGCATAATCTCTGTTGGCGTAACACAACCCGGATAATATGGAATGTTTCTATCCTTGCAAATATTTGCAACGCTCACGGACAAGCCGGGAGAGACAATAAACTGTGCGCCCGCTGCCAGAGCCTGCTCACACTGCTGGGCATTGATTACCGTACCGGCACCGATGCTCATATCCGGATAATGCTTACAGGCATAGGCGATTGCTTCCGCAGCGCAAGCAGTGCGGAACGTGATTTCCGCGCAGTTAATTCCGCTATGCTTCAATGCAGTAAGGATTCTATCGGTATCAGACATTTCCTTGATTACAACAACAGGTACAAATTTTTCCATATTAGCCTCCTTTATTATACGCCGGAATACGCAGAGAAGCCACCATCAATGGGCAAAACCACACCGGTAATAAAGCTTGCGGCATCATTATTCAGCAAAAACAGCAAACCGCCTTCCAGCTCCTCACTCTCGCCAAAACGACCCATAGGCGTTGCCGCAAGAATCTTGCCGGTTCTGGCAGTGGGTGTGCCATCCTCGTTAAAAAGCAGCTTTGCATTTTGCTTTGTGGAGAAAAATCCGGGGGCAATGGCATTGACACGAATACCAACCTTGGAGAAGTGCACAGCAAGCCACTGCGTAAAGTTGGAAATCGCGGCCTTTGCGCCGGAATATGCGGGAATCTTGGTCAGAGGAGTAAAGGCATTCATAGAGGAAATATTCAAAATATTACAGCCAGGACGGCCAACCACCTGCACGGCAAACGCCTGTGTGGGAATCAAAGTTCCCAGGAAGTTCAGGTTAAATACGAACCCTACGCCACCTGCATCCAGGTCAAAAAAGCTTTTGGTTTCGGCATCGATATCGCCCAATTCAAAATATTCCTTGTCGGTGGTGGCACGAGGGTTGTTGCCGCCTGCTCCATTAATCAGGATATCGCAGGGGCCCAGGTCTTCCATAACCTTTTTTGCCACCTCATTACAGATATCCTTATCCAGAACATTGCAGGAATAGGCTTTGGCCACACCGCCTTCGGCAACAATTTCATCTGCATATATCTTTGCTGCTTCTTCGTTCAGGTCCAGCAGAGCCACCTTTGCGCCGGCGCGGGAGAGCACCTTTGCAAAATTGGAGCACAAAACGCCGCCCGCTCCGGTTACAACCGCAACCTTGCCGTTCAAATTGGTATCCAATACGTTTTTCATACGCATTTGCCTCCTTTTTCACAGGCCTCAAACAGGCCGTTAATGTATGCAGCGCCCAGAGCGCGGTCAAACAAACCGTATCCGGGTTTTCCAGTTTCGCCCCAAATCATCCGACCGTGGTCAGGACGCACGTAGCCGTCAAAGCCGTTGTCAGTCAACGCCTTGACAACTTCATACATATCCAGTGAGCCGCAGTTGGACAGGTGCGCCCGCTCCTCAAAAGAGCCGTCCTCCATAATTTTAACGTTACGAATATGCATAAACGCAATACGGTCGGCTTTTGCATATTTTCTTACCATTGCCGGAATATCGTTACTCTCTGCGCATCCCAGAGAGCCGGTACACAGGCACAGACTGTTGGCAGGGCTATCCACGATGGAAAGCATTCTGTCCAGGTTCTTTTCGCAGGTAATAATTCTGGGCAAACCAAAAATGGGATACGGAGGATCGTCGGGATGAATCGCCATTCTTACACCACATTCGGCAGCGACGGGAATCACTTTTTTCAAGAAACGCGCCAGATTATTCCACAGACCTTCTTCTCCGATTTCTCCGTAAGCCGTGATCAGTTCCCGAACTTCTTCCTGCGTGTAGCTGGAGTCCCAGCCGGGCAGATGAATATCGTCCTTCAGCGGATCCAGTCCACGCATCTGGTCCCAATACATCACAAGACTGGTAGAGCCATCTGCAGCCTTCTTGTCAAGCTGGGTACGCGTCCAGTCAAAAACAGGCATAAAGTTATAGGTGACACATTTTACGCCGTATTTCGCGCAGCGGCGAATGTTCTCGCAGTATACTTCCAGAAGCTTGTCTACCTCTCCCCTGCCAAGTTTGATATCTTCATGGACCGGGATGGACTCTACGATATCAAAAACCAGGCCGTGAGCTTCACACTGGGCCTTCATTCTGGCAAGACTTTCTTCCGGCCAAACCTCACCGGGTTTCACATCGTAAACCGCAGAAACAACAGAACGCATACCAGGAATCTGAGAAATATTTTCCAGGGTTACAGGGTCGCTCTCACCATACCAGCGGAATGACAGCTTCATAGCTTTTCCTCCAAATTAAAATATATTTTTGCGTTGTTATAACAAATATCCTGTACCATACCGCCAACCATTGCGAAATTATCGGGATATTCGCCGTTTTCCATCCATTCTCCCAAAAGGTCGCATAATATTCTTCGGAAATACTCGTGACGGGTATAGCTCAGAAAGCTTCGGGAGTCTGTCAGCATACCAATAAAATTACCCAGAATACTCAAATTTGCCAGATTGGTCAGCTGGTCACGCATACCGGTCTTGTTATCATTAAACCACCACGCACTGCCGTGCTGGAGCTTTCCGCGAACACCCGCGCCCTGAAACGCACCGATGATCGTGGCAAGGAAACCGTTATCGCCGGCATCCAGACTATACAAAACCGTTCGCGGCAGACAATCTGCTCTGTATAGTGCGTCCAAAAGCTTGGCAATTTTCCCGGAGCCGTTGTCCGGCCCGATACAATCAAAGCCGGTATCCGGTCCAAGCTTTGCAAGCATCTTGGAATTGGGATTTCTCAAGCAGTTGTAATGGATTTGCATTACCCATCCGTGGGAATAATACGCTTCTGCAAAGAACAAGAGCAAATTAGTCTTATATTTTTCTATCTGTTCAGGCGTAACAGGCTGTCCGGACAGAGCAGCCTTCAGCGCATCGTTCGCCTCTTCTTCGGTTCCTTCCAAATATACCGCGTGGTCCAATCCGTGGTCGCTGGCCTTGCATCCATGGGCATGAAAATGTTCAATCCGCATAGACAACGCCTGCTTCAGGGATGCGATATCGCAAATTGTTACGCCGGAAACATCTGATAATTTTTGAATATAGTCGACAAAGTCTGCCTTCTCAAGATTCACAGCTTTATCCGGGCGAAAAGACGGCGCAACTACGGTCTTGAAAGAAGCATCCTCCTTCAGCAGTTTATGCCACTGCAGAGAATCCACAGGATCGTCTGTTGTTCCCACAAACGAAACATTACTTTTTTCAATCAAGCCACGCACACCCATATCCGGCTGTTTCAGCTTTTCCAGCGCTAAATTCCAGACTTCTTCAGCAGTATCGCCGTTCAACACACCGTAATAATCGAAATATCTCTGAAGCTCCAGGTGACACCAATGATACATGGGATTACCTATAGCGCGCGGTAAAGCTTCGGCAAACTTTTGAAACTTCTCCCGTTCCGGAGCAGAGCCGGTAATATATTCTTCGTCGACCCCGTTAGAACGCATCAGCCGCCATTTATAGTGATCGCCGGACATCCACACCTGGAACAGATTATCAAAGTGCTTGTCCTCAAAAACCTCTTTAGGGTTAATGTGACAGTGGTAGTCTGCAATCGGCATTGCTGCGGCGTAGTCATGATACAGACGCACGGCAGCCTGAGAGCGCAGCAGAAAATCCTTTCCCATAAACGGTTGCATATCCATTCCCCTTTCTGCATCCTGCCAGTATTTCCCTTTTTCGGCAGTCTGCATTACTATTTATTAGTATATAGAAAATATTTGCAATTGCAATTGCATATATTGTTTGCTTTATTGCAAATCTTGTGGTACCATTAGTCAGAGGTGACAAAGAATGAACAAAAAGCCGCAATTTTTTGATCCACGTCAAACAATGCTAAATAATAATTTCGAGGTTTTTTACTACAAAGACCACAAACCCACCGATGTGGACGTTCATCATCACGATTTTTATGAAGTATATAATCTGTTGGGCGGCGATGTGAGCTACTGGGTAGACGGCCGCACATATAAGCTCCGAACCGGCGATATTTTGCTGATCAGTCCGATGGAATTGCACAAGCCCATTGTGACTGCCGGTTCTTCCTATGAGCGTTTTGTTTTATGGATTGATCGAAAATACCTGGACTCTCTTTCTAATGACGGCCTGTTGTCCCGGTGTTTTTCCGGGCCATCCAATCACCTGCGGGGCGGCTCTGTCAGCTCCCTGCTATCCATGTTGGTTGGCGAAGCGCACGGAAATAAATACGGCTCGGAGATTTGCGCGTCCGGACTTTTTCTGCAGTTGATGGTGGAATTAAACCGGCTGACACCGGTTGGTATTCATAACGCCCATCATTCCGAGTTGATTGGAGATGTCCTTGCCTACATCGGCACGAATTACAATAAGGATTTATCGCTGGATATCCTTGCCGAGGAATTTCATGTGAGCAAATATCACCTTTCTCACGAGTTCAAGCGGGAAACGGATACCAGTATCTATCACTATATCACGTTAAAACGTCTGGCCGCTGCCAGACAGATGCTGATCAGCGGACAGGCCCCTGGTGAAGTAAGCATTGCCTGCGGTTTTCGCGATTATACCGTGTTTTATAAAGCATTCAAATCGGAATACGGCATTTCGCCCAATGTTATCGGGCAGAAGCCGCACACATAAAAACATCCGGCCATAGTCAGCGTGATACTCTTAACGGAGTATCACGCAACTCTATTCGCCTGACGGCGAGTTATATTGCTTCGCAGTGATATTATGCTACGCATAGTGATATTGTCCTGCGGACAGTTTATGGCGAATAGAATATCACGAAACCGATAGGTTTCATATCACTT
>JAZUOF010000051.1:0-2024 GCA_045604565.1 Faecousia sp.
GGGGTCTGTTGCAATCTTAAATGCCAGCGCGGAGAAAGGCGCATCGTCAGAAGCGGGACGGAAGTCCTCTTCCTCGGTATCGGGGTTGATACCCTTGATGCCCTTCTTGTCCAGAGGACTGGGCATATAGTCCACAACGGCATTCAAAACCTGCTGCACGCCCTTATTCTTATAGGATGTGCCGCAGACAACAGGTACCATCTCATTGGCGATGGTAGCCTTACGGATGATTTCCTTGATCTTCTCAACGGGAACCTCTTCTTCCATCAGGATCATTTCCATAACTTCATCATCGAAGTTGGAAATGGCATCCATCAGCTTTTCACGGTACTCGTTGGCCAGGTCAACCATATCCTCGGGGATTTCTTCCTCGCGAACATCCTTGCCCATATCATCATAGAAGATATTTGCCTTCATGGTGACCAGGTCGATGTTGCCCTTAAAGAAAGCCTCAGAGCCGATGCGCAGCTGGATGGGTACTGCATTGCACTTCAGGCGCTCATCAATCATCTCCAGAACGCGGTAGAAGTCGGCACCCATAATGTCCATCTTGTTGACGTAGATCATACGGGGGACCTTATACTCGTCGGCCTGACGCCAAACGGTTTCGGTCTGGGGTTCTACACCACCCTTTGCGCACAAAACAGTCACTGCGCCGTCCAGAACACGCAGGCTGCGCTCCACTTCTACGGTGAAGTCAACGTGGCCCGGGGTGTCGATGATGTTCAGGCGGCAACCATTCCAGAAACAGGTGGTCGCAGCGGAGGTGATCGTAATACCACGCTCCTGCTCCTGAGCCATCCAGTCCATTGTGGCAGAGCCGTCATGGGTTTCACCAATCTTGTAGTTCTTACCGGTGTAGAACAAAATACGCTCAGTGGTGGTGGTTTTACCGGCATCAATGTGCGCCATGATGCCGAAATTACGTGTGTTTTCCAGGGAATACTGTCTAGGCATAAAGAAACTCCTTTATTACCAACGGAAATGTGCGAATGCCTTGTTGGCATCGGCCATCTTGTGGGTATCCTCGCGCTTTTTCACAGCGGAGCCGGTGTTGTTGGCTGCGTCCATAATTTCAGCGGCCAGACGCTCCTTCATAGTGTTTTCACTACGGTTGCGGCTGTAAGTGGTGAGCCACCGAAGACCCAGGGTCTGCCGGCGATCAGGACGAACTTCGATGGGCACCTGATAGGTGGAGCCACCTACACGGCGAGCCTTCAGCTCAACGGCAGGCATAATGTTTTCCATAGCCTGCTGGAATACCTCCAGGCCATTTTTGCCGGTCTTGGTCTCAACAATCTCAAAAGCACCGTAGACGACCTTCTGGGCGACGCCCTTCTTGCCATCGAGCATGATGCTGTTTACGAGCTTGGTAACCAGAACGGAATTATACTGAGGATCCGGAAGAACCTCTCTTTTGGGAACGTTACCTCTTCTGGGCACTTTGCTTCCCTCCTTCATAATAAAATGATTTCATCGGTACTCGAAAGTGAGTCTTTCGTTGTGCCTGGCCAGAGGTTTTTACATATATAAAAACACGGTGGCAAGGCCATTTTGCCTTGCGAAAGGGCGTGGGAAATAGTCAAATTTGCATTCAGGCGGACAGCTTACTTCTTGCCTGCCTTGGGACGCTTTGCGCCGTACTTGGAGCGGGACTGCATCCGGTTCTGCACACCCTGAGTATCCAAGGTGCCGCGGATGATGTGGTAACGCACACCGGGAAGGTCCTTAACACGACCGCCACGGATCAGAACCACAGAGTGCTCCTGCAGATTGTGACCTACGCCGGGAATGTAAGCGGAAACTTCCATACCGTTTGTCAGACGCACACGGGCGATCTTACGCAGAGCGGAGTTCGGCTTCTTCGGGCTGGTGGTACGAACAGGGGTGCAGACGCCACGCTTCTGGGGGGAGGACAGGTTGGTAGCCTTGTTCTCAAGGGTGTTGAGACCTCTCTGCAGAGCGGGAGCGGTGGACTTGTAGGTCACCTGCTTACGGCCAAAACGAACGAGCTGGTTAAAAGT
>JAZUOF010000052.1:0-14497 GCA_045604565.1 Faecousia sp.
GCGGAAGCCGGGACCCGCGCCGTTCTGTCCGCAAAATCCTCTTTTCTCCCTCTTTTCTTTTTTATTCCAAAGAAAACCCCCACTGCCAAGGCAGTGGGGTTTTCTAATTTATCAAAAGCGTGCTGTTTGACACTCTGAACAAGGGGCGGGTTGCAAAATGACTGCAACCCGCTCTTTTTTGCTCCAGTTCATCAAAGGATGGGGCGGAGAAAAATTCTCCCAATGTGATATCCAGCTCGTCGCAGAACTTTTTGATGGTTGTGATGGAGATATTCCGTCAGGTGAGATTCATTATACTGTAGGCGGTAGAGGGAGTTACCCCGGAATGGTGGCCAATTTGTTAATCCGGATACCCTTTTCTTTGCACAGCTCCATAAAACGTTCTGCTACTGCATCCTTGACGCTCATAGATCATCACCTCAGGGATATGGTAAAAATATTTGCGCAAAGGAATATACGCACTTGCGTAAATGTGGAAAAAATATTTATAATTTTTTGTAATTTGTGAAATATTTTGCTTTTCTATTCCCCCTATACAATAGAAGCCGGAAACCGGCAAAAAAACTAAAAGAGGTAGTAAAAATGGAAAAGCAAAAAGTTACCCTGTTTGATAAGCTGAATCTGACCGATAAAACACATGCGCAGAAGGTATATGAAAGGGAATGTTTCAAGTTCCGGATTAAATTGATTTGCGCGCTCCTTGCCATTCTCCCATCAATCTGTTTGCTAATTTATAAATCTGTTGCAGGTATTCCGATTCTTGCAACACTGGTAGATGTGGTTGGGGCTGCCGGCTGGATTGCAACACTGGTTTCTTGTCCGCTTACGATTCTCAAAGGCGTATGGAAATTGGTTAAAATGGGATGGAGCATTGTTCCATTTTTCTTTTTTGATCTTGTGGGTGCAGCTTTTGGTTTTGTGGTAGCGATCTTTATTCTTGTATATGCTCCTGTGGTTTATTGTGCCTATGGTCTGTACCAATGCTATTTACATAAGCGTGAGGCTGAAGAATATTTGACTACGGAAACAACTATGAATTAAAGGAGATGCTGCTGTGATGCTAGGGGAATATGTAAATTGCAATGAGGCGTGGGTTGTGATGGATTGTGATCTGCTACCAGCGGACCGGATTTGCGAGATTATTTCCGAGCTTTTGTGGAAACTGAAGGATGAGGTATATCCAGAAAGCAGTTCTTCTTTGCGCTATTACAAAACCTACTTTCTGATTGGAAAACCGTACTCCAGGAATGCTGACCATAATCTTTTGCAAATATATATTTGTTTTGAAAAAAATACTGTGTGGGAGCACAAGGAAACAGTATACTTGCCTGTGGAGTTCGAGGATCTTGTGTTGCAATTAGATGGAACGCTGGAACTACGATCGGAAAAAGGTATAGGTAAGGGAGCGATTACAGATATTGATGATACGCTCAAAGCCTTAGAGCGCGATTTTGAGGTAGACGAGGTGTATATCGAGTTTATTGAATGATTAGAAGAGAGCCAACACAAGAACCTTTGCGCGGTCTTTACATAACGGATTGAATGATGTAAAATATAAAAAACCTTTAGGGAGACGGTTATGAATAAAGAAGAGATATCAAAAGTTATTCTTAAGGCAAAGAAAGGCGATGCGAATGCTTTTGGAGTGCTGTTTGAGCAGTATCACCAGGAGGTTTATAATGTAGCAATGCGCGTTACAAGGGACCGGAGCTTGTCTGAGGACATTGTGCAGGAAACCTTTGTGGAAGTAATCAAGACGATTGATAAGCTTCAGGATCCGGCGGCATTTGCATCCTGGCTAAAAACAATTGCACATCATCAATGTACTCGCCATTACAGACGGAAAGAGGTACTGCATGAGACTCTTGTGGAAGAGGCGGAAGACGGATTCTCCACATTTGAGACTCTGGAGGAGAGAAATACAGCGTTTATCCCGGACGCGGCATTGGATGAAAAAGAATTCAAGCAGACCATCCACGAACTGATGAATGAGCTGCCGGATGTACAAAGTGCTGCACTGATCATGTTCTACCTTGACGGTTTGTCTTTGCGGCAGATCGCGCAGGCACAGGGCGTACCATTGAATACCGCCAATACTCGCCTGAACCGTGGCAGAAAAGCTATGCAGAAAACAGTAGAGGCATACGAGAAAAAGCACGATATTCGTCTGCACTCTGTGGCACTATTCCCCCTGTTTGCTTGGTTGTTCAAGGGAATGCAGGAGGCTATGTCTGTGGAGGCAACAGTTACGGCTGTAGAAGGTATTATTGCTACTACCGGTGTTTCCATAGCGGCAGGTGGGACAGGCGCCGCAGCTGCAGGTGCTGCGGCTACATCTGCCGCGACCGCCACCGGGGTGGCGACCGGTATCAGCGCAAAAATTGCGGCACTGCCCCTTGTGACTAAAGTAATTGGAGCAGTTGTCGCAGCGTTGATAGCTGTTACACCTCCGGTGGTTATAGCCTTGAATGACGGATTATCAGGAGAGGAAAACCGAGGCTCTGTATCCCAGGAACAAGAACGGCCTACAGAACCGGAGAATGTTGTGGTGCTGATACCTCAGGATTGTCAATATACAGTTGCCAAGACCGGAGAGGTTCTTACTGCCGGAAAGCCTTTCCCCGAGACCCCGGAAACCGGTGATATATTCCGCGATCCAATTGCCGGATATGAATACGCATTTAATTCGGAAGTGCTTTTGGAACGTGTTTTAACCGAAACAGACGGATATTATGTTCATAGCTTTGGCCCTGATAAGAACTTGAATGGATGGTGTGTTACGGTCATAGACCGTAGCAGGGAAAGATATGGCGAAATACTAGCAAGTATATGTAGTGAGCCAGTAAAGAGCATGGAATTATGCTTTTATAGATGCCAGAATATGACTCAGGCACCAGAAATTCCGGCTTCTGTTGTTACAATTCAAGCGTGCTTCGAGACTTGCACTTCTTTGCTGAAGACACCGGTGCTACCTTATGGATTGACTAATATTTCCTCTGCATTTAACAGAACCTACGCTTTGCATACTGTGGAGGCGATACCGGCTACTGTCAAGGAAATGGATTGGGCTTTTACGGGATGCATAAATTTAACCGGAACAATTCGTATAGATGCCAATCCGGAGATCATGGATGGGGCTTTTAAAGGAACAGAAAAGCAAATAACACTTTATGGTCGGTCTAAGTGCCTTAGTGAAATGGCAGAAACCTCGGAAGGTTCAAATGTAACTTATCGTACAGACATATTGTATGAGGTAGACGAGACTGGAACCCGAGAAGATATATATTCTCAACTGTCTCTTGAAGAGCGTATACGGTTAAATAAATTTTTGCATATGTTCTCCGAAATGGGTGGGATTCCCATAAAAGAAGAAGATATGTTTGATGTTGCTTTTTTGTATGCCGATACCCATATTGGATGGGGGCCGGGCGATCCGTGGTTGGATGCGGTGCCAGAGGCTGCACTTCAGGCAACTGCACAGAGACTGTTTGGAAGAACATTTTCTAACGATGCGATGCCAGAGTTCATTTGGTATGAAAATGGCGTGTATTACACAGATGTTGCTTTTACAGAAATGTATTTCTCAATGTACCTGATAGCGGAAGTTTATGACAAAGGCTGCAATGCATATGGGATCGTTTTTGAAGACTATTCCTTTGTAGAAAAACGGTTTGAGTATGGAGATTATGTGTGGTATCAGCCAGAGTATGACGCACCTTTGGAGGAATGGTACGGGTTTGCGCCTGAGGATGCAAAAATGTGCGAGGATTTGGAATATAGCTATACAAGCGCAGTTGTTGTACAGGTGAATACACAACCGGATGGGACAGAAACATACCAGATTGTTGTGGAATGACGAGAAATATAACGAGGAAGGACAGACAATAAAAAATTGTTCTATATCAGTGACATTGGTGGTATTGGCGCTGGACGAAACAGCTTTTAAAACGAACTGAAAGGATAATCGAAGCGTGGAAAAAATGATAGCGACGGAAACAAATAGCAGCATACAGGCAAAGTATAATGCCTGCTATGATCGCACCTTGGCAATCAAATCTGAGCTTAAAAAGCCAATGGCGCTGCACATTGTTTTTGGGTGCATCTATGCAGCAATTATTGTTTGCGCAATGCTATATGGCTATCATTACTCAAGTAATCGATATGACCAATGGGCCGCAATATTTCCTGCAACAATGTTTGCTTTAGCTGGTGGCTTAGTATTATGCGGGGTATGTTCATTGATGCATAAATGCCTTCATTACCTGGCAACAAAGCCAAAGCAAACGTTGCTTGACGAATTGCTTAGCCAGCAGGAGGAAATGCTGCAACTGAAAGACTTTCTGATAGACCACATGGAAAGATCCAAGGAGAAACCGCTTGTCCGTCCTTATGACAATTGTGCGAATCCACTTAAGCTCCAAAGGCAATGGAAAGAACAGGAACGGATTCTTTATAATTTAGAATTGTTAGAACTTGAGAGTCAGTTTAATTATAATTCACCCAAGACACTTCGGTGGATATTGGCAGCGATTGCAGTCGCTGTCGGTTCGATATTTTTTGTCATTGCTGTCTCCTTGTTAGTTGCAGTCGTTATGTTGAGAATCCTTTTTGTTATGCTTCATATTCACTTTACAAGGAATGATGATTCACGGATGTATCAGTCATCAAGGCCAACTTTCTCTTCGTACCCCCAGCATGAGAGGGTATCAACCCCTGTGAAGACAATTTTTGATAAGGAAAACACATCAAAGCGAATTCGCAGCTCCAGAGAAGAAGCGAAGAGTAAAATCTCCAATATCAAAAAAGATCTGAAATTATGGGGTTACATGATTCCACGCATCTAACAAAAAATAACAATTAAAAGGGGAAATTATTATGAAAAAGAAAATTATTGCTACCATTGCTGCTGGCACGCTTTTGCTGTCCATGCTGACTGCCTGCGGCCAAAAGGCCACCTGTGACTTCTGTGGCGAAGAAAAGATATGCGCCACCAAATCCGTCTTCGGTGAGGAAATAAAGATTTGCGGCGATTGTCAAAGCGAACTGGAAAACATTGGCTGGTAACGACGTTTGAATTTTACGCCCTAAGCCGTGCAAGACAAATAAGTAAAATGATACATCCAACAGAACAAGAATGCCTAAACACTTGAATCGGTTTTTGCAAAGAACGTTTTTTGCCTAAAGTCCTTACGGATTGCAAGGACAAACGTGTATATTCTGCACAGCTTATAACAAATGCTCCCCGGGGTTTTGCAAAACTCCGGGGAGCGGCTTTATTCTTATACACGTGCGTGTCCCTGGGCGCAAATGGTTTCTACCCCCTGGTCCACATACTTCTGACATTCCGCTGCGGTGGGAGCTTCCACCATAACCCGAATGACAGGCTCTGTGCCGGACTCCCGGACCAAAATGCGGCCGGTGTCACCCAAAGCCGCGGCGACATCCGCAACGGCGGCCTGCACCTTGGGATCGTTCTGAGCGGCAGGCTTATCCTTTACCCGGACGTTTTTCAACACCTGGGGATAGATGGTCAGGTCTTTGTACAGCTCACTAAGCTTTACCTTGTTGGCAAGCATTACTTCCATAACCTTCAGACTGGTCAGGATGCCGTCGCCGGTTGTGGCGTACTTGGAGATAATAATATGGCCGCTCTGCTCACCGCCCACGCGGCAGCCGTTCTGCACCATATACTCATATACGTACTTGTCACCGACCTTGGTTTTGGCATAGCCGATTCCCTGATTTTCCAATGCCTTATAAAGGCCGAAATTGGACATTACGGTGGTGACCACGGTATTGTTGTCCAGCTGGCCGTTTTTCTTCATATAACAGCCAAGCAGGTACAGAATATGGTCGCCGGTAACCACTTCGCCCTTTTCATCCACGCACAGGCAGCGGTCGGCGTCGCCGTCGTAGGCAAAGCCTACGTCCAGACCCTGCTCGCGCACCAGCTTTTGCAGTCCTTCGATATGGGTAGAGCCGGCATCCCGGTTAATGTTCGTGCCGTCCGGCTCGGCGTTAATAATGTAAGTTTTTGCGCCCAGCGCTTCAAAAACACTCTTGGCAATGGCCCAGGAAGCGCCGTTGGCGCAGTCCAGACCCACCTTGATGCCCTTGAAGGAGTAGCGGCCCAGGGAGAGCAGGTAACCCATATAGCGGTTACGGCCGGCAGCATAGTCTACTGTACGGCCAATCTCTGCGCCCATGGCAAAAGGCAGCTCGTCATACTTCTGACCGAATAGCTCCAGCTTGCCGTCCAGATAGTCCTCCACATAGGAAATGGTGGTCTCATCCATCTTTTCGCCCTGGTTGTTCAGCAGCTTGATGCCGTTGTCGTAGTAGGGATTGTGGCTGGCGGAGATCATAACGCCGCAGTCAAAGCTGTCGGTTCTGGTCACATAGGCCACAGAGGGGGTGGTAGTTACGTGCAGCAGGTAGGCATCTGCGCCGGAGGCGGTCATGCCGGCAGCCAGCGCATACTCAAACATATAGCTGGAGCGGCGGGTATCCTTACCGATGACAATGCGCGCAGGCTCAGAGATGTTTGCCTGACGCTTCATTTGCGTGTAGTACCAGCCCAGAAAACGGCCGACCTTATAAGCATGGTCAGCAGTCAGGACGGCATTGGCTTCTCCGCGGAAGCCGTCTGTTCCGAAATATTTTCCCATAAACAATCCTTCTTTAACGTTGAATTTTGGCTACGATGACTCCGCCGGTTTTCCAGATGCTGTTCTCCGGAACAACGCCGCGTACGCAGGAGGTGGGGTACACATTGGAGTTACGCCCAATGACGGTGCCGGGATTGAGCACGCTGTTGCAGCCGATGTCTGCATAGTCGCCCAACATAGCGCCAACCTTCTTAATGCCTGTGAAAATCGGTTCTTCGGTATGAATGGTTACAAGACTTTTGTCTGCTTTCACGTTGGAGGTGATGGAACCTGCGCCCATATGCGCCTTATAGCCCAGGATGCTGTCGCCCACGTAGTTGTAGTGGGGCACCTGAACGTTATCGAACAGGATCACGTTTTTTAGCTCCACGGAGTTGCCCACCACACAGGATTTGCCTACCAGGGCAGATCCCCGGACGAAAGCGCCGTGACGGACTTCTGTGTTTTCGCCGATAATGCACGGCGCGCCCAAATAGGCGGTAGGAGCGATTTTGGCAGTCTTGTGTATCCACACTTGGGGGGATACCTGATCATATTCGCGGCAATCCAAGGATTCGCCCAAAGCAACGATCATGTCGGAGATCCCCTTCAATGCCTCCCACGGATATTGGAACTGTTCCAAATAGTCGCTGGCGAGGGTGTGGCTTAAGTCGTACAATGCAGTAATTGTGACCAAGAAGATCATTCCTTTCCCCGGGTAAGTCCCGGTACGGGGAAATTCTATCATATTGTTATGAAAATTGCAATAATTTATAAGTTATCATCCGTAAATTTTGTGATAAGATTGTAAACTTTTTTTCATCGGTTGCAAATGGAAAATGCTGTGATAGAATAGAAAAATAATGAAGTACGCAGAACCTGGGAGGAAGAAACCTATGATCAAACGATTGGCCCGATGTATTCGGGAATATAAGTGGCCGGCGTTGCTCAGCCCCCTGTGTATGGTGGGGGAAGTGACGATGGAAGTGCTGATTCCATTGGTAATGGCGGATTTGTACGATTACGGCATTACCTTACAGAATATGGCTTATGTGGCAGAAAAATCCATTTTGCTGGTTTTATGCGCGCTGGCATCGTTGATGTTCGGCGGCGCATCAGCCTTTATGGCCTCTAAGGCCGGTACCGGCTTTGCCAAAAACCTGCGCCATGATATGTACCACCGGGTGCAGACGTTTAGCTTCAGTAACATTGATAAATTTTCCACTGCGTCCATTGTAACCCGGCTCACATCTGATGTTGCCAATCTGCAGATGACCTTTCAGATGATGATCCGTATGGCCATCCGCAGTCCGATGATGCTGATTCTGGCAATGGTTTCGGCAATGCGGATTGATGTGCAGCTGAGTCTGGTGTACTGTGTGGCGCTGCCTGTGCTGATTGTGGCCCTTGTGGTGCTGGTGCCCTTTGTATTCCGGATTTTTGACCGGGTATTCAAAACTTATGACAAGCTGAACAATACGGTGCAGGAGAACATCCACGGTATCCGGGTGGTAAAATCCTTCGTCCGGGAGGAGAAGGAGGTCAGTAAGTTCACGGAAATTTCCGGAGCGATTTATAAGGACTTTTGCAAGGCAGAACGGATTATAGCGCTGAACAGTCCGATTATGCAGCTTTGCGTATATGGCTGCATGCTGGCCATCTCCTGGATAGGCGCCAATATGGTGATCGCCTCCGGTAACAATCCCGAACTGGGTCTGACCACCGGTCAGCTCAGCTCTATGTTTACCTACACAACCCAGATTCTGTCTTCTCTGATGATGTTCAGTATGGTCTTTGTAATGCTGACCATGAGCCGGGCGCCTATGAAGCGCTGCTATGAAATTCTGACGGAAGAACCCAACCTGACCGATCCGGCGGAAAATGCCGTAACGGAAATTCCCGACGGCTCTGTGGATTTTGAAAACGTATCCTTCCGGTATTCCGCCAACGCCAAGCGGGATGTACTGCAAGAGATTACGCTGCACATCCCCAGCGGCGCCACCGTGGGAATTTTAGGCGGCACCGGCTCCGGCAAATCTTCCTTGGTGCAGCTGATTCCCCGGCTGTACGATGTGAGCAAGGGTACGGTGCGAGTCGGCGGACGGGATGTTCGGGAATATGAACTGAAGGCGCTGCGGGATAATGTGGCGATGGTTTTGCAGAAAAATGTGCTGTTTTCCGGCACGATTCAGGAAAACCTGCGCTGGGGCAACCCGGATGCCACCCAGGAAGAAATGGAACACGCCTGCCGTCTGGCCTGCGCCCACGATTTTATTATGTCTTTCCCCGATGGGTACGACACCCATATTGAACAGGGCGGCACCAATGTGTCCGGCGGTCAGAAGCAAAGACTGTGCATTGCCCGCGCTCTGCTGAAAAAACCGAAAATTCTGATTTTGGATGACTCCACCTCGGCGGTGGATACCCACACCGATGCGGTGATCCGCAAGGCGTTCCGGGAGGAAATTCCCAACACCACCAAGCTGATCATTGCGCAGCGTGTGGCATCTGTGCAGGATGCGGATATGATTGTGGTTATGGAAAACGGTACGGTTACAGATGTGGGCACCCACGAGGAGCTTATGGCAAATTCTGTGATTTACCGGGAAGTTTATGAATCTCAGAAGAAAGGAGAGTAAGCGACCGAAAACCGGAAGCTGAAGAAGATATGCCTCCTGTAAGAATGCGCGGCGATGGCCGCAAGGCAAAAAATCCCGGCAAAACCCTTCTGCGTCTGCTGGGTTATATGCGTAAGTATGCCTTCGTTTTGCTGGTAGTGCTGATTTGCATCGTGATTACCGCTGTTGCCCAGATTACCAGCAGTGAAGCGCTCGGCGACCTGGTGGATGATTTTATTTTGCCCATGGTGGAATCCGGCTCTGCGGACTTTACCTCTCTTGCCAATTATCTGATCCGCATCGGATGCATTTTTGCCGCCAGTATGATCGCTTCGTTTTTGTTCCAGTTTTTAATGGTATCTGTCAGCCAGGGCTCCCAGAAGGTCATTCGGGATGAGCTGTTTACCAAAATGCAAAAACTGCCCCTGCGCTACTTCGATACCAATACGGCCGGCAATATTATGTCCCGCTACACCAGTGACGTGGATACGCTCCGGCAGATGATTTCCCAGTCCATTCCCCAGTGTGCGTCTTCCATTATCACCCTGGTGGTGGTCTTTGCCGCAATGCTCAGAGCCTCCTGGATTCTGACTTGTGTCATTTTGGTTACCGTGACCTGTATTTTGCTGATTACTGTTAAGGTGGTAGGCAGCGCTGCCAAGTATTTTGTGGGCCAGCAGCGCTCTTTGGGCGCGCTGAACGGTCACGTGGAGGAGATGATTAACGGTCAGAAGGTGGTTAAGGTCTTTAACCACGAGGATGCCAGCAAGGAAACCTTTGACCGGCTCAACGAAGAGCTTTGCAGGAATGCCTATACCGCAGGCAAGCTGTCCAACCTGATGGGCCCGCTGAATAACAACCTGGGATATATCCAGTATGCGGTTCTGGCCATTGTGGGCGGCACGATTGCCGTTACGTCCGGCGGCGAGCTGCTGACTTTGGGCAACCTGATGACCTTTATGCTCCTGTCCCGGACGTTCAATCAGCCGATTTCTCAGGTCAGCAATCAGATCAACGCCATTGTTATGGCTTTGGCGGGCGCGGAGCGCATTTTTGAGCTGATGGACGAAGAACCGGAAGCAGATAATGGCTATGTCACGCTGGTCAACGCCCAAATTGAGCCGGATGGCAGTATCACAGAATGTGCTGAGCGCACCGGCTGCTGGGCGTGGCGGCATCCCCATCAGGCGGACGGAAGTGTGACGTATACCCAGCTGAAGGGCGATATTGTGATGGAGGGCGTGGATTTTGGCTATGTGCCGGAAAAAACGGTTCTTCACGATGTGAGCCTGTACGCCCATCCCGGTCAGAAAGTGGCATTTGTGGGCGCAACCGGCGCAGGCAAGACCACCATTACCAACCTGATTAACCGCTTTTACGATATTGAGGACGGCAAAATTCGCTATGACGGCATCAATATCAACAAAATTGCCAAGGCGGATTTGCGGCGCAGCCTGGGTATCGTATTGCAGGATACCAACCTGTTTACCGGTACGGTAATGGACAATATCCGTTACGGCAAGCTGGATGCCAGCGATGAGGATTGTATTCGGGCGGCAAAGCTGGCCAATGCCCACGATTTCATCACCCGGCTGCCCGATGGCTACGATACTATGCTCACCGGCAACGGCGCGAATCTTTCACAGGGTCAGCGGCAGTTGATTGCCATTGCCCGGGCGGCGGTGGCAGATCCTCCCGTTATGATTCTGGATGAGGCTACCTCCTCCATTGATACCCGCACAGAGGTGCTGGTGCAGAAGGGTATGGACGCGCTGATGAAGGGCCGCACCACCTTCGTGATTGCCCACCGGCTTTCTACGGTTATGAATTCCGACTGCATTATGGTGTTGGACCAGGGACGAATCATCGAGCGTGGCACCCACGAGGATCTGATTGCCCTGAAGGGCACCTATTATCAGCTCTATACCGGCGCGTTTGAACTGGAATAAAGTAGGAAACCTTTGCCAGATGACGGCTTGCCGCCTGTGGATGAGGATAACAATACGGGCGTGTTGCACTTTTTGCAACACGCCCGTAAATTGTGTTAAAATCCGCCTTTAGGAAACGCCTGCATCCCATCCGGAATAGGGTTTGCGTGGGTAACCGGGGGATACTCTTGTTTTTTCCCTTCAGACGTGGTATCCTTTTTTAAAAAGGAGATGACAAATATGAAAGAAACGGTTTATATGGCGCCGGGAGCCACCGTGGTCGGCGAAGTCACCCTGGGAGAAGATGTCAACATTTGGTACGGGGCGGTTTTGCGGGGAGATAACGGCGCAATCCAGGTGGGCGAAGGGTCCAATATACAGGACAACTGCGTACTCCACGGCAAAACCACAGTGGGCAGGAATTGCACCGTCGGTCACGGCGCAATCGTCCACGGCTGTACGGTAGGGGATGGCTGTATCATCGGCATGGGCGCGATTCTTTTGAACGGCGCGGTGCTGGCAGATGGCTGTCTGGTGGGCGCCGGTGCGCTGGTTACAGGCAAAACTGTGGCGCCGGAAGGGTCTGTTCTGTTGGGCAGTCCTGCGAAAATCGTAAAACAGCTTACCGATGAGGAACGCGCAGCGCAAATGCAGAGCGCACAGCACTATGTGGCTCTGGCGAAGGCTTCTCTTACCCCTTTGGAATGGTGATGGTCAGCACAATCTGACTGTCTGTTTCCCGACGCTCGGATACTGCCGGAATTCCCGCTTTTTGAATTTTGGACAGCGTTTGCGTCACGTTTTTCAAAAATATTCCCACATCCGCCCGGTGCGGTTTCTTCTGGGGGGTGTGCAGCAGGTCATTGATGTACTGTTCCGTCCGGGCCACATTCAGGTCCAGTCGGACGATTGCGGCAATGACCTGCAATTTTTGACTCTCCTCAGACAGCTTCAGCAGCGCCCGGGCGTGGCGCTCCGTGAGATTGGCTTCCCGCAAAGCATCCAGAACAGCCGGGGAATGGCGTAGAAGCCGCAATTTATTGGCAACGGCGCTTTGGCTTTTTCCAATGACCTTGGCGGTTTGCTCCTGGCTCATGGACCACTGCTCCATCAACCGGCTGATGCCTCTTGCCTCTTCGATAAAATCCAGATCCTGCCTCTGCAGATTTTCCACCAGCGCCGCCATTCCGGATTCCTTGTCATCCATAGTCATTACGATGCAGGGAATTTCCGACAGATTGGCCATTTTTGCCGCGCGAAGACGCCGTTCCCCCGCAATCAGCTCATAGCTTGTCCCCACCCGCCGAACGGAAAGGGGCTGCAATATGCCGTGCTGACGGATGCTCTCCGCCAGCTCCCACAAAGATTCTTCCCGAAAAACAGAACGGGGTTGGGACGGATTGGGTTGGATGGCACGGGCAGGTAAAAAGGCTACCCGTCCCGTTTCCATATAGGTTTTTAGCTTTTGACACTGCATAACTGGACCCCCTCATAGGTATGTGATACCCATTTTATGCCTGTTCTTTTCAGAAAAAACACGAAAGGGAGTCTTTAGCCAAACAAACTCCTCGACAAGTTCCTGTCATCGTTGCAAATACACCGGGTTTATGGTAGAATAAAGGAAATTTTCCTGCGGAAAGTAAGGGATGGACGATGGAAGTACGAAAGCTTTTTTATGAAGATTCTCACTTGCAGAGCTTTTCGGCCTGCGTAACGGGCTGCGCCCAAGGGGAAAAAGGATTTTTGGTGGAACTGGATGCCACTGCCTTTTATCCGGAAGGGGGCGGTCAGGCCTGTGACAGGGGCACATTGGGCCAGGCCAACGTGCTGGATGTACAGGAGAAGAACGGAAGAATTTTGCACCTGTGCGACCGGGCGCTTCCCGTAGGGGAAAGGGTGCAGGGAACGATTGACTGGGAGCGCCGTTTTGATTTGATGCAGCAGCATACCGGCGAGCACATTCTCTCCGGCTTGATTTATGCCCGGTATGGCTATCACAATGTGGGTTTCCACGTGGGCAGACAGGCGATGGAAGTGGATTTTGACGGCCCGATTCCCGGGGAGGCTCTGGCGGAGCTGGAGTATCTTGCCAATCAGGCAGTATGGGAAAACCGGCCTCTGCGCTGCTGGTACCCGATGCCGGAAGAGCTTTCTCAAATCGCCTACCGCACCAAACGCGCCCTGCCCTGGCCGGTGCGGATTGTGGAGATTCCCCAATACGATCGGTGCGCCTGCTGCGGTGTGCACGTGAGGCAGACCGGAGAAGTGGGTCTGATTAAAATTCTTTCCTGCACGAAATTCCACGAAGGTGTGCGGCTGGAAATGCTCTGCGGAAAACGGGCTTATGAGTATCTGTGCCGGGTTTATGAAGAAAACAGGCAGGTATCCCACATCTTCTCTGCGAAAGTGCTGGAAACCGGCGAGGCGGCAAGAACCATCAGCGACGCGCTCTCCCGGGAAAAACTGCGGGCAGCCGCTTTGCAAAAGCAGGTGTTTGCGGCAATTGCGGAAAAGTGCGTGGGCCGGGAAAATATCCTGCATTTTGAACCGGATATCACTCCGGGCGGCGTACGGGAATTGGCGGAGGCAATCTGCCAGGTGTGTACGGGTGTGGCGGCGGTCTATACCGGGTCGGATGACCGGGGATACCATTTGTGTCTGGCAAGCAGAACCTGTGATGTGCGTCCTCTGGGCGCTGAGGCGTCCCAAAACCTGTGCGGCAGAGGCGGCGGCAAGGCCGGGGCATTCCAGGGCTTCTTTTCCACCACATCAGCATCCCTTGCGCAGTTTTTTACAGGGTTTTTCGTGATTTAGCCTAATTTCATTCGGGAAAATCCCTATATTTTTGCACATCCCCTACTTTACAATAGCGGGGAAATATTGTATAATGAATCGGGTCTGGGGAATTTCCCCGGAAAGATAACATAGTGAAATAATGCTGCGTAATGCAGCAATAAAAACGGAGGAAAATACCATGTCTGTAAAAGTTGCTATTAACGGTTTTGGTCGTATCGGCCGTCTGGCTTTCCGTCAGATGTTCGGCGCAGAGGGTTTTGAAGTTGTTGCCATCAACGACCTGACCTCTCCCAAGATGCTGGCTCACCTGCTGAAGTATGACTCCACCCAGGGCGCTTACGCTGCTCCCTTCGGTACGCATACTGTTGAGGCTGGCGAGGACAACATCGTTGTCGACGGCAAGAAGATCACCATCTACGCAAAGGCTAACGCTGCTGAGCTGCCCTGGGGCGAGCTGGACGTAGACGTCGTTCTGGAGTGCACCGGTTTCTACACTTCCAAGGCTAAG